>NZ_JAQNDD010000005.1:0-306003 GCF_028367635.1 Acinetobacter sp. P1(2023)
AATCAATCAATGAAAATTATTTCGATTAATCAATCAGTAAAAATCCACACAAGTTGTTCTTCAATTCTCTTAATGATCTTCTTCCTGGTTCGTCACCAGCAAGCTAGGTCGGCTATATTACTCTTAATCTCTTAAAAGTCAACAGGTAATTTCGATATTTTTAAAACTTATCTTCAAAACCAACTTCTCATCAAATTCATCACTCAAAGCAACCAACTTAATCACAAGTAACTGTTTTTCAACAAGTTTCTATCCGCATCACCGCCGATGGATGTGCATTATAGACCATCTCACCCCCTTTGCAACCCCTTTTTTAATTTAATATTATCACTTGGCTAATTTTTAGGCTTTTTAGCATTTTATCTATATTATTTGATCAATTTTACATTGATAATAGATTATCAGTTTTGTATTAAAGCATATCTCCACCCAACTGCACATTTAAGTATTAGCCTGGCTGGCGGTTAAGGAATTATATGAATTATTCTAATTTAATTTTACTCAGCGTATTATCTGTAGGTGTTTGTACCTCTATATATGCTCAAGAAAATACTATAAGTGAATCTTCTGATGCTAGCTCACTAGAAGAAACAGCACCTGCTCATCCGCGCTCACAAATTATTAAAGATTTAAAAAATATTAAAGTTAAAGATTTAAAAATTAATGCGAACGCAGCACAACCAGATCCTGTAAAAGACCCATTACAATCACTAAATCGTCCAATTTATTCATTTAACGATATGTTGGATCGAAATTTTTTACGTCCAGTTGCGGTTCAATATAGAGAGAAAACTCCAGAAGATGTTCGTGGCTCTTATCGTCAGTTCCGCAAAAATCTTGGAGAACCTTGGAATGCGGTTAACCAGCTTATTCAAGGTCGTCCTGGTCGTGCAGCGAAAACTTTAGGCCGATTTACTATTAATACTTTAACGACTCTTGGTTTAGCTGACCCTGCCAGCCGTTTAGGTTTACCGACTGAAGAAGAGAATTTTGGTGTAACCCTCGGTTACTATGGCGTCCCTTCTGGCCCATTCCTTATGTTACCTTTTTTCGGTCCGAGTACCTTGCGTGATGGTTTCGGTTTAGCAGTAGATGCTCAAGCTCGCCCACAGAAATACATTATGGAAGATCAAGATGGTCTTTATTGGTCGAGTAATATGTTACAAGCTGTTGATACTCGCGCTCAATATCTAGATTTAGATCAAACCCTACAGGGTGATCAATATGCCATGATTCGAGACTTATATCTCCAACGTAAAGCATTCCAAATTGCAGAGAAGAAAGGCGACTCAGCTGATGTATCTTTCATAGATGATGATTCAGACGATACACCAGATGAGGATCAAAACCCTTAAAAGATGAAATCAAGGTATTGCTCGGATTAAGAGTTCGGCAATACCTTGATTTTGATCATACATACTCTATGATGAATAAAGTGATCATATAAAAGGACTACCATCTCTTCTATGTATTTTATTAAACCGACACGCTCTATCCCTTATTTAGAGCAAGCTTTGGATAAACTGCCAGGCTTACAAGTCATTAACATAGATGATTTAGATTTATATGATCCAACCATCATTGCAATAGCAGATGTACAAGATTTTCTGTCTTATAAATGGAATTTACCCACCATTGTCATTGCTTTTGAACATGAAGGGAGCGCTTTAGCTCAAGCATGGGAAGCAGGTGCTCTTGCAGGCTGGGTGTGGAATCAGTTACCTAGTGATTTAAATAAAGCCCTATCAAGAATTGATGCTCAATATAAGCGTAACCAAGATAGTCGTGATTTACCTTCGGCTGCTGAACTGCAAAAACGATTACTGCCTAATCCAATTGATTTATTAAATTATGAAGTCGAAACTTTCTTTCAGCCTTCAGCTTATCTTTCCGGTGATTGGTATGACTACTGGAAATTAAATGATAAAGAAGTTTTATTTTATCTTGCCGATGTTTCAGGACATGGTGTAACCAGTAGTTTATTAACATCATGGATGGCCGCTTTTCATGGTCGCTCGAAAACCCCAAGACAATTAATAAAAAAATTAAATGGAATGTTGGTTCAAGAGAATATTGAAAAGCACATTACCATTGTGGTCGGTATTTTAAACCTAGAAACACATACGCTTCGCTGGTCAAGTGCAGGTCACTACCCTCCTCCTATCATTTTTGAACCGAATCAAGCTCCAAAAATTCTAACAACAAGTAGTTTTCCATTAGGCTTAACCGACGAACTTGAAGTTGAAGAGCATGTTTGTACATTAAACCATCAATCCCGCTTCATTGTTTGCTCAGATGGAGCACTTGAACCTTTTGACGGTGGTTTAAATGATCAGTTCCAACAATTGGTTCATCATTTGCAAAATCAATCATTTCAAGCACCTGATCATGTGGCTGATGATATTGCCATCTTTAGTCTTTGTCGAATGAATTAATTTACGAATCAATTAATTACATAATATACGACTTAAGGACTCTTGAGTCTGAGATGGCACTATGTGATAATTTTTCTATCCTTCTCTGAAAATGGCATTTATATGTCAACAGGTCATGTTGAATATGCAAGTTTAAATGGAACGCATATTTTCAAACTTATTGGTGAAGTGCGAGCCCATTCTTGTATAAGTCTAGACAAACTTTTAAACAGAATTGAACAGCAAGAGAATGTTGTTGGTGCAATCGTTGATTTAACCCAAACAACATTTATTGATAGTACAGTATTAGGCATCCTGGCTAAGCTAGGTTTAAAGCTTAAACAAACTCATCATATTCAAGCTGTGATGCTATCTACCAATCCAGATATCACAACCTTAGCCAACAGTATGGGGTTGGGGCAGGTTTTTGTCATTTTGAATTATTGTGGCGATCCTAACGTTTGCACATTAACGTTAACTGATGAACAAATCACTCATAATGCAATGCTAAGAACGGTTCTGGATGCACATAAGACATTGATGAAACTCAATGCAAACAATCAGAACATGTTTGAACCACTTGTGAAGCAGTTGCAGAAAGAACAAGATACGCTTGAACAGGTATCTGACAAGCAAAATGCCTGATTTCCTCTATTAAGCCGGACTAGAATATGACCCTTGTTTCTGTTGCTCAAATGAACTCTCAAGATGATATTGAAAATAATTTTCAAGTCATTGAGTCTTTGATTCAACAAAGTAAGGCGCAAAATGCCAGCTTAATTGTTTTCCCTGAAAACTTTGTATGTTTTGCTGCTGGCAAACAGCGTGAAACAGCTGAGCAATTTGAGTCTATTCAGCAAAGGCTTGAGAAACTAGCACATCAATATCAAATCTGGATTATAGCCGGTACTTTACCATGCCCATTTCGTCCAGATGGTTCCACCATTCAAGATGGTCGAGTCCGAACTGTTAGTCTTTGTATTAGCCCTGAGCGTACAGAAGCACGTTATGACAAGATCCATTTATTTGATGTACAAGTGGGTGATGCTGTCGGTGGTTATCAGGAATCTCGTTTCTTTGAACCCGGGACAGACGTAGTAGTCACATCTACTCCTTTTGGCAATATTGGCTTAATGGTATGTTATGACTTACGTTTTCCAGAGCTTGCTCTTACCCTGAGACAACAAGGCGCTCATATTCTTACTGCTCCTGCTGCGTTTACCTATACAACTGGACAAATGCACTGGCAGCTTTTGCTACAGGCTCGGGCAATGGATAGCCAATGTTATGTTTTAGGTGCAGCACAACAGGGCTGGCATGGTGAAAAACGACAAACTTGGGGACACTCTGGGGCAACAGATAGTCGTGGTCAAATTTTAAGTATGGTTGGATATGAAGGGAATGGTTTAATCACTGTACCTTTTGACCTAACAGCACAAGAACTCGTCCGCTCTTCAATGCCTCTAATGACACACCGTAAATTGATTCACTATTAAAAGTTTAATTATTCATGTGGAAATACTTATTTAGCTTTTTTTGCTTGGGGGCAAATATTCATTGTTATGCAGAGTTTGGAACAACGAACCATTTCGTTTCACCTACGGCACAACTCAGTTCAGATATTCTTCCAGCAACACCTAAAAATATTCCTTTACCTGCATTCGGCCAAAGAATAATTGGATGGGGTACAGGCGCAGAAGGCGCAAGACAACGTTTAGAAAATATTCAGCCTGCAGATGTTTCCATGATTAAAAAACAAGGAACCACTCTCGAAATGATTACTGCATGGCAAGACTTTTATGAACAAGAGCAACAACGTAACGCAAATAATCCTACCGCTAAATATCGTGCTCGATTAATGAAAAAGATTGCAGATTTGTGGTAAATACAGTGATCTAAAATATTTCTTCTTATGGAATAATTGATCTAATTATTCCATTTTTTATGTAGCCTCATTTGTTTTATTCATAAACTATTCGGATGAACATTTAAGAAACTGAATAGAAAGCGATATACTACAAAAGTAGTATCATTTTCTTTGAGGAATATATGGACCAAGACTGTCAAAACTTAAAGCTTGAGAATCAATTATGTTTCCTCATTTATTCAACAAATTTAGCGCTTAATCAGCTCTATAGAAAACTTCTAGCACCTTTGGGTATTACCTATCCTCAATATTTAGTGATGTTGGTGTTATGGGAGCAAGATGAAGTCACTGTTTCGGAAATTGGAGCAAAACTTTTTTTAGAATCATCTACCCTCACCCCTATCTTGAAAAAGTTAGAAGCCCAAAATTTACTTCATCGTACCCGTTCATCTCAAGATGAAAGACAAGTTATTATTACGCTGAGTGATGAAGGGAAAAAATTAAAAGATCAAGCAATGGATATCCCGTCAGGTGTACTAGAAGCAAGTTCATGTGATATGACAACGTTATTGGGCCTCAAAGACCAACTTACTAAACTCCGTACAAATCTAGTCAAATAAACAGCAATTTTTTAAAAAATATACTTGTCAAAATATTTAAGTCGTGTACGATATATTTGTATTCAATTTATTTTAGGAATAAAAACGATGTCATTAGAAAAAGTTGTTTATCGTGCAAAAGCTAAAGCAACCGGTGGTCGTGATGGCCGTGCGACTTCATCAGACGGCGTATTAGATGTACAGCTTGGTGTACCTAAAGAGATGGGTGGCGCTGGTGGTGCTGTAACAAATCCAGAGCAATTATTTGCAGCTGGTTATTCAGCATGCTTTTTAGGTGCTCTAAAATTTGTTGCAAACCGCGATAAATTTAATATTAGTAAAGATGCTTATGTAGAAGGTGAAGTAGGTATTGGACCAATTCCTACAGGTTTTAGCATCGAAGCGACTTTAAATGTTTTCTTAGTTGGTATGGACCGTGAAGAAGCTGAAAAGTTAGTTGCAGCTGCTCATATTGTTTGCCCATACTCAAATGCAACTCGCAACAATATTGATGTGAACTTTAATATTGTGACTGAATAAGTTTTGATATTAAAAAATGCCCGAATCAAATCGGGCATTTTTTCATCTTACATATTATGCTTCACTTGCTTCATTAGTTACACGAAGCACTTCTTCGAGAGTAGTTTTACCTGCAAGTACTTTACGTAAACCATCATCACGAATAGAGCCTGAATATACACGAGCATGATTTTCTAATTCATATTCAGCTGCGTTACCATGAATCAGACGGCGCATAGGTTCATCAACAGGTACGATTTCATAAATGGCTGTACGCCCATTGAAACCTAGATGAGAGCAATGATCACATCCTTTAGCCTCAGGTAACTGCAACAACGGTTCATTATGAATATGCTGGAAAACCTGTTTCTCAAAAGTATCGGCTTCACGCCAAGTCATACAATGTGGACATAAAGTACGAACCAAACGTTGAGCAATCACCCCAATTAAAGAGCTTGATAATAAGAATGGTTCAATCCCCATATCTTTAAGTCGGGTAACTGCACCAATAGCGGTATTAGTATGGAGCGTTGATAAAACCAAATGACCTGTTAAAGAGGCTTGAACTGCAATTTCAGCCGTTTCCAGATCACGGATCTCCCCTACCATCACCACATCAGGATCTTGACGTAACATGGCCTTTAAAGCTCGGGCAAATGTCATATCCACTTTGGTGTTCACTTGTGTTTGACCAATACCTTCAAGTTGATATTCGATTGGATCTTCAGCAGTTAAGATATTTCGAGTATTGTCATTTAAATCAGATAAAGCTGCGTATAAGGTCGTTGTTTTCCCCGAACCCGTAGGCCCAGTGACCAAAATAATGCCATGAGGACGATGCACCAATTGAGTTAAACGCTCATAGTCATTAGCCATTAAGCCCAAATGTGTCATGTTTAAGCGGCCTGCCTGTTTATCAAGCAAACGCATAACCACCCTTTCACCATGTGACGATGGCAACGTTGAAACACGGACATCTACTTCACGGCCAGCAAGGCGTAAAGAAATACGCCCATCTTGTGGCACACGTTTTTCAGCAATATCAAGCTTCGCCATGACTTTAATACGCGAGACCAATAAAGGCGCCAGCTCACGGCGTGGTTGTACAATCTCACGTAGTTGACCATCTACACGTAATCGTACAGATAGTTTCTTTTCAAAAGCTTCAATATGAATATCTGAAGCCCCTACCCGAATTGCCTCTGAAAGTAATGCATTAATAAGACGGACAATAGGAGCATCATCTTCCTGATCCATTAAGTCTTCTGTTTCAGGAACCTGATCGGCCAAACTTAATAAATCTGGATGATCTTCTAAACCTGCTGCAACTTGTTGTGATTCTCCTGTATCACCTGCATAGCTCGTACTCAAGAGCGCATTAAATTCTTGTTCATTACATAATTGATAATGAGCTGGCTTACCCAAGATGCGTCTTGCTTCCTGCAATGCAATTTTTTCAGTATTTTGACGTCTAATAATAAATACCTGATCACCGTCATAACGAAATAAAACACCATGACGCTTGGCAAAACTATATGGAACTTGTATTTGTTTCAATATTTGCATCACAATTTATAATGATGAGTAAGATGATTTTGAGTGTACTCTAAGCAGATTACAGCGTGAAGTCTGTTTAACAACTCGGTAGAGGAATTTTACGTCTTGTTTGAAAATAATGAATATCAGCCTCGCCCCCAGAATTCTTTAAAATGGTGGGGAGAACAGAACTTTGAAATTAATCAGTCCAAAGCATGGCAATTCGGTTCAATGCTTTTTCGTTTAACACGTGGCATAAAAGAATGGCGTATCGAATATTATCGACCTGCTCTGCAAGACGATAATGAGCAAGATTGGCACCCACTTGCCGATCCACATTTTGCTTTCCCGCATAATGTTCAAGTAGAACGTTATATGTTTCGAAAGACCAATCCAGAATTTTTACTTATGCCACGTCTGGCAGATCGTTCTGTGGTCATTAAACCCGTTGATCCTATCTATATTCCAGCAGGTCAACGTGGGACTTTATATATAAGTACGCCATTATGGATTGCAGGTTTAGTTGAAAGTCAGCATGAGCCTTTATTTGAGATTCCTGTCATTCAACCTAAGGATACGTGGTTCGGTCCAAATGCCCAACAAGGTGAAATCTGTTATGCCACATCGGTAGATGGGCGTACCGATTTGAATCTATTAACACCACGCGCGTTTCGTGCAGTTACACCAATCGACTTTCACAACACCAGTAATCATCAATTACGTTTTGATCGTATGAATGTACCAGTTACAGCCCTCCCTCTTTTTTATAGTGAAAGCACAAGACGTTTGTGGACTTCTCAAATCAAAGTTTACTATGAAGGCTCTGACCGCCCCGCACGCATTCGTATTGAAAACCGTACGCCTCCTCTTGCTGGTGAAGTAACTTATGTCCATCCACCACGTTCACCTGGTGGAGCATTATTTAATATGTTTGATTCATTCTTTTAAGAGGTTTATATGGCTGATACAAGTATTCCTAAGGATATCGCTGATAGCCTCACAAGCATATTTACCAATATCAATACCGAACGTATTAGTGAAATTTTAGTCGGCGTTGTGCTTTGTTTCATTGGTTTTGTTCTTGCTCGTATTATTTCAAATACCTTTATTAGAACCATTGGTTCACGTTTTAATGCTCATCAACGCTTGGTATGGCGCCGTGGTATTTTTTATTTTATTTTCTTACTCTTCATTATGACGAGTTTAAAAGAAGCTGGGTTCAAACTTAGTGTATTCCTTGGCGCAGCAGGGATTCTAACCGTAGCACTCGGTTTCGCATCGCAAACCTCTGCCAGTAACTTAATTAGTGGTTTATTCTTGATTGGGGAAGGTTCTTTTGAAGTCGGTGATACCATCCAGATCACCCTCATTCGTGGGAATACAATTGAAGGTGAAGTGATCTCAATTGATTTGCTTTCAGTCAAATTACTTACACTCGACAATGTCTATATTCGTTTACCAAACGAACAGCTTATTCGCGCCCCTGTACACAACTTGTCTAAATATCCAATACGGCGTATACCAATTACACTCGCAATTAACTTCCATGAAGACATTATAAAAGTTCGCGAAGTTCTACTTAATGTCGCAGCTCACTATCCACTCGTGTTAGATGACCCAAAACCTGCGGTTACGGTTACCGCATTCAGGGAATCATCGATCGAACTTTTATTTACGATGTGGTGCCGACAAGAAAATTCCTTAAAAGTTCGAGATGAAATGCAAGAACGTATCCGAAATGGCTTTTTGGATAATCAAATTGAAATTCCTGTACCGAAAATGGGCTTAATCGATCGACCATCTACTGTTTTCGGTGAAGATGATATTGATCAATACAGTAATCAAAAAGAGTTAAAACGAGAGCCTAAAGCTTAGGCTCTTGATTCTTCTGTACAGAAGACGGTGGTAATGGCGCAAGATAAGCAATAATCAACATTACCCCACCCGCTCCAATAAATGAGATGACCCGAGTTAATGTCGCACTTTGTGATAGATCAAGCAAAATCAGCTTTAATACAACAATTCCTAAAAGTGCAGCACCAACAAACCAGAGTTGACGAATCATTTTTCGACTTGAGAATGTAGTTAATACAAATGCCAAAATGACCCAAAGTAATGTCAAGCTTAACTGCACCACACCATTTGTCCAAATTGAAGCATTCCACAATGGGGTTGCCCAGTAATAGTGCAGGCCTCTAACCACCACACTACTAAACACCAATAGCCCCACTAGAATGGTTGTGATTTTAAAAGTCCACTCCAGTGATTTATCTTGATCAAAAGCATGTTGATAAATAATAAAGAGTAGGCCAGCAAATACTGAAATTGAAAGAAAATCAGTTAAATTAAATAACGGAACAAAATAAAGATATTCGGCAGAATGGCGATCAATACTCACGACCAATAACCAAAGTAGGCTTAAACACCAAACTGGAATTTGATGTAATAATATAGTCTTATGGGATTTATACACCCAGATTGAGTAAACCATGGGTACACAAGCCAAAGCAACAATTGGCATTTGTGGGAAGATTGCCAACCCCACTATCGCTAATGCTAACCAACTTAAACCACCCCAGATTTTCAAGTATCCTGACTCATCTGACTGCGGTTGAGCCATAATAAACAAGGCACTAAGAAGAATGGTACTCACAAGGAAAGTACCCTGTTGCAATATACTCGGCCATTTAAATACACTGAATACTTGACTCGTAAAGGCTTCCCCCAAAATCAACAACAGTAAAAGGCTAATTAAAATGAGCTGTAAACTTTGCCATTGCACATGAAGTTTATAGTGTACGACCAGACTAAATATTGCGATTAGAACTACAGCAAACATCAAATATGGACTCAAACCATGATGATGCCATGTCATTATTTCTATACCTGCTACGGCGCCCGCATACATACCTAAACATAAGAAAATGCCACTAATCATGCTGGCACTAAAATAGCGTTGCTCTTTACTGTTGTATTGCAATAAATAGAAAGCAGAAATAAATTGAGCTATTGCATAGATGCTCGTGCTTAGCGTTGGGAACTCTTCATTTGCCCAAACCTGATAAAACAGTGCAAGAGAACTGAGTAAAACTAAAACTACACCAATATATCGGCTTAAACGGTAGCGTTCAGTTACTCCCCACACAATTAAAGCTGTACCTTGAGCTACCCAACCAATTGCTGTCCAGTGCACTCCTTTCGCAAGTGGAAAAATTAAAGCAAAAAACGCAACCGCGAGAATGAAAAAGCTTTTTGCAAGCACAGAAAGCTGAGCATGAGTCTTTTTAATCCAAAAAGTTAATAGCGCATATGTACCAGCCAAAACAGCAGCACCAATCGTCAATGCTTGAGTAGACTCATGTACTAAATAGGCATGAAGTGTAAAGCCCAGTACAGGCACACTAAAAATCAGGCCCACATCTAACATTGGAGGTAAACGAATGCCCTCTTGTTTTTCATATGCTGAAACTCGAGATATGTTTTGGCTATAACGGACACTGAGCCAGATAAACAGTGTGATATGGAGCCATAAGATCCAGTCTAGTGTGTCAAATTTTGTTGGTTCTGCATAAAAACCTATCGCACTACCACCAATAAACATCGTAGCAAAGAAAGCGATTTGGTTTAAAACTTTCCAAGGCTGAATAAAGTTAACCGCAGCGACTGCAAGATTAATAACAAGATAGTAACTAAATAAAAAAACTACATCAGGACGATATTGCGGAATAACTAAAGGAGCCGCATAAGCCATACCCAGTGCGAGTATTGCCAAATAGATAGCTTGTTGTTTTAAACTCAGGAATACTGTAATTGCTAATAAAATCGTAAATAGAATACTCGCTGTAGTTAGGCTAGTGATTACACCAAAATGATGTGAGAACACAAGTGTTAGGAATACCACAGCAAGTCCTACACCCTGCAAGGCCACAGCAAAAAGCTGGTTTTTCTTTTGCAAAGTATATCCAAATGCTGTTAATACACTTCCGGCAATGGCAATAAAACCAAGTTTGACACCCAAACTCAATTGCCAGTGCTCACTTGCAAAACGTAATAACAACACTACCCCAACCATAAGCACAGCAACAGCAACCCTTAAAATTGGATTGCCATGAATCATCCAATCTACGGCTGGTTGCCACCATGCGGTTTTTACAGGAATCGGTTGTTCTGTTTGATTGAAAGTTACCGTTTCGGCAGGGAATAGCATGTCAGTATTGTTGAGACCAACCTGCTCTAGCGCTGGATTTATAACTTCAGATTGTATGGTCTCATTTGCATGAACAGTTTGTTTTGCTGATTCAAGGTACAACAGTCGAGTATGAAATGCGCTGATGGTTTGAATTAAACATAATAATAAAACCAGTAAAGCCCCACCAGCAATCCACATCCAATGATTTATATAAGCCACTAATGCAACCAAGGCAGCTGCATAAATCACTGTTCTTTGCATATGAATAGAATAAAGTGGCGTTTTCTGCTGAGAAAACTGCTGTTCTAAATGAGTTAAACGCTGATGCAAATTTGACAGTAATTGAACTAGTATGACAGTAAGTGCAATAGATAAAGCAACAACGGCACTCTGAAATTTAAAACCAATTGAAATGGCTAAAAACAAAGTCAAAGCGATCAAAACGATGATCATTCCCTGTTTGTCTTTTTTATACATGGGCTTAGCAATATGACACCTTCATTACAGGTCATCTTACTTCAAGGCAATACAAGCGTATATTTATACATACAAAATACTGCAAAAATCATAAACCTGCATTCATAGCCGTTTTCACGTAAAATACCCATAATTCAGATTAAGGAATTGTTCAATGCCACCATTTGTCTTGGTTGATGGGTCCTATTTTTTATTTCGTGCATATCATGCATTACCACCATTGACGACCTCTACAGGGTTACATACCAATGCAATACGTGGAGCAATTTCTGCCATTCAAAAACTAATGCGCCGCATGCAGCCAACACATATGGCTGTCATTTTTGATACACCTGAGCCTACTTTCCGTCATAAACTTTCACCTATTTATAAAGGTGATCGTCCAACCATGCCGGAAGAATTGTCACAGCAGATTCCATATTTGCATGCATTGATTAAAGCGCAAGGGATCCCTTTATATAGTCTTCCGGGTGCAGAGGCAGATGACATTATCGGTACACTTGCAAAACGTGCTGTACTCGAAGGCCATCATGTACTTATCTCAACTGGAGATAAAGACATGGCTCAGCTCGTCAATGATCATGTAAAACTTGAAGATAGCTTTAAAGATCGCGTACTCGACACGGACGGTGTATTTGAAAAATTTGGGGTTTGGCCAAATCAAATTATCGATTACTTAACCCTCATGGGCGATGCATCTGACGGCATCATGGGCGTGCCTGGCGTAGGTGCAAAAACAGCAGCGAAGTTACTGACTGAATATGGCACTTTAGACAATATCATTGCCAATGCAGATCAACTTAAAGGCAAGATTAGCCAAAATATTAAAGATAATTTAGACAATATTAAGCTTGATCACCAGTTAGCCAGCATTGTTTGTGATCTTCCTTTAGAACTCGACTGGCATGAGTTAAAGCTTACTGATCCAAACGTAGAGGCTCTACGTAATTTGTATACTGAGCTTGAATTTAGAAATCAGTTACAGTCACTTGATCATCCAAACAACCCAAATAGCTCAAGCTATAAACAACAAGCGTCACAAACCATTGTTCAAAATGAAGTTAAACCAGCTGAATCTATAGAAACTGAAGATCAAGCAAGCTTAACCAGTCAAGATGACCAACTTGGGACTGCAAATTACCATACGGTTCTAACACAAGAAGCATGGGATCAACTTTGGCAACGTATGCAAAATGCCGATCATTTTGCTATTGATACAGAAACCACAAGTCTGGACTACCGTATTGCCGAGATGGTTGGTTTTTCAATCGCATTTGATGCACAAGATGCCTACTATGTTCCTTTAGCGCATAATTATGAAAATGCACCGCAGCAACTAGATCGTGATCAAGTTCTGGCTCAAATTAAGCCTGTGCTAGAAAATGAAGCAGTTAAAAAAATTGGTCATCATCTTAAATATGATGCTCATATCTTTGCCAATCATGGCATAGAACTTAAAGGCTGGTATTTCGATAGCATGCTGGCATCTTATGTATTAAATGCAGCAGCGACTCGTCACGGCATGGATGATGTAGCTCGTGTCTACTTGAGTCACTTAACCACCACCTTTGAACAAATTGCTGGTAAGGGCGCGAAACAAAAGACTTTCAATCAAATTGAGATTGAAGTTGCTGCTCATTATGCAGCAGAAGATGCACATGTGACTTATCGTTTGTATGAAGTGCTTTCAAACAAACTTAAGCCATTTCCAGAGCTAGAAAATATTTTATGTAACATCGAAATGCCAGTTGCCCGTATTTTATCGGGTATGGAAGAAGATGGTATTCGTCTAGACCATGCATTCTTAGATAAATTAAGCGTTGAATTTGCAAAAACCATGGAGGGCCTTGAAAATCAGGCTATGGAAATCGCAGATGAAACTTTTAATATTGCTTCACCTAAACAAGTAGGCGAAATACTATTTGATAAATTAGGAATCAAAGGCGGTAAAAAAACTGCAACTGGACAATACAGCACTAGTGAAAGTGTTTTAGAAAAAATTGAACATCCTCTAGCGGAAATTATTTTAGAGCATCGTGGTTTAGCAAAACTAAAAAGTACCTATACCGATCGTCTAGTTGAGCAATCTCATAACGATACGCATCGCGTACATACGAGCTATCACCAAGCACTGACAGCGACAGGCCGTCTTTCCTCTTCTGATCCTAACTTACAAAACATTCCAATTCGTAGACAAATTGGTCGTCAAATTCGTAAAGCATTCATTGCACCGGAAGGCCGAGTGCTATTGGCTGCCGATTACTCGCAAATTGAATTACGTTTAATGGCTCATTTTTCTCAAGATGAAGCGTTAGTGCATGCATTCCAACATGGGCAAGATGTTCACCGCCGTACTGCTGCCGAAGTATTGGGTATTGATATCGAAGATGTGACCAATGACCAACGCCGTCAAGCGAAAGCAGTTAACTTTGGCCTACTTTATGGTATGTCTGAGTTTGGTTTGATTCGTCAATTAGGCTTTACACGTCAAGAATCGCAAAACTATATTAAGCAATATTTCCAACGCTATCCTGGCATCTATGAATATATGCAACGCACACGTCAAGTTGCATCAGAGCAAGGCTTTGTTGAAACTATATTGGGTCGTCGTCTTTATACGCCTGATATTGATGCACGAAATGTGATGGTGCGTAAAGCTGCTGAACGTGCTGCGATCAATGCCCCTTTACAAGGTAGTGCGGCTGATATTATTAAACTTGCAATGATTGCAGTTGATAAAATCTTGCCAAAAGATCAAGCGAAGTTACTTCTTCAAGTGCACGATGAATTAGTATTTGAAGCAGATCAAAACATTGCCGAAGAACTCTCCAAGCAAATCGCAAGTGTCATGGAATCTGTTGTAGAAATTTCAGTGCCTTTGCTTGTTGAAGTTGGACAAGGGCTAAATTGGGATGATGCTCATTAATTAGCAAAAATAAAAAAGGGCCGTGAAATACAGCCCTTTTTCTTGCGTTAACTTAAAGTCCAGTTAAAAGAACTTTAGCCACTTCATTCATGAGGATCTCGGCAATATAAAGCGCTAAAAACGCTAAAATTGGAGATAAGTCAATCATTCCCATATTAGGCAATATACGACGGAATGGCGCGAGTAATGGTTCAGCCAAATCTTGAATTACTTCAATATAAGGTGAACGTGATTGAGTGAACATAACCACCCAACTCAAAATGATTGTTGCAAAAATTAAATAACGGCAGAAACGAATTAAGTCCTGAATCATTGTCACAAAAGTCAGTATCACTAAATGAACCGGACTATTTGGCATAGAACCAGAAAGATACATCACACCGAAAATTTTCAGTAAATATAAAATAATTAAAAGAACCAACGCAGCCAAATTAAATCGGCCTTTTGCGACCGTTGGAAAAATTCGGCCAAAAATATCAACAATTTTAGTCGCCTTTACGGTCGATAAAACCACAGGATTATAAGGACTTACTGCCGCCAATTGCATTAAAAAACGGAAAAAGACCAATAAAATCGCGACATTAATTAAAATTCCAAAAATTAGCGCAGAATTTGCACCCATAGTTGTCTTATCCTATTTAAGCTATTTCGCACTGTCACTCAATTCTTGAGCCAATTCTTGACTACGCTTCTGTGCAGCAGCCAATGCAGATTGAATATTTTGGGAGATTTGTGCACGGTCAAAAACTTCAAGTGCAGCTTGAGTTGTACCATTTGGTGACGTCACGTTCTTACGTAGTTCAGAAGGAGTATTTGAACTGGTAATTGCCATTTGAGCTGCACCTAATGCCGTTTGAAGAGTCAACGCAGTTGCAACTTTCTCGTCAAGTCCTAAGTTTTTACCCGCACGAATCATACTTTCCATGAGATAAAAGAAATATGCAGGACCTGAGCCAGAAACCGCTGTTACCGCATCAATTTGAGCTTCGGAGTTTACCCAAATTGTTAAACCTGTGGCTGCTAAAATCTGACTTGTTAATTCACGATCAGAAGTACCAACTACCTCATTTGCATAGATACCATGCGCACCAGTTTGAACTAGAGCCGGCGTATTTGGCATTACTCGAACAATTCGATTGCTATCAATTAAGTTTGATATCGTTTGAATTTCAGCACCAGCAATAATTGAAATGACCAATTTATCTGATAACAAACCTTTTAAAGGACGTAAAACAGTCGCCAAAACTTGTGGTTTTACCGCCAGTACAACAACATCAGCATTTTGAATTGCAGCCACATTATCTTGTGTCACATGGACTTCTTTTTCTTGCAATAATTGGCGGATTTGCTCAACAGGATCTGAAACGGTAATACGTGTTGGCGGTAAACCTCTTGAAATAAGCCCGCCAATCAAAGCTTGGGCCATATTACCACCACCAATAAAACAGATATTACTATTTACTGCACTTGTCATAACCATATTCGCCATTTACCAGATTACAAGAATAAGAAATTAAATCTGGTTGCCATCCTCCTTGCTCACAATACGGAGACTGAGCCAACCAAAATCCTTTCGGTGTAAAAACCCCAAGCATAACATTATCTATGACTAATATTTGAATTGTATGACGAAGCCAAGGCAAAATATGTGCTTCTTGAATTGCTTTTTTTAATGGCCATTGCCCAACGCGACCATATAAATGGACTTTTTCACCACCTTGGCGTCGAATTATTTTTAAATTTTTCTTTAATAAAGATGAAGATAAACCCATATTTGTTTGGGTAATTTGAAAATATCCTGAAGCACAATGCACTATTTCCCCCATTTGGAAATAATGCTCCGTCTCGGTTTCAACTGGATTTAATTTTTCAGCAAGAAAAACTTCCTTACTCAACCTATAAAGATGATGTTGATAACGAACATAATAAAACTGGTTCCAGTGTAATGCCGCCTGTGCATCAGACTTTGAATCAATTACTTCATTTTTTAAACGCTCAACCATTACAAATGCAGGCCGGTATTGCCCCTCACCTTTCATCCAAACCGAAAGTAATTGGCGCTGACGGGCAGAGGATAATTTTAATAGCTGAGTTAAATCCAAACATTCGTCCGTACCACAATTTTGCAGATCAACTTTTAAAACCTCTTCTAAAATTTCAGAAGCGTCTTGCATCAAATAGCTGGTACGACTAAGGGCTTGCTGCATTTTTGGAAATCGGTTTTGTAAGAATGGCCAAAGCTCCTCACGCGACCATGCCCGATCATAATGGATATCATAATTTGTAGGATCAATTACATGTTCAATCTCAAGTTGAGTAGTCCACTCAACAATTTGCTCACGAGTTAAATCTAAAAAAGGTCGCCAAATTGTCATATCCACGCGATGATCGATAGACTGCATAGCAGCTAGCCCATCAACACCTGCACCCGATAATAACCTTAACATCACTGTTTCAGCTTGGTCTTGCTGATGATGAGCAAGCACTAAAACTTCATTGGCCTGCAAATGTTGCTGATAAGCTTGATAGCGTGCCTGACGTGCTTGAGCTTCCAAATTACCGTCAGTAACTTGAACTTTTTGAATGATATAAGGAATATTTAAACTCGTAGCCTGTTTAGCAACGAGTTTTCCCCACTCTGCACTTTTTGATTGCAGTTGATGATCTATGTAAATTACTCGGATCTTTTGAGGGAAAATTTGAGACATCAAATGTAGCAGCAGCATTGAATCCATGCCACCACTACATCCGATAAGAAAAGTATTATTTTCTAAAGACTCTTGAGCCTGTTTTAAGACGTGATGCCTAAATTTTCGCTGCCAAACTTCATTAAACGTTGATAACGTGCTTCGCATCGTTCATTTGCATCCATTGGTAGCAACTCTTCCAAAGCTTGCTTCAAAACTACTTTTAGGTTTTGCATGACTTGCTCAGGGTCTAAATGAGCCCCTTCACCTTCATCTACTACATATTCAACAATACCTAGAGATTGTAGTTTATCTGCTGTCAAACCTAAAGCTTCACTTGCTTGAGCCGCTTTTTCAGCAGTTTTCCACAAAATAGATGCACAGCCTTCTGGTGAAATCACAGAATAAATACTATGCGACAACATAATTACTCGGTCAGCAACACCAATACCTAAAGCACCACCAGAACCGCCTTCACCAAGTACTGTTGCAACAACAGGAACTTTCAAACTTGAAAGTTGAGCAAGACTCGTTGCGATTGCTTCAGCTTGTCCACGCTCTTCAGCACCTACACCTGGGTAAGCACCCATCGTATCAATAAAGGTGAAAACCGGAAGATTAAAACGCTCAGCCATATCTAATAGGCGTTGAGATTTACGGTAACCTTCTGGGTTAGCCATACCGAAGTTGTGCTTTAATTTTTCACGGGTACTACGACCACGGTGTTGTCCAATGACCATCACAGGCTGACCATCAAAACGAGCAAGACCACCTACCATCGCACCATCGTCACCAAACAAACGATCACCATGCAAGGCATCAAACTCTGTAAAGATTTCACCGACATAATCTAGAAATTGCGGACGATCAGGATGACGTGCAATTTGAACCGTTGTCCACGCTTTGGACTGAGTAGCTTTTTTCATAGGTCGAATATTATCCCTTTAATCGATAAATTTTTCCGACTGAATATTCAATTCAATGTCCCAATGCTTAAACTGCTCTTGCTCATCATGCAAGTCGGCAACTAACAATGGCCATTGTTTGGCATCACCAGAAACACTAAGCTGCCATTGTTGATCATTTATGATGGTCAGTTCAATGGCAGGAAGCATCTGATCACTTCGACTATGGTTGAGTAAAACTGCTAGGCGAAGCAATAAACATAGATAAAGTAATTTATGGCCACCAGCCTTCAAAATTTCATTTTTTACATCATTTCGCAATTTACGACGGTGGTGCGCAACTAAATGTGAAAGATGATTTTGATCAATTTGTGAGAAACCAGGAATATCAGAATGCTGCAATAAATAAGCACCATGGCGGTGATACCCACCATGACTAATCGCTAAACCAATTTCGTGCAAATAGGCAGCTCGACGCAGTAAGTCACTGTCTTCACTCGTTAAATTAAGTGATTCTGCAACACCATCAAATAATTGTTGTGCTGTATTTACAACTCTTTCTGCTTGTTTTGGATCAGCGTTATAACGTCCCATTAAAGCTTGTACACTGCGATCGCGGATATCTTCATGTTTAAAACGACCTAATAGGTCATACATGACGCCTTCACGTAATGCACCATCAGAATATGCCAAACGATCAATTTCTAAAACTTCAAAAACTGCGTACAAAATTGCCAATCCGGCTGGCAAAACTGCTCGTCGGTCTTCTCGAAGTCCTTCAAAATCAATTTCAGAAATATTTTTAAACTTAAGTAATTTATCTTTGAGTTTATACAACCCTTCTCGAGTAACGTTTTCTTGTTCATCGCTTAAGCCCATATTCACCATAATTTGGCGGCAAGCTTTAATAGTTCCACTAGAACCAACAACAGTATCCCAACCTTCCATTTTATAAGTTGTTGCGATAGCTGAAAGTTCTTTACGGGCAGCTACTACTGCTTTATCAAAGGCTTTTTGTGTGATTTCACCATCAGCAAAGTAGGCTTTTGTATAAGCCACGCATCCCATTTGCAATGACTCAGTGTAAATAGGTTCAAACTCTTCACCAATAATAAATTCGGTAGAGCCCCCACCAATATCTACAACTAAACGTCGACCACCATTTGCCATGGTATGTGATACGCCAAGATAAATCAGACGTGCTTCTTCTCGTCCCGCAATAATTTCAATAGGTTTAGGTAAAATTTCTGCCGCTTTTTGAATAAATTCATGACCATTTTTTGCCTGACGCAAGGCATTGGTCGCCACAATTCTTAAACGATTTGGTTGAACAGAACTTAATCTCCCAACAAAACGAGCCAAACATGCGAGGCCCCGTTGCTGAGCGGCTTCCGTTAGGTTTTTATTCTCATCTAAACCAGCTGCAAGCTGTACTTTTTCTGACATCGAAGCAACTTTTTTAACTTCACCATGATCTACCCGTGCAATTGCAAGGTGAAAACTGTTCGACCCCATATCTATGGCGGCAAGTAATTCTTCATCAATCAGAAAGTCAGACATTATTGAACTAAACCCATAACAATTCACGCCTAGAGTAATTCACAAGAATGCAATTGAAAAGCCATTTTCATCAACAATTAGCTGTGATTTAAATTTTTCTATTTATAAGTTGATTGTACAAGTCGATGATGAATATCGTGAGCATCCATTAGACAAATTTAGATAAGCCTTGAATAATAGCATCAAACCCTTACATTGAACTAAGTAGCTATGTAATACTGATAGAGATCATTTTCTCCTGTAATAGCACTTTTTTCTAAAAATTGGAGCCGTACCATGTCTGCGACTATTGTAAATACAACTGATGATAACTTCCAAGCGGATGTTTTAGATTCTGAAACACCTGTACTTGTAGACTTCTGGGCAGGATGGTGTGCACCTTGTAAAGCGATCGCACCTGTTCTTGAAGACTTATCAAGCGAATATGCTGGTAAAGTAAAAATTGTTAAAGTTGACGTGACTTCTTGCGAAGATACTGCGGTGAAATACAACATCCGCAATATTCCTGCTTTATTACTTTTCAAAAATGGTGAAGTTGTAGCTCAACAAATTGGTGCTGTACCTCGCTCTAAACTTGTTAGCTTTATTGATGAAAACGTTTAAGTCAAAATGCTAAAAAAGAAAATACGCTATACTTCTTTATAGCGTATTTTTTTCGGCTATAAATTGACAAATTAGCTAGGCTGGCTTATATTGCATGCTCAAGAGGCACTGAAGGGAATCATCTTCGTCCGGCTTCTTACAAGACACAAACATAAAGATCGCCACTCGGCAACAGAAATTGTTTTTTCACATTTCTCTTCGAAACAATTAATCAGACTTCTGAATTGTTATTGTGTAAATACAATTGCGATAATCTTTTTTGTATGCGAGCGATTTTTCTTCTTTTTAAACCACACTCTACTCTTTCCTAATTCTGACCCTTATGAATTTAACTGAACTCAAGAAAAAACCAATCGGCGAACTAATTAAAATTGCTGAATTTATGGGCCTGGAAGGTATGGCTCGTAACAGAAAGCAAGATATTATCTTTGCCATTTTGAAACGCCATGCGATGAATGGCGAAGAAATTTTTGGTGACGGCGTTCTTGAAATTCTCTCTGATGGTTTTGGTTTTTTGCGCTCTGCCGCAGGTTCGTATTTAGCAGGTCCGGATGATATTTATGTGAGTCCTTCACAAATCCGACGCTTTAACTTGCGTACAGGTGATACCATCACAGGTACTATTCGCCCTCCAAAAGAAGGTGAGCGTTATTTTGCGTTGCTCAAAGTTAACCAAATTAACTACGACACGCCAGAAAATTCTCGAAATAAAATTTTATTTGAAAACTTAACTCCCCTTTTCCCAACCGAACAATTGGTTATGGAATTAGGTAATGGTACGACAGAAGATTTAACTGCTCGTGTTGTTGATTTAGTTGCGCCAATTGGTAAAGGCCAACGTTCTATTATTGTTGCACCGCCAAAAGCGGGTAAAACAATGTTACTTCAAAATATTGCTCAATCGATTGTTAGAAACAATCCAGAAGTATTTCTGATCGTTCTACTCATTGATGAACGTCCAGAAGAAGTAACTGAAATGGAACGTACTGTTCGCGGTGAAGTTATTGCCTCAACATTTGATGAAGCTCCAGCTCGCCATGTACAAGTTGCAGAAATGGTTATTGAAAAAGCTAAACGTCTTGTTGAACATAAAAAAGATGTTGTGATTCTTCTTGACTCTATTACCCGTCTTGCACGTGCTTACAACACCGTTATCCCGTCATCAGGTAAAGTGTTAACGGGTGGTGTGGATGCTCATGCATTAGAACGTCCTAAGCGTTTCTTCGGTGCTGCACGTAATATTGAAGAAGGCGGTTCACTCACGATCATCTCAACTGCTTTGATTGAAACAGGCAGTAAAATGGATGACGTCATTTATGAAGAATTCAAAGGTACAGGTAACCAAGAGATTACGCTTGATCGCCGTATTGCTGAAAAACGCGTCTTCCCTGCCATGAATATCAAAAAGTCAGGCACCCGTCGTGAAGAACGTTTAATGGATGAAGATAAATTACGTAAAGTATGGATTCTTCGTAAGCTCCTCCACCCTATGGATGAGTTGGCAGCAATGGAATTCTTACTTGACCGTATGAAAGAAACCAAAACAAACGATGATTTCTTTGATCAAATGAAACGTAAAGCTTCAACTTAATTAATCAAACCTTAATAAAAAGCCACTCTTTTGAGTGGTTTTTTATTTGGTTGACAAGCTTTACACAAAAATACATTTCGTTGATTTTTATGTAAAATTATTTATAAGCTTTTGATAATAAATATTTTTATATAAAAAAGTTGATTCTTTTTAGTAACTTATCTCTACCTTTTCCAATATATAGTAGTTTGTTAATTGTTTTTTTCTGTTAAAAAACAGTCTGTTTTTCTCTTTTTCATATGTTTTTTTGACAAGCGACAGTAGTATTTCGACATTTGCAGTGATAGCATAGCGGCAGACCAGTTAGACTGCTCCATGCGTTGTTACCTAGCTACGTTTTAGGAATAATAAAAGCAAAACAGTCCAACTTAGGTTTTTTTAATCTCAAATCTTTTTTGTGAGAGTGATGCCATGTTATTCAAAAAATTCGCTGTTGCTGCTGCTGTTGCTGCTACTTTAGCTTTCGTTGGTTGTTCTAAGAAAGAAGAAGCTCCTGCTGCTGCTTCTGAAGCTGTAGCTGCTGCTTCTGAAGCTACTGCTGCTGCTTCTGAAGCTGCTGTAGCTGTTGACGCTGCTGCTTCTGACGTTGCTGCTGCTGCTTCTGACGTTGCTGCTGCTGCTTCTGAAGCTTCTGCTGCACACTAATCTATATTCTAGATTAGATAAAAAAGAGGACATTTTGTCCTCTTTTTTTACTTCTAATTTTTGATTTTCCAATATTAAATGGCCCTATATTGCTGCCAAATAAAATTATATAAAGCTATCTAAAATATAAATATAAAAAAAGCAGATCAATCGATCTGCTCATTTCCAACGCGTTGTCTAAACTTCTGACCCGCTCTGAAGGTAACTACACGGCGCGCAGAAATCGGAATTTCCTCGCCTGTTTTAGGATTACGTCCAGGACGTTCGCGTTTATCTCTTAATTCGAAATTACCAAAACCAGAAAGCTTAACTTGCTCTCCTGCAATAAGCGCTTGGCTAATTTCGTCGAAGAACAACTCGACCATTTGTTTTGCTTCACGGCGATTTAAGCTGGTTAACTCACTTAAATGATCAGCCATGTCTGCTTTAGTTAATGCTGTCATGAGGCCCTCAATGTCGCTTGATAAGTGTTTTCCAACACGTGGATTATATTGTCCATACCAGATTTAATTTCAGCATCTTCAAGCGTACGTGAAGGATGTTGCCATAATAACGCAAACGCTAATGAGCGTTTACCTTCTTCGACACCCTGCCCCGTATACACATCGAATAACCATGTAGAGTCTAAAAGCTCTCCACCAGTTTTTTCGATTAACTGCTGAATATCTCTAACATTTATATTATCAGAGATTAAAAGCGCAATATCACGTCTGATCGAAGGAAAACGTGATAATTCTGTAAAATTAGATACATAAGATTGCAAAACGGCAGTTTGATCAAGTTCAGCAACCCAAGTTGTGCTCAAATCTAGCTCATTTTCTAAAGATGGATGCAGACGGCCTAAGTAACCAATTGATTGTCCATCAACTAAAATTTCAGCAGACTGTCCTGGATGCAACCATGCACGCTCTGAACGCACATATTCAACTTTGACACGACCAGCAGCTAAAATCTCTTCAATCTCTCCTTTGAAGTCGAAGAAATCCATTGGCTGCGGCTTAACATGCCAAGATTCAGGTTGTTGTGAACCTACTGCAACCAAAGCTAAAGTTGGAATCTGCTTTAGATCTTTAATACTTTTAGCATTTTGATAATCAAAACGTAGCCCTAATTCAAAGAAGCGAACACGGCTTTGCTGACGGTTAATATTATATTGTACGCAAGGAATTAAACTTGAAAGCAAAGTACTACGCATCGCAGCCAAATCACTTGAAATTGGATTTGCTAGCATTAATGGATTTACTTGTGGGTTTAATTGCTTTTCAAGTTTTGCATCGGCAAAGCTAAAGCTAATTGCTTCTTGATAACCCAAACTTACGATAGTTTGACGTAACTCTGCAATTTCAAAGCGGTCTTGGTATTTAGCTAATTTAACATCCATAGTTGGTAAACTAATTTGGATATTGTCATAACCATCAATACGCGCTACTTCTTCAATTAGGTCTTGATAAATAGCCATATCATAGCGATGTGATGGAGGGACTACACTCCATTCACCTTCAGCTTTAACAGTTACTTTACAGCCTAATCGAGCTAAAGCATCCGCAATGAACTCACCCGCGACTTGATATCCTAATAATTGGTCTACCTGAGCCTGTTTAAGGTCAATTGCTTCACGTTTAGGAAGTAGATCAGTTTTTTCAGCTACAGTAATTGGGCCAAACTCACCGCCCGCCAATTCTTGAATAAGCTGAGAAGCACGATTCATTGCAATTAACGGTAATTCAAAATCCACACCACGTTCATAACGCTGCGAAGAATCTGTGTGTAAACCAAAACGGCGAGCACGTCCAGCAATAGCAAGTGGCGCAAAGAAAGCACTTTCTAAGAAAATGTCAGTTGTATCATCGGTTACACTAGATGCTAGACCACCCATAATTCCGGCAATTGCCAAAGCTTTCTGGTCATCAGCAATAACCATTATATCTTCTTGTAATTCAACTTCTTGATCATTTAAAAGCTGTAGTTTTTCCTGCGGCTTAGCTTGACGAACTTGTACAGTTCCTTCGATTTTAGCTAGATCGAAAGCATGCATTGGTTGACCCAATTCCATGAGGACGTAGTTGGTTACATCAACTAAAATACTATGAGTACGAATTCCTGAACGTGCTAAAGCCTGTTCCATCCACTCTGGCGTTGCAGCTTTTACATTAACGTTTTTAACTACACGTCCTAAGTAGCGTGGAGCACCATCTGTGCTGATTACTACTTTTTTCTCATCAGTGATTGTCGCATCAACCGATTTGATTTCAGGCTCATTCATTTGCAGTTGGTTAATCACTGCAATTTCACGTGCAATTCCACGAATACTGAAGCAATCACCACGGTTTGGTGTAATACTGATATCGATGACGTTATCATCAAGTTTTAGATATTCACGGATGTTTACCCCTACTGGAGCATCGGCAGGCAACTCAAGCAAACCATCAATTTTATCTTCAAGATCAATTTCAGAAGCCCCACAAAGCATGCCTTGTGACTCAACTCCGCGAAGTTTACCTTTTTTGATTTTAAAATCGCCGGGTAATACAGCACCAATCGTTGCAACTGGAGCTTTCATGCCAGCACGAACATTCGGTGCACCACATACGATTTGTAAAGGCTCACCTGAACCAATATTCACTGTTGTTACACGCAAACGATCTGCATCTGGATGCTGCTCAACTGTTAAAACTTCACCAACCACGACACCAGTAAATGGCTTTGCAACAGGCGCGAGTTCATCAACTTCAAGACCAAGCATAGTCAACTGATCAGACAATGTCTCGCTATCAATTGCTGGGTTAACCCACGTACGTAGCCAATTTTCGCTAATCTTCATCTTTATAAACCTTTTTTAATCCTGAAAAACTGTTAGGCAAATTGGCGTAAGAAACGCACATCATTTTGGTAGAACATACGTAAGTCATTAATGCCATAACGCAACATTGCAAAACGCTCTACCCCTAAACCAAAAGCAAAGCCTTTGTATTTATCAGGATCAATACCCGCAGCACGTAATACATTTGGATGTACCATGCCACAGCCTAAAACCTCTAACCAACGGCCACGTTCATCCATAATATCTACTTCTGCACTTGGCTCAGTAAACGGGAAATAAGATGGACGGAAACGAACTTTTAAATCTTTTTCAAAAAATTCATTAAGCAGGTTAATCAATAAACCTTTTAATTCAGCAAAGCTCGTGTTCTCAGCAACGTATAAACCTTCAATCTGATGGAACATTGGCGAATGCGTTTGATCTGAATCACAACGGTAAACACGGCCTGGACATACGATACGAATTGGTGGCTCACTTGTTTCCATTGTACGAATCTGCACCCCAGAGGTATGCGTACGTAGTAAATGAGTAGCATCAAAGTAGAATGTATCGTGCATCGCACGTGCTGGATGGTGACCAGGGATATTTAATGCTTCAAAATTGTGATAGTCATCTTCAACTTCTGGACCAGTCGCAACAGTAAAGCCAGCTTTAGTGAAGAACTGACAAATTCGCTCTTGTACCTGAGTAACAGGATGGACTGTACCAATACGTTGACCACGGCCCGGCAATGTAATATCAATCGTTTCACTTGCTAATTTCTGTGCAAGTGCTGCCTGTTGTAATGCCGCTTGACGTTCTGTTAATGCAGTATTAATTGTTTCTCGAACAGCATGAATCGCAGCACCTTGTACTTTGCGTTCTTCAGGGTCCATTTTCCCTAATGCTTTCGATTGTTCTGCAAGCTGGCTTTTTTTCCCTGTAAATTGCACACGTACCTGATCAAGTGCAACAAGGTCTTGAGCTGCTGCAATGGCAGCAAGCGCTTCTGTGGTCAGGGCTTCCAGTGACATATTAACTCTCAAAGCAACAAATTTAAAAAATATAATAAAACACTGCATTCTAACAGTTTTTCATCGAATTGATGAAGTTTATCCATCATGAAAAATGTATTAGGCAACAAAAAGATAAAACGTATAAGATAATAGCATCGTCAATGAGATCAACTATTATGGCGCTTAATCAGATTTGGAAACAACAACTTACGCTTGTGACATATGGTAATGAATACCTCCGTCAGAATTTAAGCTTTAACCAATGGCGACAACATCATATTTTCGACCATCATAGTTTTCAGTTTCGTGACTTAACTTCACAGCATTTATTGGCTCAACATTTCCAAGTTTGGCTAGAAGCATTAAAAAAACAAGGCACCCTCAAGCTTAGCTTACATTTATCAAGCCTTCTCAATGAAGAGCAAAATCCAAACAGTAACGTCGAACTCTTACCCTATACTCATTTTATTGTGAGTCATCAAAATGATAAGAAGTTTGCATGGATTTTTGGCCATGAACTTGCCGAATGGTATAACAATGATAACGAGTTCGAAGCTCCTTCTTCACAAACCTGTGAATTACGCCTAGAGACATTCTGGCGTTTTGAATTAAATGAGAAATTATCAAAAAAAATTGAGGCTGATCTAAAAAATCCACCATGGCAAGAAATAGCCGACTTTATGGAGAGTGAATTATTCCGTAGTAAGTATGCGACAGGCTTTGAGGAACCAGAACTTCAAAATGCTCTTTTTGATGGTACAAATATTACAAACTTAGAACCAAAACTTGCCCTAATTCCTGAGAGTTATCCCGCAGATTATGCCCATCAACTTTTGTCCCGTACACAAGCATTAGCTGATTATTTAGAACAAAAAAAACGCCTTGCAAACGATCCTTTAGGAGAAGAACTAGACCAAGAGCAACTCATCAATTTAAGAAACTTTACACAAAAAACTGATGATTTATTTGCCAAGCTTATTGTAAAAGTTGCCAACCATTATCAGACTGCACAGATGGTGCCTGTAGTTAAA
The DNA here is from genome assembly GCF_028367635.1 of Acinetobacter sp. P1(2023). Classification (NCBI taxonomy): domain Bacteria; kingdom Pseudomonadati; phylum Pseudomonadota; class Gammaproteobacteria; order Moraxellales; family Moraxellaceae; genus Acinetobacter; species Acinetobacter sp. P1(2023). The sequence continues at coordinate 27,366 of NZ_JAQNDD010000005.1, forward strand.
TCATCTCCATTTGAGCAATCAAATGAAAATCCACAACATTTGAAATCTCACCACCATAAAGGCACTGGTTCAGGCGTTATTAAACTCATTATTTTAACCATTATTATTTGTGCTTTAGCTTATTATTTTGGGCTTTAACCACAGGAATATATGAAAATGATATATAAAAGATTACTCCTAACGCTCATTGCATTATGTTCCATTAACACATACGCACAACAAAGTATTTCAAACCAAGAAAAAAGTTCCGTTAATTTCCCTATAATAGAATTTACACTGAGTCAGATTCAACAAGAATTAAAGCAATTACAGTCCATTGAAAATCAAGAGCACCCCAAGTATTCAGCCTTAGCTCAACAATGGTCTGAAAATAACTCCAAGATTAACGATTTTATATTTTCACCACTTAATAATAAAACACAATTAATAAAAGAAAATTTTGAATTATTACAAAAGCAATTGGATAAAACAAAAAAACTTAAACAAGAACTTAATGAAATGAGAATTCGTCTATTAAAAGAAGATAATACAAATCTAGCGCAGTTAGACATTAAAACAGAACAAGGCCTATCTTTAAAGAAACTTTATTTAGAACGTAATCAAATATGTATGCAATATTTTCAGAACGAATTAACAAATACCACTTTAAATGCCATCAATATAGACTTAAAGCAACAATGCACACAAGCTAATTCTAGAGTACAAGAGCTGTCTACGACACTATCTGAAAAATATAATATTCCTGATAATAAAAAAGACCGCTAAAAAGCGGTCTTTCTTTGAATCTCTAAGCTTATGCAGCTAATGCGCCTTTAGCTTTTTCAGCTAAAGCAGCAAATGCTACTGCATCATGCATAGCGATGTCAGCTAATACGCGACGGTCGATGATCACTTGAGCTTTTTTCAAGCCATCGATCATACGGCTGTAAGACAAACCGTTTTGACGAGCACCAGCATTGATACGCGCAATCCATAGAGCACGGAATTGACGTTTCTTTTGACGGCGGTCACGGTAAGCGTATTGACCAGCTTTGATTACCGCTTGGAACGCTACGCGGTAAACGCGTGAACGAGCACCATAGTAACCTTTAGCGCGAGCAAGAATTTTTTTGTGACGACGATGAGCCACTACACCACGTTTTACACGAGCCATTTATAATCTCCTTAGATGTATGGGCACATACGACGAACTGAATTCATGTCAGAAACATGAACCATTACACAGCCGCGTAATTGACGGATACGTTTAGCAGATTTTTTGGTCAAGATGTGGCGCTTGAACGCTTGTTTACGCTTAAAACCGTTTGCAGTCGCTTTGAAGCGTTTAGCTGCACCACGGCGAGTTTTTAACTTAGCCATAGTAACCTCTTTTAGGCACCTGTTCGGCGCGATTGCACCATTGCAAAATCGACCTGCAGGTAAGGAAGCGCGTATTTTATAGCATGCTGACTAAAATTAAAACTATTAGTTACTGTTTTTATGGGTGCAAAGAAAGACTTTTCGATTTTAACTGTGGCAGCCATATCAATAATAAATAAAGCACCTATACTTTTTTCCATTTATAATACGATCAAATTATCAACATACGATATTCCCAATGCAGAAACATGATGCATTTGCCGCCTTACGCTATAGAGATTTCTCAATTGTTACCATTAATCAATTTTGCTTAACATTAGCAATTCTGATTCAAGAAATTATTGTTGCCTATTCACTATATCAAATCACCAAAGACCCACTGACTCTAGGTTTAATCGGACTTGCAGAAGCCATTCCTTTTATTGCCCTTTCCCTTTGGGGTGGCTATTTTGCAGATAGGTTTAATAAACAGATTATTATGAAAATCTGTTTATTTTTCTCGGTTCCTCTTCCTTTAATTTTATGGTTACTTTTCCATTTACATGGCTTAGGACATATCAGCGTAAATTTTCTTTCTTGGGGGATTTATGCAGTCATTTTTGGTTTGGGTACAATTCGTGGTTTTTATAATCCTTCTGCAACGTCTTTAAAGCCATTTTTAATTCCCCGTGAACTGTATGCAAACGGAGCAACATGGACGACGATCGGTTGGCAAAGTGGTGTAATTATTGGGCCTATGCTTGGTGGTTTTATGCTGGCCTATTTAGGCCGAGAAACAAGCCTATTTAGTGTTGCTACGTTACTGGGCATTTGTTTTATATTAATTAATTTACTGCATAAGCGTAGTTTTCCTAAAATTGAAACTGCAAATGTTTTAGAGAGTTTAGGGGATGGTTTCCGCTTTATCTGGAAAACTAAAATTGTTCTTTGGGCGATTTCTCTTGATTTAGCTTCTGTTTTATTTGGTGGGGTCATCGCATTACTACCAATTTTCGCCGAAGATATCTTAAAAGTTGGTCCAGAAGGACTTGGATATTTGCGTGCTGCACCCTCTATTGGCGCTCTCGTTACTATGATTGCTTTGACTCGCTTCCCACCAACTCAGCATGCATGGCGTAACATGTTACTTGCCGTAGCTGGTTTTGGAGTATTCACTATTTTATTCGCCTTTTCGAAAAATATGTGGTTGTCTCTATATGCACTGGCAATGACGGGCGCTTGTGACAGTATTTCAGTTGTGGTTAGACAAACTATTTTGCAAATTTTCCCGCCAGAAAATATGCGTGGTCGCGTTGCTGCTGTAAACGGGATGTTTGTCTCATCAAGTAATGAGCTTGGTGCATTTGAGTCAGGTTTGGCAGCAAAATATTTGGGAACGATTACAGCAACTATTTTTGGTGGTTGTATGACTTTAGTCGTCGTTACTTTCTGTTGGCTAAAAACCAATGATTTATTTAAAGTCGATATTACAAAAAGCTCAGAAGACTAATAAATTCGCTTTAATTTAAGCATCTTCGGATGCTTTTATTTTAAATAAGATCTGTAATTACCCAATAAATAAAGATATAGCGCCCCGCTTTAGCAATCAAAACGATAATTAAAAAACGCCAAAAATTTTCTTTGAGTAAACCCGCAACTAAAGTAATTGGGTCTCCAATCACAGGTGTCCAACTTAAAAGCAGCGAATAAAAACCATACTTATGATAAAAGCGTTGAGCTTGTTCTAAACGCTTTTCAGAAACAGGAAACCACTTACGATGTTTAAATTGCTCTATTTTTAGGCCTAGCCACCAATTTACGCAAGAACCTAACACATTACCTAGAGTAGCAACACTTATTAATAGCACAGCCGAATGTTGATCTTTTAGCAACAAGGCTGCCAAGACCGCTTCGGACTGCAAAGGCAACAATGTCGCCGCGCCAAAAGCACTCAAGAAAAGCAAAAAATAACTTAGCACAACTCATGACACCAAATAATTTTTTGCTTTAAACATTTATTAAATCCAGACAAAAATCAGGCTACTTTAATAGACAATGCTTTTTGTACCGCAGGACGTGCCGTTAAACGTACAATATATTCTTGTACATAAGGATAATCTTCTAATTGAATACCCTGCCATTCATAGCGCAAGATCCAAGGTAAAATTGCCATGTCAGCAATCGAGTATTCACCAGCAACAAACTTCTGACCAATAAGCTGTTTGTTTAATACGCCATATAAACGTTTAGTCTCATTTACATAACGGTCGATCGCGTATGGGATTTTTTCTGGGGCAAAACGATTGAAATGATGATTCTGCCCAAGCATAGGTCCTAGTCCACCCATTTGCCACATGAGCCATTGTTCAACTTCAACTCGCTCTTGCTCATCAGTTGGATAAAATAATCCGGTTTTCCGACCTAAATATTGCAAGATAGCGCCTGATTCAAATATTGAAATTGGCTCACCACGAGGTCCATCTTGGTCAACAATCGCAGGAATTTTATTATTGGGAGAAATTCTCAGAAAATCTGGTTGAAATTGATCATTTTCTAAAATATTGATTGGGTAAAGAGTGTAATCCAGTCCCATTTCTTCTAAGGCAATTGTGATTTTATGTCCATTGGGAGTTCCCCAATAATATAGATCAATCATTCTATTTTCCTATTCATCGTTATCATGACTGCGTCTTGCGTTATAGCATGTTTTAAGAGGGACGATGAGATTTCCAACACTAAAAAATACATAAAATTCAAGAATTGAATTTCTTTCAAAATATAGCAACTGTCTTAAATCAAACTGAATAGATAAAAGTTAAATCATCTTTTTTTATTATGATAAGGATATAAAAAAGCACTGCTTTTGCAGTGCTTTTTTTGAGTATTACTTTTTCTTTTTCGGTCCAAGTAACATACCCATTTGACGGCCTTCCATTTTAGGTGCTTGTTCCACAACCCCAAACTCAGCAACATCAGCTTCAATCTTTTGTAATTGAGCTAAGCCAAGTTGTTGGTGAGCCATTTCACGACCACGGAAACGTAAAGTGATTTTCACTTTGTTTCCTTCTTCAAGGAATTTCAAAATAGCACGAAGCTTAACTTGATAATCACCAACATCAGTTGCAGGGCGCAGTTTGATTTCCTTCACTTGCACTTGATGCTGTTTTTTCTTCGCATCTTTTTGCTTCTGCTTAAGGTCAAACAAGTGCTTGTTGTAATCCATAATTTTACAAACAGGCGGCTCGGCGTTTGCAACGATCTCAACTAGGTCAAGATCTGCCTCTTCAGCAGCGCGCAGTGCTTCATTTAATGAAACAATTCCTTTTTGCTCACCGTCAGCACCAACGAGGCGTACTTCTTTTGCACGGATCTCGTCGTTAATTGCTGGACGGTTGCTTTTTGCACCTTGTTGTTGGTTACGGTCAGGCTGTTTAATCTTTCTTACTCCACAATATACCGGCCACGTTCGGCGACGGCAGACTTCACTAAGTCAATGAATGCATCTACTGACATAGTACCTAAATTTTTTCCTGAGCGGGTACGCACATTCACTGTACCTTCTTCAACCTCTCGGTCACCAAGAACTAACAGGTAAGGAATACGCTCTAGAGTACGCTCACGAATCTTAAATCCGATTTTTTCATTTCTCAAGTCAGAAATAGCACGAAGGCCATTTTCTTTGAGTTTTGCTACGACGTTCTCACAAGCTTCAGCTTGAGAATCCGTAATATTCATGACACAAGCTTGTAACGGCGACAACCAAGGTGGCATGAAACCAGCGTAGTGTTCAATTAGTATACCAATAAAACGCTCAAAACTGCCAAGAATTGCACGATGCAACATTACAGGCTGATCACGATCATTGTCTTCAGTCACATAAGACGCATCTAAACGTTCTGGTAAGTTGAAGTCACACTGAATAGTACCACATTGCCATACACGTCCGAGACAGTCTTTCAATGAGAATTCAATTTTCGGACCGTAGAACGCACCTTCGCCTGGTTGTAATTCCCATTCTAGACCCGCTGCATCTAAAGCATCTGCTAAAGATTTTTCAGCCATATCCCAAAGTGCATCATCACCCACACGTTTTTCTGGACGTGTAGAAAGTTTCATTTGCACTTCTTCAAAGCCAAAATCTTTATAAACATCTAAAGTCAGTTTAATAAAGTCTGCAACTTCCTGACCGATCTGTTCTTTAGTACAGAAGATATGAGCGTCATCTTGTGTAAAGCCACGTACACGCATAATACCGTGTAAAGAACCTGATGGTTCGTTACGATGACAAGAACCGAACTCAGCCAAACGAATCGGTAAATCACGGTAAGACTTCAAACCTTGGTTGAACACTTGCACGTGACATGGACAGTTCATTGGCTTAACCGCATAGTTACGATTTTCAGAATGAGTCGTAAACATGTTGTCTGCGTAGTTCGCCGCATGACCTGATTTTTCCCACAATGTAAAGTCTACGATTTGTGGTGTCTTAATCTCAAGGTAACCATTGTCTTGCTGAACTTTACGCATGTATTGTTCAAGTACTTGGTAAATCGTCCAGCCATTTGGATGCCAGAACACCATACCAGGTGCTTCTTCTTGCATATGGAACAAGTCTAAAGCTTTACCAATTTTACGATGGTCACGCTTTTCAGCTTCTTCGATACGTTTGATATAGGCAGCGAGCTGTTTCTTGTCTGCCCAAGCTGTACCATAAATACGTTGAAGCTGTTCGTTCTTCGCATCACCACGCCAGTATGCACCAGAGATTTTAGTGAGCTTGAATGATTTTAAGAATTTGGTATTCGGTACGTGTGGACCACGACACATATCCAAATAATCTTGATGGTAGTACAAGCCCATTTGTGTTTCTTCAGGCATGTCTGCAATCAAGCGTAATTTGTATTCTTCGCCACGCGCAGTAAATTCAGCAATAACTTCATCACGTGGTGTCATTTTTTTAACGACATCATAATCTTGATCGATGAGCTTTTTCATGCGCTCTTCGATAGCTGCCATATCGTCTAATGTAAAAGGACGTGGCATCCAGATGTCGTAGTAAAAACCTTCTTCAATGACTGGACCAATCACCATCTTGGCTTCAGGAAAAAGCTGTTTAACAGCATGCCCTACAAGGTGTGCACAAGAATGGCGAATAATTTCAAGACCTTCCTCATCTTTTGGAGTGATAATTTGTAAGGTCGAATCTTCGGTAATTAAGTCACATGCATCAACTAAGCGATCATTTACACGGCCAGCAACAGTATTTTTTGCTAGACCAGGCCCGATACTTTGGGCAACTTCCATAACAGATACAGCGTGATCAAAACTCTTTTGATCGCCATTTGGCAATGTGATAATTGGCATAAAAAAATCCTTAAGGAGTGATGCCCTATACGAAGGAGCATTTCACCGCGAGATTATGATCGAGGCGAACCTCAAAATATAAAAACGGTGTAAATCAAAGTTAAAAAACCTGAAAGATTTTACACTTGTTCAAGCAATGTGAAAACCTTTGAGCCCATAAAATCATAAATACATTTTGCTTATCAGGTAAACAGCAATAAATGACTTAAAAAATATATTGGGGCGATTTTTAAATATATTTAGCACAAGTGGTTTAAGATGAAGAAAATAGCATTTTTGCTCATTTTTTTGACTGGAAGGTATCGCCCTTTAAGACTAAAGCATAAATGCTTTGATGAATATTAAATCATATTTTCAAAGAATGAATTAAAAATAGAACACGGAGTTGTTTCACATGGTTAGTGCTTATGATGAGTTACCACGCACCCCCGCAAACTTTGTTGCGTTATCACCTCTACGCTACTTAGAGCGTGCAGCTTATATTTATCCAGATCAAGCTTCGATTATTCATGGTAAGCGTCAAATTTCATGGAAAGAAACTTACCAACGTTGTTGCCAATTTGCATCTCAGCTCAAGCAATTGGGAATTGAAAAAAATGATACGGTATCTGTCTTATTGCCAAATATTCCAGCCATGATTGAAGCGCATTTTGCAGTTCCTATGGCTGGTGCGGTACTCAACACCCTCAATACACGTTTAGATGCAAAAACAATCGCTTTCATGTTGGAACATGCAGAAAGTAAAGTACTGTTGGTTGACCCTGAATTTGTAAATTTAGCAAGAGAAGCCCTCTCACTGATTCCTAACCAACACATTATTGTAATTGATGTAGCTGATACGGACTACGAAGGTGAAAACCAGTTTTTAGGTTCTTTTGAATATGAAGAATGGATCGCTCAAGGCGACATTAACTTCTCTTGGCATTTACCAGAAGATGAATGGGATGCGATTAGTTTAAATTACACCTCAGGAACTACAGGTAATCCTAAAGGTGTGGTCTATCATCATCGTGGTGCTTATCTTAATGCTGCAAGTAATATTCTCGCTTGTGGAATGAAACCGCGTGCTGTGTACTTATGGACACTGCCGCTCTTTCATTGTAATGGCTGGTGTTTTGCATGGAGCATAGCAGCAAGTGGTGGAACTAATATTTGTTTACGCAAAGTCGACCCAGAATTAGCCATGCAATTGATTGCAGAACACAAAGTTGATTATTTCTGTGGTGCACCTATTGTTCTTTCAATGATTCTTAATTTACCTAAAGAAAAACAAACTAGCTTTGATCATCATGTTGAAGTTATGGTGGCTGGAGCAGCTCCCCCTGTTGCCATTATTGAAGGCATGCGCAACATGGGGATTAACGTAAACCACGTATATGGTCTAACAGAAACTTATGGGCCTTCTGCTTTATGTGCTTCGCAATCTGGATGGAATGAGCTATCAATTGCTGAACAAGCCCAGCTTCATTCGCGCCAAGGCGTACCCTACCCATTACAAGATAGTATGCGTGTGTTAGATCCCGAAACAAGGCAGCCTGTCCCGAATGATGGACAAACCATGGGAGAAATTATGTTCCGTGGCAATATTGTCATGAAAGGTTATTTAAAGAATCCTCAAGCAACTCAAGAAGCATTTGCAGGTGGATGGTTCCATACGGGCGACTTAGCCGTTTGTCATCCAGATGGTTATGCAAAAATTACTGATCGCTCAAAAGACATCATTATTTCTGGTGGAGAAAATATTTCATCTTTAGAAGTAGAAGATGTTTTATATAAACATCCTGCTGTTTTAACCGCTGCAGTTGTTGCTAAACCCGATGTGCGTTGGCAAGAAGTACCCTGTGCGTTTATTGAGTTAAAGATGGGTGCTACGGCAACACCTGAAGAAATTATTGCACATTGCCAAAAAGAGTTAGCGCGCTTTAAAGTACCTAAAGATGTGGTTATTACTGAAATTCCCAAAACATCGACAGGTAAATTACAGAAATTCATTTTGCGCGAATGGGCAAAAGAACGAGCTGAAAATATATAAATAAAAAAGCGACGCTCAAGGCGTCGCTTTTTTACTATTGAAGAGCAATTAGCCTTGATCAGACAATAGGGCAATTTGCTGCACATAGTTAACAAATTTACCTTTTGATGCTTCAAGCTCTGCTTCACTCACTTCTTGACTTTTATCACGCTTGATTCTCAACACATGCTGACGCAATGTGTGACGCTCTGAGGCATTATAAATTTTGCTAAATTCATTAATTGCAGGATCGCCTTGTTCGATCATACGATCAACCCAACGCATCAATTGAGCCTGCTTTTTTGCGCCTTGCTGCGGAGTTAAATAAGACAAAATAACGGTCTCATCTTCATTGCGCAATAATTTACCAATACGTTGAAACTGACGACGACGAGCTTCAAAAGAACTAATGTTCTGTACTTCCATTAACGCATCAATTAAACGTTCATCTACTGGGAGTTTTTGAATCTGTTTAATAGAAAGTTGTGCTAACTGCTCGCCTAAAGCAGCCATACGTTGAACTGCTTTTTTCTGTTCTGTCTTACTTGCACGTCCTTCTAAAGAGCCAAAATCTTCTTCAGTATAACGTTGGGGACGACGTGCCACGATTAATCTGCCTCATAAAATTTTGCGGCGAATAACGCCTGTACTTCATTTAATGCCTGCTCTTCGTCGGTACCATCAATGACCAATCGCAAAGTGGTCCCTTTACCTGCACCTAACATCAGCAAAGACATAATATTTTTTGCATCTACTAAATGATCGCCTTTTCCAATTTGGATCGACGAACGAAATTTTGTAGTGACCTCTATCAGTTTTCCTGATGCACGAGCATGTAAACCGAGTTTATTAATTACATCAACAGTTGTGTCTATCATGACCAGTGCTTCATTTCTCTGTGTAAGACCTGAACAGACCATTCTGCCTCAAGTGCTTGTTTTAGTCTATCTACGATATAAACGGAACGATGTTGCCCCCCAGTGCAGCCAATAGAAATCGTCATATAGTGACGATGTCCTTCAGCAAATGCTGGAAGCCATTTTTTTAAGAAGTGAAGAATATCGTCAAACATTTCGTTTGCTTGCGGACTTGCTTCTAAAAATAGCCTTACTGGCTCATCCAAACCAGAAAAACGTCTTAATTCTAAATCCCAATGCGGATTTGGTAAATGCCGTACATCAAAAACATAATCAGCATCTAAAGGAATGCCATGTTTATATCCAAATGATTGCAATATGACAATAAGCTTATCTGACTGCCCTAATTTAGACAGTAAAATATGCTTTAAATCATGAACACTTTTATCTGTTGTATCAATATGAACCGTGGCACGGAACTGAATTGGGAGCAGCAACTGCTTTTCTTCATGGATACATTGCAACAGACTTTTAAAACGATTGGCCAATGGATGTGGTCGACGTGATGCACTAAAACGTGCGATCAAATCCTGATCTTGGGTAGTGAGATAAATCACATCAACCGTGCCATGTTTTTGTAGTTGCTCAAAAACATGATCAAACTCTTGCATGTCTGCACGAGTACTTCGAACATCCACACCTAATGCCAATTGCTCTAGGTTATTTTCATGATCTAGCTTTGCCACAATTTCAGGCAGCAATGCCAAAGGCAAATTATCAATACAGTAATAGCCCAAATCTTCTAGTACTTGGAGAGCTGAAGATTTTCCTGAACCAGACTGTCCTGTCACGATAAGTATACGCTTCATGGCATGGCTGTCCTTTGATCTGTTATTGGGGTGTAAAGGCAACTTCTAAATTATCAATCAAACGAGTTGCACCCAATTTTGCCGCGACAAACAACACAATATCGCGATCAAACTGAGTAGCAGGTAACAGATTTGACTGACGAGCTTCGACATAATCCACAACAAAGCCATTATCTGTCAACTGAGTTTTAATATCTTCTAAAACTTGTTGTAGATCTTTACCTTGATGTAACTGCTGTTCAGCTTGCTTTAAACTTTGATAAATAACCGGAGCGACTTGACGTTGTTCAGGGCTTAAATAACCATTTCTTGAGCTAAGGGCTAAGCCATCTGCTGCACGAACAATTGGCACGCCAATGACTTCTAAAGGGATATTTAAGTCTTGTACAAACTGACGAATCACTGCTAACTGTTGATAATCTTTTTGACCAAAGAAAGCATAATTAGGCTGCACAATATTAAAAAGCTTAGTGACCACCAACGCTACGCCATCAAAATGACCTGGACGCGAGCTACCACATAAAGCATCCGTAATTTGGCTGACACTTATGTTGGTTAAGCGAGGCTGAGTACCGTACATTTGATCAACCGATGGCGCAAAAATAATGTCACAGCCGACATCGGCCAATAGACGACTATCTTGCTCTAAAGTACGAGGATAGTTATCAAAATCTTCACCCGGCCCAAATTGAGTTGGATTTACAAAGATGCTAACAACGACAACATCACATAACTTTTTCGCTTCACGAACAAGTGTGAGATGTCCTTCATGTAGATTTCCCATAGTTGGGACAAAACCAATAATTTTACGCGCAGCTCTAGCAGGATTTAAAGATGCTGCAAGACCTTGTATGGTGGTTTCTGTTTTCATGAATTACAGCTCAACGTGGAAAGTATGTTCTTTGGCAGGGAATGATTGATCCTGCACAGCAGCGTGAAAAGCTTTAAATGCATCTAAAATGGCAGTTTCACCAGATTGTTCTTTCATAAAGTTACGAACAAAACGCGCAACTCGACCAAAAGTTAAACCTAGCATGTCTTGTACTACAAGTACCTGACCATCAGTCTCATTACCCGCACCAATACCAATCACAGGCGTATTCGGGAATAGTTCAGCAATTTCTTGTCCTAACTGAGCAGGTACACATTCAAGCAATAGAACTGCTGCGCCAGCCTCAACCACAGCTGTACAGTCGGCAATAAGCTGATCTGCTGCTTCACGTGTTTTAGCTTGTAATTTATAGCCACCAAATACATGTACAGATTGAGGGGTTAAGCCTAAATGTACGCAAACAGGTACGCCATTACGGGTTAAAACCTGTACAGTTTCACTTAACCATGCACCGCCTTCAATTTTGATCATTTGAGCGCCAGCTTGCATGACTGTTCTTGCGTTTTGCAAAGCATCATTTAAAGTTGCATAACTCATAAATGGCAAGTCAGTCATAATCAAGGCATGTTGGTTACCACGACGAACTGCTGCCGTATGATAAGCCATGTCTTCAACAGTTACAGGTAAAGTTGAGTCACGACCTTGAATTGCCATTCCAAGAGAATCACCAATTAAGATAGTATCAATTTCAGCAAGTTCCATTGCTTTTGCCATACTCGCATCGTAACAAGTTAGGCAAGAGAACTTACGTCCTTCGGCTTTAAATTTTCTTAAGTCACTTAGACTAATCATGATGGTATCCTCTACAGGAGTTTGCAGAACGTAATAAGTCAGACTTTAAGCCCAAGACTCATCAGCAAGTACAGTCAGCGTTGGCTGCTGTAAGAGTTCTAAATTTTTAAGTGGCTGATCATCAATATGTAAATCAGCATCTAAATCTAATAAAGGAATTACAACGAAATCTCGTTCTAGAATCCCAATGTGCGGCACTGTTAAACGCTCATTTTGAATTTTTTCATTGCCATATATCAGCAAATCCAGATCTAAAGTACGCTCGCCCCAACGACGAAGACGCACACGACCAGCCTCTTGCTCAAATCGCTGCAACTGATCTAATAAATCTAAAGGTGTGAGATCTGTATTTAACTCGGCTACAGCATTTAAATAATTTGGTTGATCTTGAGGCCCCATAGGTGGGCTTTGATAAAGTCTAGAAACTTTCACCGCACCTAAAGTTTTAAGCTTAGCAATGGCTTCCGATAAAATTTGACGCGAATCGCCCAAATTACTACCTAAACCAATATAAGTCTTCGTTGTCATTGCGTTGGCCCAAAAATCACTTGGCTTAAATCGCGTTGTACTCGCTTACGCTTCAAAATCGGATGATCATTCATCGTCCCGCCTGCGTCTGAAGCAGTGGCTTTTTCAATAAAACGCCCCATCGATTGGTCTTGTCGAGTACGTTCTTTTTTCCCACGACGACTACGTGGTTCCGGAACATCAACCAAAGGCTCAATTTCCGTTTCAACTTTATTGTTTTCAACAGATTCGGCAGCAGCTTTACGACGACTTTTTGCTTTCTGACGATTGTACTGGCTAATCGCAGCTTCTTTTTCGTCATTCGACATTTCTTGGTAGGCTTCCCACCAGCTTCCCATTCCTTGTGTCGTGTCATCACCCGACTTTTCACGAAGTAACAAGAAGTCAAAACCAGCACGGAAACGTGCATGTCCTGCCAATGCTTCTATTTGCTGTGGTTTTGGATTAAGCAAACGAGTCTGCATTTCCCAAACTTCACGAATAAAAGTTTCTGCAAAACGAGGAATCACTGTGCGTGTTGCCTGACGCTTTAATACATCTAAACCTGCCTGTGCACGTGCTTCAGCGGGTACAACACCTTTAGATAAATAAAATTCACAACGTTCTAAAAATGGTTGCCACAATAAGACCGCATAGAAAAATGCCGGATTAATTGTTTTACCAACTTGAATACGTTGATCTGTATTCTTTGCTGCTCTTAAAATAAATGGTGTAAGGTTCGGCTGAATATCTGCAAAGAGTTGTTTCCAGACTCCAAACTCAATCAACATTGGCAAAACACGTGCCAGATGCCCCATTGTAAAAAGCTTCTGCGATTCATCATATAAACGATGCGGAGAAACATCACGCAGTAACTGCGTCATCTCTACATCAAATATATCGAGAATATTTGAATCAATTTTGAAATTTAATTTGGCTGCAAAACGTAAAGTTCGCAGCATACGCACTGGGTCTTCTTCAAAACGCTGTGCTGGATCACCTAATAAACGTAGAGTTTTATTTTTTACATCATCAATCGCTTTGCAGAAATCGAGCACAATACTCTTACGCGGTTGGTAATATAGCGTATTGATAGAAAAGTCACGGCGAGCAAAGTCTTGTTCGATGGTTCCCCAGTTATTGTCACGTAAAATCATGCCCGAGGCACTGGTGACAGCTTTTTTAGGAGGAGCACGGAAAGTTGCAACTTCAATGAGCTCACGCCCTGAATAAACATGTGCTAATTCAAATCGACGGCCAATGATTCGACAACGTCGACCAAAAACTTCTTTAATTTGGGAAGGTGTTGCATTAGTGACTGCATCGAAATCTTTAGGATTGAGCCCTAGCATTAAATCACGGACACCACCCCCAACAATATAAGCCTCATAGCCTGCTTTGGTCAGGCTATCGATCACATCTAAAATCGAAGAAGGAAGTTGGGCTGTGGACAAACCACATTTTGACGCTCGCAAGGTTTGCAAAAGACGCTGTCTCCTACGTCAGGACGTAAATAACAAGTTGTCGCTAATCATAGCTCTAACGCACACAAAGGGCAATTTGATTCTCTGTAGTTTGCGCATGAAATGACAATTGACAGACAGATAATTTATAAAGTCAAACGCGCTTTATTCTTTTCAAAAATGGCTGGACCAATACCTTTTACATTTTTAAATTCATCAATATTTTTAAAGCCACCATTCTTTTGACGGTACTCTACAATCGCTTGAGCCTTTTTTTCACCAATACCTTTTAGCTTTTGAAGCTCATCAATATTGGCTTGATTCAAGCGAATTTGTCCTGACGAATCAGTCATAGATGAGCTTTTTGAAGCATTAGAATGAGAGGCGTGTTGCATGCTCAACCTCTGATCATACATTTGTTGCTTCACCTTCCACTCCTTAAAATTTTGATCAAAAGATTGAGCGTGAACAAAATTTGATGAAATCAGGCTCCAAAATAAAGCAATGAAAATATAGTGTTTATTCTTCCAAAGATTCATGCTGAGCTGCATGTGTTTTTTCCCCTAACTTTAATTGCCGCTTTGCCTGATTCCACAATTCATCCATTTCAGACAAAGTCATGTCTTCTAGTGTTCTTTGCTGTTTTTGCGCTTGGTCTTCAATAAAAGCAAAACGACTTCTAAACTTATGTATTGTTGATAAAAGTGATGTTTCACTTGAAATCGCAAGTTTACGTCCAACATTGACCAATGAAAACAGGCAATCGCCAAATTCATCTTGAATTTCATCAATATTTTTATTTTTTAATGCCTGCTTAAACTCATCCAATTCTTCTTCTAGTTTTTCATAAGCATCTTCTACTGTTTCAAAATCAAAGCCAACCTTAGCAACATTTGCTTGTATTTCTTGTGCCTGTAATAGAGCTGGTCCATGTTTAATTTCGTCCAACCTTGATTGTGGCTTCCCTTGTTTTTCTTGCTGTTTAATTTGTTTCCAAAGCTCACTGACTTGTTCTGGGGTTAAGTTATTAAATTGATCTGCCTGAAAAACATGAGGATGACGACGAATTAGCTTTTCACTGATTGCCTCAACAACATCTTGAAAGTTAAAAGCACCTTGCTCACTAAACATCTGTGATTGAAATACAACTTGTAATAACAAATCTCCCAGCTCATTTCGGATTTCATTCATATCGCCTTGACGAATCGCCGCCTCAACTTCATATGCCTCTTCAATCGCATATTTAGTCAGTGACATTGGGGTTTGTTGTTGATCCCACGGACATTTTTCACGTAACTCTTGCATAATTTTAAGCAATTTATCCATGGTAACCCTCAAGTTTAAAAAGTCGGTCAGTAAAACTAAGATTTTAATTTGCTATGATCAAAATCAAAGCGATTAAATCAGTCGCACTATTGTACTGAGAAAGAGAAAAAATATGGGATACAGTATTCTGATTAGTGGCGCTGCTCAAGGTATTGGGGCTGAAATTGCACGGGTATTCTACAAACAAGGATATAAAGTGGGCATTTATGATATTAATGAATCGCTTGCTCAAGAACTATCAAATACCTTAGGGCCAAATGCTCGTGCCGGCTACCTAGATGTAAGTGATTACAGCCAGTGGCAACACATATTAAAAGAATTTACCGAATGGGCTGGCGAACTTAATATTTTGGTCAATAATGCCGGTATTTTATATTCTGGAGCATTTGAAACAACTGATATTAAAGCTCATCAAAGAACAATAAATATTAATGTAAATGGTGTCATCAATGGCTGTCATGCTGCTCTACCCTATTTAAAACAAGCGTCTTTTGCACGCGTCATTAACCTCTCTTCAGCCTCTGCAATTTATGGGCAAGCTGATTTAATCTCTTATTCAGCGAGTAAATTTGCAGTTCGCGGAATTACCGAAGGTTTGGATGTGGAATGGAAAAAATATGGTATTCGTGTTTTAGATGTAATGCCGCTATTTGTACAAACCGCAATGGTTAACAATATGGATGCAGGCACCATTCAAAATATGGGAATAGATTTAACCCCAAAAGATATTGCTCAGCAGGTGCTTACGCTTGTAGAGAAAAAGGCTCACTTTTGGACACCTACTCACACTCCGGTTGGCATAAAAACCAAACTGCTTTATCAGCTCTCAACATTAAGCCCTCAGTTTTTAAACCGACTTACCAATATTTATTTATCGAGAAAGTAATTTGCAATAAAAAAGGCTATCAAATAATAGCCTTTTTTACTCAATTTATTAAACGCCTTGAATCATACGTCGCGCACTAATAATTCCCGGTTGCTGCTCTAAGCGAGCCAATAAGCGAGAAAGCTGTGCTAAACCTTTAACCTCAATGAGCAACTTCATATTAGCAATACCATCTGCCTCTGAAATTGTATTAACCTGACGAATATTGATCTGGTCAGAGAAAATCACTTGAGTTAGGTCTTTAAGCAGGCCACGACGATCATAAGCCTCCACCACAATCTGAACGCTTTGACCACGTGTTGGCTGCATTTCCCAATCAGCTTCAACAGCACGCTCTGGCTCTTGCTTAATCATACGCTGATAGTCTGAACAAATGACTTTGTGGATGCTAACACCACGATTCAAAGTAATATATCCAGCGATTGATTCACCATGCACTGGTTGACAACATTGAGCAATGTGAAGCTCTACATTATCTAAACCATCAATTAAAATTCCATGTGCTGATAGCGTATGGCTAGCACGCGGATTTAATGTTGGTTTAAGTACTAGCTCAGGCTCATCCTGATCTAGATGCATTTGGCGATTCACCTGATTAATCAAGGCATGTAAGCTAATATCACCACTAACCAGACTCACCAAAATGTCATCGCCCGTTTTCACATTAAAGTGTGACGAATAATCGTTTAAGTCGATACTTTTTGGATGAATCGCTAGACGAGCTAACTCTTTATTAAGGAGTTCTCGGCCTACTTCAAGGTTTTTACTACGGTCTTGCTGTCTAAACCAATGACGCAACTTGTCACGTGCACGTGAGGTTTTAATATAACCTAGAGAGTTCACCAACCAGTCACGGTTTGGTTCACGATCTTTTTTAGTTAAAATTTCAACCTGTTCACCCGTTTTTAAAGTATAGGTAAGTGGTACGTAACGCTGATTGACACGCGCCGCATAACACTTGTTCCCTACTTCTGTATGCACGTGATAGGCAAAATCTAAAACTGTTGAACCGCGCGGCAATTCTTTAATATCGCCATCACGACTAAAAACATAAATCTTCTCAAAGCCTTCAAAGTCTTGTAACTGTTCAAAGCCTTCTGTTTCATCTTCGTTTTGATGTACTGTCGTATCATTACGTTCTTGATAGTGCTCTAAAACAGCACGCAACGAATGCAAACGATGGTTAAAAGAATGGTCAGTATTCTTTGAACCTTCTTTATAGTTAAAGTGCGAACAAACACCTAACTCTGCTTCATCATGCATTTCATGAGTACGAATTTGTACTTCAAGAGATTTATTTTCAGCAATTACAGCAGTATGTAATGAGCGATAACCATTTGCTTTCGGGTTGGTAATATAGTCATCAAACTGATGCGGAATATGGCGCCAGATTTGATGTACGATACCTAAAGAGTGATAACACTCTGGTACACTATTGACCAATACACGCAAAGCACGAATGTCATAAAGTTGGTCGAAGCTCAGGTTTTTGCTCTTCATTTTTCGATAAATCGAATAAATGTGTTTTGCACGACCTGTAATTTCAGCTTCGATGCCGTAAGACGCTAACTCATTTTTCAAACGATCAATGACGAACTGAATATAATGCTCACGCTCTAAACGCTTTTCATTGAGTAATGAAGCAATTTCTTTATAGCGGTCTGGAGCCAAATAACGAAATGCTAGATCTTCAAGTTCCCATTTAAGCTGAGCAATACCGAGTCGATGTGCCAAAGGTGAATAAATAGTAAGAATTTCACGTGCTACACGTTCTTGGCGTTCGCGAGAGGAATTTGCCAACTCTCGTAGAGAATAGGTACGTTCAGCAAGTTTAATTAAAACAACACGAACATCTTCGGTCACTGAAATCAGCATTTTATAAATGCCGCTTAAATGTTCTCGCTGATTATTATTAAAATGATCTTCTAACCGTTTATTTTTCTCAATGAGTTCTGAGAGTTTACCCATCGCCAAAGTACCTTTGACAAGGTTATAAACTTGCTCTCCGAATTTCTGTTTTACTTCTTCTATATCGGTAATGTCTTCACGCACACTACGATAGAGCATTGCTGCCGATAGAGTATCTTCATCTACATGGAGATGCGCCAGAATGTCAGCCATTCCAACGCCTGTAGCGAAAGTATTTGAACGATGATTAACCGTTGAATCTAACTCTTTTTGCAGGGTTAAATGAGCAACCTGCTCAAGCTGTTCAAGCTTCGCCCCGTCTAATATTTCACGCACCCGATCCAACCATGAGGCTAAACCGATTTGCGTTTCGGCGGCATGCTCTACAGTCGTTTCCTCGGACAACTCAGTTAGTTGTTCAGGTAACTGTTCACGTACTGTGACCATACCATTCTCCTCAATATGTAACTCATGTTTTTAATCGTTTATCTCTTGAATTTTTTCAAATAGTGCAATGGATTCAACATGTTCTGTGTGCGTAAACATGTCCATCACAGCTGCTTTTTTTAACTGGTAACCATATTGGACCAAAACACCCGCATCCCTTGCCAGTGTAGCTGGATTACATGATACATAAACGATTCTTTTTGCTCCAAAATTTGATACATACTGCATAATTTCATATGCACCAGCACGAGGAGGATCAATCAATAATGCATCAAATCCTTGATTTGCCCAAGAATGATGCGAAAAATCTTTTGTTAAATCTTGTGAAAAGAAGGTTGCTTGCACCAAACTATTGCATTTTGCATTAGCTGTTGCCCGCTCTACCATTTCTTCACTCCCTTCCACACCGACAACCTGACCACTCTCACCAACACATCGTGCTAACGGGAGTGAGAAATTGCCTAAACCGCAAAATAGATCAAGTACCTTTTCACCTGGTTGCAATTGAAGCAATTCACATGCCAATTGAACCATCTGTTCATTTACTGTGGCATTGACCTGAGTAAAATCCAATGGCGAAAAAGCAAAATTTACATTAAATCTTTCTAAGGCATAATGTAAACGTAAAGCACCTTGCTCATCATCAACACGATGAATGCTTTCTGGACCTTTAGGTTGCAAATACAACTGCCAGCCTTTGTGTAACGCAAATTGCTTTAATTGGTTGACATCAGAATTGTTTAATTTTTCTACATGACGAACCAATAAAGAAACTTCATTATCACCTTTTGCTAATTCTACATGACCTATATGCGCTTTGCCTTTTAGACTTTGGAGTAAAGTACGTAACTCAGGCAGACTATTTGATAAATTTTTATCCAAAACACTACAGCTATGGATCGAAGTTAAACGATTACTATGATGTTCGCGAAATCCCATGATTAAGCGATCTGGTTTTGGCAGATAGCGCACGCCTATTCGAGCACGACGACGATAATCACTTTGTAAAGATCGAATCGGTTCTAGCCATTGTTCAGGTTGAATACCTGCAAAATGCCGTAAATGTGACTGGAGTACATTTTGCTTTAAACGAATTTGTTCATCAGGATGGATATGCTGCATGCTACAGCCACCACAAACACCATAATGAGGACAAATTGCCTCAATACGATGTGCTGAAGGCTCTCCTAACAACTGCAACATCTCAGCCTCTTCAAGGCGCTTCGCTTGATGGGTAATCCGAGCCTTTACAGTTTCTCCGGGCAATGCATAACGAATAAAAACTTTTTTGCCATGCTTATCTGCTGGATGATCAGGATGAGAACCATAATGCGCAATTCCCCGCCCCTCATGAGAAAGTGTTTCAACCTGAAAAATATATTCGGGCTGTTGGAGGTTGCGAGATTTGGCTTGTTGTTTCAAAGGATGAACCTAAAAATCTGAAGAATTAAAATAGTGAGAAGTAAATTCAGTATGTTTTGAAGTACGTTCCCATACTTCAAGAAAATCGGCCTGCTGAGGGATAGTCTGTAAATATTCAATACTCGAACTGATCCAGTGGTTATGTTCATCTACATTCAATTGGCCTTTTAGCACTAACCAACGTAAATAAATAAACCACGTATTGAGCACGTCCCCTTCACAGTAGCTAGTCAATTTTAACCACTGTTGATTACGGACATATTCAGGCACATGATAACCCGACTCACCACGCTTACCTGGCAAACCTAAAATACAGGCAATATCATCAAGCTTTTGAAAATTACGGCCATTAAACATTGCCATCACATCCATTAGATCTATATGGCGATGGTGATAACGGTTTTGGTAATTATTAAAACGCTTTTGGCTATCAATTTCACCTTGATCAAATAGACCCGGTGCAGAAAGCCCATGATACATCGCGCGAAATAGAATGACAGGTAAATCAAATTGTGAGCCATTCCAACTCACTAAAGTCGGATGGCGCTTATCAAAAATAGATAAAAATTTCTGCAAAATTTCGGCTTCAGAATATTGTTCTCGACTAAAAGAAAATAATCTAAAACCAGACTCATCTATCCATAAACCAGAGATACAAACGATTTCATGTAAAGGCAAACGCTGAAAATCCATGCCAGATTCTTGGCGACGGATTTTTGTGAGTGCTTGATCTACATCGGCCTCAGGCAAATCAAGATGATATAAATGCGCTCCCGCTTTTAAATCAGTTAAAGTTTCAATATCAAAAACTAAGGTAGGGAAACGCATGATTTCTCTCAATTATGAGTTATCGTCCTGTACTGAAAACAGTCCTGTAGATAAGTAGCGGTCACCACGATCACAGATAATGCAAACAATAACAGCATCCGGATTTTCTTCTGCAATTTTTACTGAAGCCCACACTGCCCCACCAGAAGATGTACCTGCACTAATTCCTTCCTGACGTGCTAAACGGCGAGCCGTTTTTTCCGCTTCAATTTGCGGAATATCCATAATTTTATCAACACGCTTTGGATCGAAAATCGTAGGTAAATATTCTTGTGGCCAACGGCGAATACCAGCAATATTTGAACCTTCAGAAGGCTGTAAACCAATAATTTGAATATCTGGGTTTTGTTCTTTTAAATATTTTGAAATTCCCATGATGGTACCGGTTGTACCCATTGAACTCACAAAATGAGTAATCTTCCCACCTGTTTGCTTCCAAATTTCAGGGCCAGTGGTAAGGTAATGAGCTTCGACATTATCTGGATTGCCAAATTGATTAAGGACTAGGCCTAGACTTTCAGCTTGCATTTGCAAAGCCATATCTCGTGCAGCTTCCATATTCGGTGCTTCAATCAATTCTGCGCCATAAGCACGCATTGCATCCTTACGCTCCTGACTTGAATTCCCTGGCATGATTAATTTCATTTTATAGCCACGCATTGCAGCAACCATTGCCAAAGCAATACCCGTGTTTCCACTGGTTGCCTCAATTAAGGTATCTCCTGGCTTAATTTGACCACGTTTTTCTGCCTGCATAATCATGTTATATGCTGGACGGTCTTTTACAGAACCTGCCGGATTATTACCTTCCAATTTTGCTAAAACCGTTGCCTGCGTGTGACACGCCAAACGCTGCAAACGGACTAGAGGTGTGTTACCCACATAGTGATCTAACAAAAATTCGTCGGCTAAAAAATCAGGTTGTGTATTACTCATGATCAACACCTATATCGAGGTGGGCCTATTGTATGAAAAAATGCTTGGTACTGCACCCATTTCAATATGCTTTTTCATAAAAGCGATTAAAGCTCGGTCATTTATAAAATGCCGTCTGTTTTAAAATAAAGCGTGATAAGATGCCGTACAGAGAGATAAATCTGATGTAGCCATGTCTAATTTCAATAAAACCTTATCGAAACGCTTACGTCTGAATCATGCATATGGGCAATTAATTGCTCTGATTTTTGTGCCTATTATGATTTTAACGTGCGTTGGTGCTTTTCTGGTTTTAACTGAAACCTCACATTCAGTAAAACAACAACAGCTACATCATGCCTCTGCAATCTTAGCTCGCTACAATCAGATCGCGATCGATTTATATAAGCTAGTTGAACTAGAGCCCGATGAATATGATCACGCCCAGCACATCATGCAAAGCATGTTTAGTGAGAAAAATCTAAAACGTGCTGCTTTAATTGACAGTAATGGTCAGACCTATTTAAGTATCGGTTATCGCGACAATCGCTACTGGCCGAACTTCAAACAAAACAATAATTTTTTTGGGCCAATCTCTTATAACCACAATAATATTTATGGACAACGGATTAGCGACGCGCCTGGAAAAGCCCCTGTTTGGCTTGTTATTGAAATGGATAATCAGCCACTAGAACTGGCTCGTTACCGTATTCTGATCGCCCTCGTCATTACTGGGTTAATGACCTTACTCTTACTTTTACTTTGTTTGAATTTTTATTCACGTCGCTGGATTGCGCCGATGTATGAAATTCGCATGCAGTTGCAACGTTTAAATGCTGACACACTAGACCAGCACATGGTGATTAATAGTACTGGTGAATTACGCTTGTTACAGCGAGATATCGCAAATGTCGTTAAACGATTACACTTTAGCTTTTTAGAGTTAAAAGAACATACTGAACAAACCGAAGAAGATTTACGTAGAACTTTAGATACTTTAGAAGTTCAAAATATTACCTATCGTCAAGCACGTGACCAAGCGATTTCATCGAACCAAGCTAAATCAGTTTTCCTTGCCAATATTAGTCATGAGCTTCGAACCCCTCTAAATAGTATTGATGGCTTTATTCATTTATTACTTCGTCAACAAAACCTAAATAACGAACAAAATCTTTATCTACAAACTATTCGCAAGTCATCAGCCCATTTATTGGCATTAATTAATGATGTATTAGATTTTTCAAAAATTGATGCAGGTAAATTAGAGCTAGAAACTGCACCGTTTGATTTAGAAGAAGCTGTCTTTGATGTCATGGATATGTTGTCTCCACTGGCTGCCCAAAAGCATATTGCTATGGCTTTTTACTATGCCGACAACATTCCACAACAAGTGATTGGTGATGCTTTACGCTTCAAACAAATTCTGACTAACTTGATTTCGAATGCGATTAAGTTCACTCCAGATGGCGAAATTATTGTTCGTGTTCGTATGGAACATGATGATATTGGACAATGCTTACTTCATTTTAGTGTGCAAGACAGTGGTATTGGTTTAAGCGGTACAGACCGTAAAAAACTATTTGAATCATTCTCGCAAGGTGATGCATCCGTTACACGTCAATTTGGCGGTACAGGTTTAGGTCTAGCTATTTCGAAACAGCTTGTTCATCTTATGCATGGACAAATTGGCTTTGAAGATAACCAAGAACGTGCTCCAACAGAAAAAGGCTCTACGTTCTGGTTTACCGCACAATTTGTGGTAGATGAAGATTACGAGATTGAACATCCACACTTTGAACATTTACAAGTAGTGTCTTATCTTGCACACCCTGCTACCGCAAGTGTTTTACGTTACTACCTTGAAAACTATCATGTTCCTCACATCGAGACACAATCAATTCTGGACTTATTTAGTCGTTTAAAACATCTTGATCAAAAAGATAATACATGGCTTATTGTTGACCACAGTGGTGACACTGAAGCCTTATTAAAAGAAATTCGCAGCCGCTATCAAGGTAATTTGGCAGTTTATGGTTATCAAATGACGCTTGAGCCAAATATGCTCAATGAATATCGTGCTCGCCCTCTCTATCAACCATTAAGCCGAAGCGGACTCATTCAATTATTAAATGATCAACCTATTTTTGAAGAGGAACAACAAGACTTTAATGGGCAGGGTTTACACATTCTGGCGGTCGACGATCACTTACCCAACTTAATCGTCTTAGAAGCTCTGCTAGGTGAACTCAACGTTAGAACAACTAAAGCACTCAGCGGCCAAGAAGCCTTAAACCTCATCCAAGAGCGAATCGATCAAAAGCTCAAACCATTTGATTTAGTGTTCATGGATATTCAAATGCCTGTTATGTCAGGTATTGATACCACTCGCGCTATTCGTTCGCTAGAGTCAACTTTAGACGGTGAAATGCAGCTTCCAATTATTGCATTAACAGCCCATGCCCTTGCTGATGAAAAGCAAAAACTTCTCAAAGTCGGCATGAATGACTATGTCACCAAGCCAATTCAAATGGAACAAATTATCCAGATTTTAACGCAATGGACTAAAAACAACTTTGCGGCAAAAGCACTAGAGAAAGACCATCATGTCGTTGCAGAAGCTTTAGATCCGCAAATTTTAAACTGGCAACAAAGCTTGCAGCTTGCAGCAAATAAAGAAGACTTAGCTCAAGACTTACTTAAAATGTTAGTTGACAGCTTCCCAACTGAGCTAGATGAAATGCAGCAGCTCATTGAGCTTGAAGACTTCCCTCAACTTGAGCATGTTTTACATCGTCTTTATGGCGCTACTCGCTATGTAGGTACTCCAAAGCTACAACAAGTGACAGGTGACTTTGAGCAATTTATTTCAACACTACGTAAAGAACGCCGTATAGCAGATGAAGGCTTCATTGAAGAAGTGATGAGACGCTTCGACGAGTTAGGACTTGTTGTAAAAGAAGTAGAAAGTGCAGCTCATCAAATCTTGGTGATTCCTGACTAATCTATCTACAAAACAGGCATGACTGGGCTGTCATGTTTCCAAATTACAGCCATGTTATGCTCCGCTTATCTATAAAAAAAGAAGCGGAAATCTCATGGCACTCTTACGTATTGAAAAGAATAATGGCATTGCAACGGTATATTTAAACCGTCCTGACAAACGCAATGCCATGAGTTTTGCCTTATTAAAGGAACTTGTTTCAACAGCAAAAGCCATTAAAAAGGACCGTGATATTCGCTGTGTGATTTTGACAGGTGAAGCACAAGTTTTTAGCGCCGGAATTGATTTATCCGACCTAAACAATCCAAAAAATTCTGCTTTTGCCATTTGGGAGCTTGTGAAACCGGGCCAAAGCCTATTCCAAAAAGCATTTCTTATTTGGCAAAATTTACCTGTACCTGTGATTGCAGCATTAGAAGGATATTGTTTTGGCGCAGGCATGCAACTTGCCTTAGCAGCCGACATTCGAATTTCTCACCCTGACACTAAAATGTCGATTATGGAAAGTCGTTGGGGCTTAGTTCCAGATATGGGACTTACTCGTTCATTGAAAGGTTTAATTGGCGTTGACCTTGCAAAAGAACTCACCTTAACCGCTCGTGTTTTCGATGGAAATTATGCAAAAGAGATTGGTCTTGTCACTCATTTAAGTGCCTCTCCACTAGAGAAAGCAAATGAAATTGCAGCTGAAATGTTACAACGCTCACCAGATGCGCTCACTGCGGCAAAACGTGTACTCGATGCGATGGAGCACCAACCAGAAAAATCATTACGTTTAGAAAAAATCTGGCAACTTAAATTATTACTTGGTAAAAATAGCAAACTTGCTCGTAAAAAAGACAAACATCCGGAAGTTAATTTTTTACCACGCCAATATAAATAAAGAGCTTAGATTATGAATTTTGATCGCAACACCCCTATTGCTTTTTTAGGCATAGGGTTGATGGGAAGCCGCATGGCAACCCGCCTTATTCAGGCAGGTTTTCAAGTTGCTGTTTGGAACCGAACCTCTTCTGCATGTGAAGAACTGATTGATATCGGCGCACAGCCTTTAGATCTTATAAATATTGGCGAATATCCTGTTATTTTAACTTGTCTCGCAGATGACAAAGCCGTACAAAGTGTATTTGAGCAAATTCAACCTCACTTAAAAGCTAAACAGGTGATTGTTGATTTCTCAAGCTTATCTGTTGCTGTAACAAAAACACTTGCTCAAGAGGCTGCTAAGCATGACGTTACTTGGATTGATTCTCCTGTGTCGGGAGGAACAGCTGGGGCAGAACAAGGCACACTTGTCATTTTTGCAGGCGGTGATGCTCAAACAATTACAGAATTAACGCCTATTTATAATGTTCTATCTCAACGTGTAACACGCATGGGAGACACAGGAACTGGTCAAGCCACCAAAATTTGTAACCAACTCATCGTTGCAGCCAACAGTGCGCTTATTGCAGAAGCTGTCGCGCTTGCAGACCGAGCGGGTGTAGATACAACTTTACTCGCTCCAGCCTTAGCGGGTGGATTTGCGGACTCTAAACCCTTTCAAATTCTGACGCCACGCATGGCAACTCATACATTTGAGCCTATTCAGTGGAAAGTTCAAACATTATCTAAGGATCTTAACAACGCAGTAACATTGGCTAACAATGTTAATTTAGACATCCCCGTTGCACAAAAAGCTCTATTACAGCTACAAACTCACCAAAAAAATGGCTTTGCCGAGAAAGATTTAGCTACTATGATTCAATTAGTAGAGCAAAAATAAACGGAGTTTGAGTATGAGTCGTCTTGCAGTCAATTTATCCATGATTTTTACCGAAGTTCCTTTAATTGAACGCTTCGCTCTGGCTCATGCACAGGGCTTTGAATATGTAGAAATTCAATTCCCCTATGAATTGACGATTGAAGATATTCAAACTCAACTCGAACGCTACAATCTCAGCCTTTGCTTAATTAATGTACCTGCTGGTGACCTTATGCAAGGTGGAAATGGTTTAGCAGGCATACCCGGCCAAGAAGCAGCTTTTCATGAAGCATTAGAATTGGCTATTCGTTATGCCACCGCTTTAAATGTTCCTCGTGTTAATATTTTAGCGGGTAAACAACCGCTCGATGCTGACTTACTGCCTTGTTTAAAAACGTTAGCAGCTAACCTAAAACTTGCCTGCAATTTACTCGGTGAACACGGTATAGAGCCTGTTTTTGAAATGATTAACGGCACTGATATGCCACGCTTTTTAGTGCAAAACATTGCACAAGCACAAGAGATGCTCGAAGCGGTCAACCAACCTACTCTCAAAATGCAGTATGACTGCTATCACATGGCGATGATGGGTGAAGACGTACTTGAAGGTTTACAAGAGAATATTAACTTAATTGGACATATCCAATTTGCAGACTGCCCAGGCCGCCATGAGCCCGATACAGCTCAAATCCCATATGAACAAATTTTTTCTTGGTTAAAGCAAAGCTCATATCAGAACTATATTGCAGCAGAATATAAACCTGAAAATGGTTCAAATCAGTCGTTTACATGGAAGAAAAAATACTTTTCTGATGATGTAAATATATAAACTGTTACGACTTCTGTTTGAAATTTAGCGCGAAAACCACTATATTAGATAGTGAGTAATTGTCAGGAAAATATACCCTATATGAATTTAGAACCATCGCCCAGCGTGTCTAATTCTCACGATTTCGCAATGAATACCTCAAATAAAGACGTACAAGCTTGTCTCAAAGTCGTCCACGACGCTTTAGTTGATGTAAAAGCAAAAGATATTCTCCAGTTAGATGTTAGCTCAATTAGCAATGTCGCTGATGCTATTGTAATTGCAAGTGGTACTTCTACTCGCCATGTCAAAGCACTTGCTGACAATGTTGCAGAAGAAGCTCGAAAAGCCGGTTTCCGCCCGATTGGCGTTGAAGGTGAACGAGATGCAGAATGGATCTTAATTGATCTCGGCTTTGTTGTAGTACATGTAATGCTACCAACAGCTCGTAAATTCTATGATTTAGAAAGCTTATGGCGTACCGCTCCAGAGTCGGTTGCTTAAAATTTTGCTTTTAAAAAAGCGGCTCTTTTGAGCCGCTTTTTTGTTTCTCTAATAACAATTTAGACCCTTAAAAAAAACCCACCTTTACCCTTAAGAAAACCAATCATCACTTACAACTAAATTTGACATGACAAATTGTCAGTTTTACCGCACTATACAAATTCTTAAAGTTCTCACCAATAAATAGCATAACCGGAGTACAGAAAGTGAAGATATTAATTACAGGCGCCAACACAGGGATTGGTTTTGCCACAGCAGAACAACTTGTTAAACAAGGGCAACATGTGATTTTGGCATGTCGAAATCCTCAAAAAGCGCAAGAGGCACAAAACAAACTAAGCTCACTCGACCAAGGACAAGTCGATGTCGTTTCTCTCGACTTAAATAGTCTTGAATTAACAAGAAAAGCTGCCGATGAAATTGCTGATCGCTATGGCAGCCTTGACGTACTCATTAATAATGCAGGTTTATTTTCTAAAACAAAACAACTAACCACAGAGGGTTTTGAGCAACAATTTGGGGTTAATTATCTAGGTCATTTCTTACTCACTCAAAAATTAATTCCAGTTTTACAGCAATCCCCTAAAGCACGCATTATCCATCTTGCATCTATTGCTCATTGGGTTGGCTCAATTAAACCCAATAAATTTCGTGCAGAAGGTTTTTACAACCCCCTGTTCTATTATGGGCAATCAAAACTTGCAAATTTACTGTTTAGCAATGCATTAGCAGAACAACTCGCAGGAAGTTCAATTACCAATAATGCATTGCACCCTGGCGGTGTTGCTTCTGATATTTATCGTGAATTACCAAAACCAGTTTATGCAGCGATGAAATTAGGCTTGGTTCCAACCTCAGTTCCAGCAAAGCTCATTACAGAAATGGCAACTGGAGATGCATGGCAAAACCGCAACGGCGAATATGTCAGTGCACATATGCCAGACTGGAAATCCTCACATGCTAAAAATCAGCAACTGGCACGTGACCTGTATCAACAGTCTATGGATCTGGTAGAAAAATTTCTTTAAAAGTAGAGCCAAATAAAAAACCACCCGAAGGTGGTTTTTTATTTCAAAGCAACTTAGTGGCCTGTACCGTTAATTGCTTTCGTCATATCTTCAACAACTTTCTTAGCATCACCAAAGATCATCATTGTTTTTTCGTTATAGAACAAATCATTGTCTAGACCAGCATAACCTGTTGCCATAGAACGCTTAATCACCATGATTGTACGCGCTTTATGAGCTTCAAGAATCGGCATACCATAAATTGGTGAGCTTGGATCATCTTTCGCAGCAGGGTTTACAACGTCGTTTGCACCAATTACAAGTACTACGTCAGTTGCAGGGAAGTCTGAGTTGATCTCGTCCATTTCCAAGATGTCTTCATATGCTACGTCTGCTTCAGCAAGCAATACGTTCATGTGACCAGGCATACGACCTGCAACCGGATGGATTGCAAAGCGAACTGTGACACCTTGTTCTTTTAAAAGTTCACACAACTCTTTTACAGCATTTTGTGCACGACCTTGTGCCATACCATAACCCGGTACAATCACAACGCTGTCAGCATTTGACATCAAGAAGCCAGCATCATCAGCAGAACCAGAACGGTAGTTACGTTGAACTTGCTCACCTTTAGCAGCCGTAGAAACTGCCGCACCGCCCATTGCACCACCAAACAATACATTGATGATTGAACGGTTCATTGCTTTACACATGATGTACGACAGAATCGCACCAGATGAACCTACAAGCGAACCTGCAACGATCAACATGTTGTTTTCAAGGGTAAAGCCAATACCTGCCGCAGCCCAACCAGAGAATGAGTTAAGAAGTGATACCACTACAGGCATATCACCACCGCCTACAGGCGCAATCCAAACCCAACCAAATGCAAGTGCAAGTGCTGTCATTGCCCAGAATGCATTCATGCTACCAGTCGTGAAGAAGTAGAAACCACAAGCCAACATCGCAATAAAGATGAGTGCTTGAACAGGTTTAACCCACGCACCAGAAATTGTTTTCGCCCATTTTTTAGCAGCTAATTTACCGTATGCAAATACAGATGCAGTAAAGGTAATCGCACCTACGAAACAACCAACAAACAATTCAAACAAGTGAACCTTGCTCATGTGTGCATGCTGCACGCCAGCTGCTGTTAAAGCCGCTTCATTTTGAGCGAATAGCTCAGTAAGTTGGTTGTTATGTAAAATTGCAGCAATTGCAATGAGAACAGCAGCCAAACCAACCAATGAGTGCATAAGCGCAACAGTTTCTGGCATTTGCGTCATTGGTACGGTACGAGCACGTGCAATACCTACGATTGCACCGAGCACCATTGCACCAACGATCATCCAGATCACTGGATTATTAGCAACAAAGAAAGTCGTTACAACTGCAATCGCCATCGCGATCATACCGTAACGGTTACCTTGAATTGCTGTTTTAGGGCCAGACAAGCCACGAAGCGTCAAGATAAAGAGGATTGCGCCAACAAGGTATAACCAGTTTGCATTTGCTTGAATAAATTCCATGTCAAAGCCCTCTTATTTCTTTTGCTTAGGCTTGAACATTTCCAGCATGCGTGCAGTTACTGCGAAGCCACCGAAAATATTAATGCTTGCCAAAAATACTGCAATCGCACCGAGTACGCTCACCACATTCACACTTTGAAATGCAACGTTAGCATCTACACCTAAAACTGGCAGACCCACAGTTTGCAACATCGCACCCACCACAATAATAGATGACAACGCATTGGTTACTGCCATAAGTGGCGTATGTAAAGCTGGCGTAACGCCCCAAACCACGTAATAACCTACGAAGATGGCAAGGACGAAAATTGTAATAGTTTCAACCATGAGAAATCTCCTTAACCACGCTTAAGCAGTACTTGACCGCCATGAGTGACCAATAGGGCTTTTTGGATTTCGTCTTCTTGATTAATCGCAAAGTTTTTCTCTTTGTCGAATAAAGTCTCTACGAAATTAAAAACGTTACGCGCATACAATGCAGAAGCTTCTGTTGCTACAGTTGCCGGAATATTTGGAACACCCAAAATTTTCACGCCATTTTCAGTAAATACAGTCTCACCCACTTTAGAGCCTTCAACGTTACCACCAGTTTCAACTGCCATATCTAAAATGACAGAGCCCGGTTTCATCTTGGCAACAGTTTCAGCTTTAATCAGACGTGGCGCATCACGACCTGGTAGTAATGCAGTCGTAATCACGATATCTGCGTTAGAAACAGCTTTATCTACAATCGCAGCCTGGTCTTTGATGTACTGCTCACCGGGCATCCATCCATAACCATTTTTAGCGGCATCCGCTGCACGTTGTTGCTCTTCTTCAGACATTGGTACGTCTAACCACTTACCACCTAAAGACTCAACTTGATCTTTTGCTGTAGGACGCAAGTCAGTCGCTTCAACAATTGCACCTAAACGTTTTGCAGTTGCAATCGCCTGTAGACCGGCAACACCGACACCCATGATTACAACACGTGCAGGTTTTACAGTACCCGCAGCAGTCATAAGCATTGGGAACATGCGTTGATATTCAGCAGCAGCAAGTAAAACTGATTTATAACCAGCCAAGTTTGCTTGAGAAGACAACACATCCATGTTTTGTGCACGAGAAAGCGTACGAGGAAGCAGTTCTAGAGCAAAAGCAGACACTTGTTGATTCGCAAACTGATCTAGCTCGGTATTACGATAAGGATCAAACATTGCTACAACAGCGGTATTTGCTGCAAGTTTCTGAATTTCCCCGCCCTGTGGAGCGCGAACTTTCAAAATAATTTGACTACCCGTATAGGCATCATCCGTAATGGTTGCACCGACCTGTTCATAAGCACTGTCAATGTACGCAGCCTTTACACCAGCACCACGTTCAATCACAACGCTATGACCAGCGCTAATCAACTTCTTTACTGTCTCTGGCGTAGCAGCTACACGATTTTCACCGACGACAGTTTCGGTTGGGATTCCGATCTGCATGAGCGTTCCTCAAGCTAATTTCTCATTGTCAAAAACATTGCAAGCTGCAATGTTTCCCCCATGTGTATTCTTTGTACAGAATTTGGATTCTAATTGAACTTTTTTAAAATACCACCCAATATTTATTTAATAAATACCCATATTTTGAACTGATGATTCACGATATTTGATTTGAGGTGTAATATAGGAAGATTTTTCTTTTTTTACAGACAATAGTCTCTCTTATACAGTCCTGTATATGAAAATTTCTTTATCATCGTTTCAAATCGGGTCTTTTTTTGCGCTTTGCTCTGCGTTTTTATTCAGTACCAAAGCAATCTTTATTAAACAGACTTATGCCCTTTCTCCATTAGTCGACGGTACAGTCCTGATGGCTTTACGCATGTTAAGCGCTTTACCGTTCTTTCTATTAATTTGCTGGTTTAACAGGCATCATAATCAGGGCATAAAAAAGAAGGATTGGCTAATTTTAATTTTTGCCGGTCTATTAGGCTACTACTTTGCAAGTTGGCTCGATTTCATGGGTCTTATGTTTATTAGCGCCTCTCTAGAACGAATTATTCTATTTTTATACCCTACTCTCACCGTCATTGTTTCGAGTCTACTCTACAAACAAAAATTAGATGTAAAAAGTTTATTTGCCATTTTTCTTAGTTATGGTGGAACGGTGCTGGTTATGCTTCAGGAACACAGCAACGCACCAATTCAGGGCAACTTCTGGTTAGGAACAAGTTTTGTATTTGCAAGTGCTGTAGCTTTTGCTGGCTATTTATTACTAACACCCCCTCTCATTAAGAAATTTGGTTCTTGGAATTTCACAGGGTTAGCTCTAACTGTGGCTTGTGTCGGCACATTAACTCACTATGTATTAAGCACACCTCATCCTATTCAACTTCTATTACAACTCCCCTCTAGCGTGATTTGGTATGGGATTGGCTTAGGCTTTTTAGTTACCGTATTACCCACCGTTATGCTCATGCAAAGCATTGAACGGTTAGGAGCCTCTCAATCAGCAATGATCGCTTCGATTGGACCAGTTTTAACAATTTTACTTGCCGTGGCTTTTTTAAATGAACACCTAAATATATGGCAATGGGTCGGCTGCCTACTGAATATTGTAGGTGTAATGATGATTACATTAAGAAAGAAAAGACTGAAACATTAAATTCTCTTGACCTCAACTTAAGTTGAGGTTGGATACTCATCTAAATTTTAATGAACGGTTGAGTTCCCATGAGTCAAGAAGCTTTTAAAATCATAAATCCATCAACTTTATATGATCCTACTTCAAATGCTTACAGCCATGTTGCTGTGGTAAAAAACTTTAAGAATATTATTCATGTGGCTGGTCAAGGCGGCGAAAATTCCAAAGGGGAATTAAGCCCAAATTTTGAAGAACAAGCGAACCAAGTTTTTGATAATATTCAACATGCTTTAAAAGCCGCCAATGCAGAGCTTAACAACATTGCCGTTTTAAGAGTTTTAGTTGTTGACCATTCGGTCGAAAAACATCAAATTTTGATTAAAATTATGCAAAATTTATGGAAAAATCATCCTTTTCCTGCCTGTACACTCATTCCTGTGCCACGCCTTGCACTAGAACACATGCTCATTGAAGTTGAAGCAACGGCATACACCCAATAAAACTGAGAGAACATCATGTCTACCCCTGAAGATATCAGTCAAAATAAACCTTTGCTTTGGTTGATGGCAGCAGCATGTGGCTTATGTGCAGGTGTGAATTATTATTGTCAGCCGCTGATTCACTCTATTCAGCAAGATTTTGCTGTAACTCAAGCACAAGCCGCTTTAACAGTGACATTTGCTCAGGTGTCTTATGCCCTTGGCTTACTCTTTATTGTTCCGATGGGTGATATTGTTAATAAAGCTAAAGCTATTCCGTTTTTGATGGTGCTTTGCGCAATTGGCCTATTTACATCTGCTTTTGCTGTTAACTTGCCCATGCTATGGATTGGTACAATTTTAGCAGGCTTGTTTTCTGTTGCAGCTCAAGTGCTTATTCCACTTGCCACAATGACCGTAAAACCTGAAAAAACAGGCGAAATTATTGGTTTTTTAATGAGTGGCTTATTGGTCGGGATTTTACTCTCTACCAGTCTGGCAGGCTTATTTTCCAATCTATTCCACTGGAAAGTAGTTTATGTAGTCAGTGGTGTGTTAATGCTTCTGTTGGCCTATACCTTAAAAAGTCGCTTGCCTTATGTCATGCGCATGAAAATGAACTATGGGCAAATCTTTGTTTCCATGGCTCAGCTTTTAAAAGAGGAAAAGCGACTATTATTAAGAGCGCTTACAGGTGCTTTCGCCTTTGCAGCAGTGAGTATTCTATATTCCACCATCGCGTTACTTCTCACCTCGGCACATCATTTACCTGATCTATTTATCGGACTAGTCCCGTTAGTCGGTATCTTTGGTGCTTTATCTACACGTTATATTGGTAAATATGCCGATCAAGGATATACACGCCTCCTCACTTGGATGGGCTGTGGGCTGTTTTTGGTAAGTTGGATTTGTTTCTATTTCGGACAAACTCTACTTTCAGCTTATGTTATTGGTTTTGCTCTAATTCAATTGGCACTTGCGCTGGTACACACCAGTAACCAGAGCATTATTTTCCGTTTACGTCCCGATGCCAAATCTCGTATCAATGCTATTTATATGACCACTTACTTTATTGGTGGTGCTGGTGGTTCGGCATTAGGGATTTTTGCATGGAATCGTGGTGGATGGACTATGACCTGCCTTGCAGGTGTAGGCCTCGTTGTATTTTGTATTTTATTTAGCGTGATTGATGCTTTCTTACAAAAAAAGCAAATGCCTTAACTATAAAGTAATTTGTTAAAAATCATCTTTCTATATTTAACATAAGGGTGGTTATAAATTACTCGGTTAAAAGCCACTGTCGATTCAGAGGCAAACCCCGTATAATGCTGCCCTTTCATTAATTTAGCGACTTTTGGGTCTATTGGTTATGCAATCACTTCAATCGTTACAACCTCGTATTTCTGTCGCGCCTATGATGGACTGGACTACAAAGGATTACCGATTCTTTGCACGGTTGTTTAACCCAAACGTTGTGCTCTATACCGAAATGGTCACTACAGGCGCAATCCTATTTGGAGATGCTAAACGCCATTTGGACTATAGCGCACAAGAACATCCGATCGTATTACAACTTGGCGGCTCAAACCCACAAGAGCTTGCAACCTGCACAAAAATGGCAGAAGACTGGGGTTACGATGAAGTTAACCTGAATGTAGGCTGTCCAAGTGACCGGGTACAGAACAATAAAATCGGCGCATGTTTAATGGCAGAGCCAGACTTGGTTGCTGAATGCATTCATACCATGCAAAAGACAGTAAAGATTCCAGTAACGGTAAAGCATCGTATCGGTATTGATGACATGCAGTCTTACGAAGAAATGCTACATTTCGTAGATACTGTCGCGGCAACAGGTTGTACTTATTTCGTTGTACATGCCCGTATTGCTATTTTGAAAGGTTTATCTCCGAAAGAAAACCGAGAAGTACCACCTTTACGCTATGAAGATGTATATCGTTTAAAGCAAGAGCGCCCACATCTCACCATTGAAATTAACGGTGGAATTAAAACGTTTGCCGAAACTCAAACACATTTACAGCATGTTGATGGTGTCATGATTGGTCGTGAAGCCTACCATAACCCTTACCTACTTGCTGAGTTGGGACAGCTGTGGAATCTAGAAGCTCCAGATCGATTCGATATTATGGAACAAATGCTGCCTTATATTGAACAACGTATGGCTGAAGGTGCCCCTCTTTCAATCATTACACGTCATATTTTAGGTTTATTCCAAAACTTGCCGGGCGCTCGTAAATGGCGTCAGGCGCTAAGTGGCGGAAATGCAAAAACTTTAACTGACGTTGAAAGTGCAATTCAAAACATGCAAGCAGCCATGATTCGCACTGAAGAGTATTTAAAAGAGCAGCAAGTTTAAGTGGGTAATGACTTCTTAAATTGTAAGAAAATGTGGCATTTTAAATCAGCGACTTAGATTTTGAGTATATTCGCAAATGTTGAAGCAAAATATTCAAATTTAAGTTCTGATTTATTATTTATTTATAATAATATCAATAATTTAAGTTTTACTGTTTTTAATAAACCTTTTGACGAGCATCTTTTCACTCCAAAGCACACGCCTCTGGAAAAAAGATACGTTATTACATAACATAAACAAAACTTTTAAGGTACGCCTATTAGTATCTCTGAACGCCACAGGTAGGTGGTGATTTTTTTAATATGGACATGGGTAGCACGGTAGAGATTTCACGATGATTATTTATGACGGACAAGTAGCTGATAATTACATGTATCAGGATTCAAATCAGGCAGCCATTGTTGTATCGCACAGCACACCAAGCCTCCCTTATCCTTTCACCATGAAACCCAATAATCATCAAACTCAAACCTCAACTAACCCTCCCATTGATGTAGAAAAGTTCGTAGAAAAATTAGAAAGTATTACATCTAGACGCAGTAAAGCGAGATGCGCACGCAGTATCCGCCTTGCGCTCGAATCTGCTGGTGCCGATGTTGAAAACCATCCAATTGCAGCCTCAGATTGGGGCGATACCCTTAAAAAGATTGGTTATAAAGAAATTGATCCAGCCTTCGACGAACCTCAGGAAGGTGACATTTACATCATTCACCGAACCCGCAACCATGTTTATGGACATATCGCTGGATATACAGGAAGTGAGTGGGTTTCTGACTTCAAACAAAGTAGTTATGATGTCTATAAAGACGATAATGTTACTTATACTTATTATAGATTAGCTGCCTAATCAATTTCCTAAAATTGAAAAACTTGATGGAAGCATTCGGCACAATGCTGAATTCTTTCATCATGATCTTTTCTATAGACCAAAACTACTTCCGAAAGTGATAGCTGATCGGTTAAAGGCAATAGTTTTACCTGAACAGGCAAGATCTGCTGAAATTCTTTAGGCACAATACTTACACCTAAATTTGCCGCCACAAGTTGTAACTGTGAAATCTTACGCGACTGAATTGGAGCTTTTTGTGGGATAAATCCTGCGGCTAAACATAGATTTGAAATTAAATAGCTTAACCCACCTCTTTTAGAATGTGGTGTAGAAACAAAGTATTCCTCTTTTAAATCTTTGACGTCCAACTTCTCTTTATTTGTAAACTTAGCATGATCAATGTGCACGGCCACCATTAAAGGTTCTTCATATAATTTAATAACATTGATGTCATCTAATGTATGCCGAACTGGTGGTCTAATTAAACCAATATCAATCTCCCCATTCAGTAAAGCCAAAACCTGATGCTCAGATGACAACGTATTTATCTCAAAGTTAATTTTTTGCTTTAAGCTAATTTCTTTTAATATTTGAACCTTTTTAGCATCCATAACAATACTGCTCGAGTGAGCAATTTTAATCTGGCGATTTTTTCCTTCTGCAATATTCTTAGAAACGCCAATAATCTCATTTAAATAATGCATATTATCTTTTATTTTTTTATAGAAGACCTCTCCCGCTGTCGTCAGTTTCACTTTCTTATCAGTACGATCAAATAATTTAAAATCAATTTCTTCTTCTAATAATTTAATTTGCCGACTTAAAGCAGACTGAGCTATGAATAGCTTTTCAGAAGCCGCGGTAAAGC
Organism: Acinetobacter sp. P1(2023); assembly: GCF_028367635.1. Taxonomy (NCBI): domain Bacteria; kingdom Pseudomonadati; phylum Pseudomonadota; class Gammaproteobacteria; order Moraxellales; family Moraxellaceae; genus Acinetobacter; species Acinetobacter sp. P1(2023). Next base: position 64,944 of record NZ_JAQNDD010000005.1, read on the forward strand.
TTCCTTCTTCAACGATTTTTATAAAATATTGAAATTGTTTTAACGTCAGCATTTCTATCTCAAAATTAGATCATTAGGTCTATTTTCTATATTAGATTAGATAGATTGCCTTCGCTAGAATTTTATCAAGACCATTCACTTGATTGAATTATTCATGAAGTATTTAAAAGGTTTAACCATCTTCACCGTTGTTGTTCTGATTTTATGGTGCTTTAAATTTTATGATCAACAGCTCCCAACACAGCCCAAACACGACAACATAGAGTTATATGATTAAATCAATTTTAACTTTACTCAAAAAAACAAAAGGCATGCACTCATATAAGCGCATGCCTCTTCAATATTTAAATTATGCTTTCTTTAAATCGAGTTTCTTCAAAACTTCAGCTACAGCAATCATCGCAAAGCTTGACGTCACCACTACCGCCGAACCATATCCACCACAGCGTAACCCTGCCGATGGGCAGACATCAGCGCTAGAAAAGGGGTTATCAATTGAGTAAATACAGGTAATTCCAAATTTCTCTTTTGGCTTTTTACAAATACCTCGAGCACGAAGCTGACTACGGAGCTTCGCTAACATCGGGTCCTGTTCTGTTTTTGATAAATCAGCCACACGGATTTTAAGGGGATCGAGTTTACCACCTGCTCCACCCGAAACAATCAAAGGAATTTTATTAAAACGACAATGAAGCATTAAAGCCAATTTCGCTTTAACGTCATCAATACAGTCCAATATAATATCGGGTACAGGATTTAAAATCTCGGTGACATTCTCAGGGGTTAAAAAGTCATCAATAATATTAACTTTAATATGTGGGTTAATTTGGCGACAACGCTCCGCCATAATCTCAACTTTTTCACAACCCAGTGTTGATGTCATTGCAGGTAACTGACGGTTCACATTTGATGCTGCAACCACATCCATATCGACTAATGTAATCTCACCAATACCCGTGCGTGCCAAAGCTTCTACCGCCCAACTACCAACACCACCAATCCCAATCACCATCACATGACTTTTTTCATAGTGCTGGAACGATGAATCACCATAAACTTTCGCTACACCTGCAAAACGGCGGTCATATTCATCTTGTAGAAGATCGGTCATTGCTACTCTTTGAGGATATAAAACACGGGAGGTATTTTACTGCTTTTTAGAAGAAAGTGTATTTTAGATCAAAGAAAACTTGAGATGGTGATATTTAAACTCACGACAAGCCTCATCATTATAATTCAAGTACTAACAGCTAAATCTTCTTACTTTTTTAAAAAAGTAAGCAAAAACTTTCTCATTCACAAAACCTGTCATCTGTTCACGAGTATCAAAAGAATCGCAGAAACTATTATCTTTTTATAACGGGCAGGTTGTGAATGATGATTAGCTCAAGCAAATAAAAGAAAAAGTTCTAATGTAAAAGCTCAATTAATACCAACCAATAAAAATATTGATTGGTATTAATCTCAAGACAACATTAACCAGCAATCAAATTCCGCAGTACATAATGCAAAATACCACCCGCCTTAAAGTACTCAACCTCATTTAACGTATCAATTCGACATAACACATTAAAGTGGCTGGCTACCCCATTTGGCCCTTTTACATCAACTTCAAGAATTTGATGAGGTTCAATCCCATCTGATAAACCTCGAATTGATATCACCTCATGACCAGTTAAGTTGAGAGATTGTCGCGTTTGCCCATCAATAAACTGTAATGGCAACACCCCCATACCCACCAAGTTAGAACGGTGAATACGCTCAAAGCTCTCGGCGATGACAGCTTTAACACCTAGTAAGTTCGTACCTTTGGCAGCCCAGTCACGTGAAGAACCTGTTCCGTATTCTTTACCAGCAATGATCACAAGCGGTGTGTGTTCTTGTTGGTAACGCATCGCCGCATCATAAATGGCAAGCTTTTCGCCACTTGGCACATGAATAGTATTACCACCCTCTTCACCACCAAGCATCTCGTTTTTAATACGAATGTTGGCAAAGGTTCCGCGCATCATGACTTCATGATTACCACGTCGAGAACCATAGGAGTTAAAGTCTTTTGGCTCAACACCTTGCTCTTGTAAATATCGACCTGCCGGACTGTCTTTTTTAATATTGCCTGCCGGTGAAATATGATCAGTCGTTACCGAGTCACCGAGCACTGCCAAAACACGTGCCTGTTCAATATTTTTAATTGGTTTTGGTGGTTCGCCAATGCCCTCAAAGAATGGCGGATGACGAATATAAGTCGAATCATCCGCCCATTCGTAAGTTTTACTTTTCGGGATCTGGATCGCTTGCCAACTTTCATCACCATCAAATACCGCAGCATATTCTTTATGGAACATCTCTGTATTTACTTTCTGTAAGACAGCATCAATTTCTGCCTGACTTGGCCAGATATCTTTTAAATAAACAGGTTGCCCATCTTTACCTTGCCCAATAGGTTGCGTAGTCAAATCGGTACGGATATTACCCACCAAACCATAAGCGACGACCAAAGGCGGCGAAGCAAGCCAGTTTGTTTTAACCAATGGGTGTACGCGTCCTTCAAAGTTACGGTTACCAGAAAGTACAGATGCAACATTCAAATCATGGCATTGAATTGCGTCTTCAACTGGTTCAGGTAATGGACCTGAGTTACCAATACAGGTTGTACAACCATATCCCACCAAGTTATAGCCCAACTCATCTAAATATGGGGTAAGGCCTGCAGCCAATAAATAATCTGTAACGACCTTAGAACCTGGTGCAAGAGAGCTTTTCACCCATGGTTTACGCTTCAAACCTTTTTCAATGGCTTTTTTAGCAAGTAATCCCGCCGCCAGCATTACACTCGGGTTAGAAGTATTAGTACAAGATGTGATGGCCGAAATAACAACATCACCATGATTTAATGGATAAGTTTGTCCTTCAATCACGCAAGAAGGACTTTCATGTTGAATATTTGCTTTTTTTGCCTCGACAGCAGTACCGCCACCGCCTTCATTTTCTAAACGCTCTTTAGCTTCTTTGGCTGGTTTTAATGTTAACTCCATCAGCGCATTAAATGTTTTTGGTACTTCTGATAAAAGCACTCGGTCTTGTGGGCGTTTTGGACCTGCCAAACTTGCCTGAACTGTACTCATATCAAGACTTAAAGTATCTGTAAAAACAGGTTCATCACCAGCATTTCGCCATAAGCCTTGTGCTTTGCTATACGCTTCAACCAATGCAATACGATCACTTTGACGACCAGTTAATTTTAAATATCCTAATGTCACTTCATCAATTGGGAAGAAACCACAAGTCGCACCATATTCTGGTGCCATATTGGCAATAGTTGCACGGTCAGCAAGTGGTAAATCAGCTAAGCCGTCTCCATAGAACTCTACAAATTTACCCACGACACCTTTTTGACGAAGCATTTGAGTAATGGTCAGCACCAAGTCAGTTGCAGTAATTCCTTCTGGTAATTTGCCTGTGAGTTTAAAACCAATGACTTCAGGAATCAGCATCGAGATAGGTTGGCCCAGCATAGCTGCTTCGGCCTCAATTCCTCCTACTCCCCAACCTAAAACACCTAAACCATTAATCATGGTGGTATGTGAGTCTGTACCCACTAAAGTATCGGGAAAAGCAAAAGTCTGGCCATTATCTTCGCCTAGCCACACCGCTTGAGCCAAATATTCTAAATTGACCTGATGGCAAATACCCGTACCTGGTGGCACTACACTAAAGTTATTAAATGCAGACTGCCCCCAACGTAAAAATTGATATCGCTCACCATTACGCTGCATCTCAATTTGTACGTTTTCCTCGAAAGCCTGATCATCGGCAAAATAATCAACCATTACAGAGTGGTCAATCACTAAATCAACAGGAGATAATGGATTAATTTTTTCAGGGTCGCCACCCGCTTGCGCCATCGCTGCTCGCATTGCAGCTAAATCAACCACAGCAGGCACGCCCGTAAAATCTTGCATTAAAACCCTTGCAGGTCGATATTGAATTTCTTGATCTGAGGTGCGGGTTTTTAGCCATTCTGCTAAAGCATGGATGTGTTCAGTTTTGACGCTATGTTGATCTTCAAACCGTAATAAGTTTTCCAATAATACTTTTAAAGATTTCGGCAGTTTGGCAATATCCCCTAGCGTTTTCTCTGCTTGGGCTAAGCTAAAAATCTGATAATTGCTGGAACCTACTGTTAGCGTCTGTAAAGCATTAAAACTATTGATATTGCTATACTTAGCCATTGGGTTATCCTCCCATGTCTGGCAATGTTATTTTTCACGTTTTTACATGTTGTTTTCTTACTTTAAGCTTCTTTTTTAATCACTGTGTTTTGTTTTAGTTAATATTTTTAATCTTTGATTTTTATTACGATAATTTCAGTGCAGTGAGAGAGTTTTTCCACAGCAACTCAGCCAAATCAGACTCTGGCATGTTTAAATTTTCAGCCAAACTTTGTAAAACATACGGCAAATTAACAGGGGTATTACGAGTACGCTGTTCTGTTGAGGTTTGACAGCAAAGCGGTGTCATATCTGGGCAATCTGTTTCAATCACCAAATGCTCGGCACCTATGGCCTGCACAACCGTATGAAGTTTTTTTGCGTTCGGGTTGGTGATCTGCCCCGTGACACCAATCTTAAAACCAAGCTTAATAAGGCCTTTTGCCTCTTCTACCCCACCACTAAAAGCATGCGCAATGCCACCCAATTTAAATTTTTGAGCTTTTAATATAGCAAGCACATCACCATGCGCTTTTCGAATGTGGAGTAACACTGGTTTTTGATATTGGGTCGCCAGCTCTAACTGGTGAGCAAAATATTGCTTTTGCTTGGCATATACATCTGGTTGCTTATGTTCTTTTAAGAAAGTATCTAAGCCAATTTCACCCACAGCCACACAGTCCTGTTGCTGCAAAATTTGCTCAAGATGAGAAAGATGGTCTGGTTGGTGCTGCTCAATATAAAACGGATGTAAACCGGGTGCTAAATATGAAGTTGGTACATTTTCCCAGCTTTTTAACAGATGATGAGTCTGTACCAACTCATCAAAGCGTGACTGTAAAAAGCCAATTAAGACTAATGCATCTACACCCGCTTTTTTAGCATTAAGCGCTAATTGCTGCCGATCTTCATCAAAATCGGCAACATCAAAATGGGTATGTGTATCAAACAGATGCATTAGCCAGCACTTTTTGCAACTGGTGCCGAAGCAGGTTTAGCTTTAGGCTGTGGCAAATAGTCCTCTTTCAATACATCTTGTAATTGAGCATAAGGAATGACTAATCGAGGAAGCCCAACCACGTATGGTCCAATTTCATACTCACCGTATTGAAGAATTAAACCTTGCTCACCCAACAAGAAGTTATTAGATAACTTAAATGGCCATGCTTGTTCATAGTCAGCAACATTATCAGCAAGTTTAGAATCAGTTACCCAAGTCTTAAAGGCTTCATGTGCTAACTTTTCCAATGCAGATTTTTTCTGTGGGCGCAACAAATCTTCAAGCTCAATCTGTTTTTGCTCTTTTAAATCGAAATTATAGTAATGCTGTGCAGCGGAGCCATGAGCACCACCTAGATAACTACTACTATTAAGCACTACAGTGACAACTTTGCCTTGAGCTTGCAAAATCTTAGGTTTAACTAAGAGATTGATCTGATGATTACTACTTAAAGCTTTTAGCTCATTATCTAGATCGATAAATGAGTTCGCATAACGCTGTACCTGCGCATCAAAACTATTTTTTTGCTCTGCACCCGCAGCCGCCGAAGCTTCTGTTTTTTGTTCTGTTTGCGTGCCCTTAGCATCAGGTTCAGCAATTTCTAAAATTTGATTTAATGTATTTAAGATTTGCTGATCTATAATTTTGTCAATAAAAGGAAAATTACTTTGTAAACGTTCTACCGTAAATTCCGGACAATTTTTGCCATCGCAATCAGGTAAAACCACCTTACTAGGAATTGTTTCACCTTTCAAAGTCAACTCTATTGGCTTTTGTTCTTGAACAGCTGATTTCTGCTGCTCTTGAGAATCCTTAGGGTCAGCTTTAGGTTGGCATGCTACCAAAAATATAGCAGAAGCAAGCAAAGTTAATCGCAGTGAAGCTTTAGAAGATAACATCATATTTTGCCTTTTATTCTAAGGAGATTACGCTATACCTTTCTAAGAAATTAGCGCATATAAATAGAGGTTGCAAATTCTGCTACCATCTTAAAACATTTGTTCATAAACCTCGGGTTGTAATATTTTTTTGGTCTGTTCTTTAGATAAATAAATATCGAGCTGTGGCGCCTCTTTAGTAATCTGGTTAGCCTGATAATGTAAGCCAACACCTTCACCATCAAAGAACCAATCTGCCTGTCCCCAATATAAAGTTTTTGGTGCTTCTTTTTTAATTTCAGCAGTCTGCTTTTTTAACCAGTCTTGATATGCCACTTGCACCATTTGATGCACAGCTGTTTGTTGATCCTTTTTTAAAACATCTAACAAAGTTAAGCTTTTATGTAGTTTCCGGTCGGCTACAAAAAAGTAATAACGATCTTTAATTGTGAGCTCTTCTTGCTTGGTATCAAGCCCTAATTGCAATAAAACGTATTGGTTACGCTGCGATGCAATACGGGTATGAAGATGCAATTCATAAGCTCGATTCTTTGAGTATTTATCTTGCCATTCATCCGACTTTTTAACATAGGCATTAATAGCCTGCTGCAAACTCAAGTCTTTTTTCAAATCAATTTGGTCTTGAATCACTTTGGCCTGACTTTTTGTGATCCAGTCATTTAGCCATGCATCTTGAGTCTTTATTGTTTGAACATCGACATCAATACAATTTTTCTTCTCACAAAATGGTAAAGCATAGTCAGCTTTTACTTGTTGTAAGTTAAGAAATGGGAGTACCTCAGCTTTCTCTATATTTTGAGTTTGGGTAGAAGCTGATTTGACCTGAGAGGATGATGAAGGCTGAGTGCTTTTCCAGACAAAAAGACAAATCGCCAAAATTAATATGATTACTGCAACTAAAAGTGCAATAACTGTCTTTCTATTCAAATTCATTTCATCATCCTTTCTTATTTTTCAAAACAAAACAGCTTCTTTTCGAAGCTGTCTGTCAAATCTTAAAGATTAGTGTTCACGTGTATTACGGAACTGAATATCAGGCCAACGCTCTTGCATAATCTGTAAGTTCACACGACTTGGTGCAAGATAAGTTAAGTGACCGCCACCATCGATAGAAAGCTGATCATGCGCTTTTTTCTTAAATTCATTGAGAATCTTGTCATCATCACAATGAATCCAGCGAACTGTATTAACACTTACAGGCTCATAAACACAGTCAACTTTATATTCTTCTTTCAAACGGTAAGCAACGACATCAAACTGAAGCACCCCCACTGCACCCACAATCAAATCATTGCTAATTTGTGGCATAAATACCTGAGTTGCGCCTTCTTCAGACAACTCTTTCAAACCTTTTTGCAATTGTTTTGACTTTAATGGATCTTTCAAACGCACACGACGGAACATCTCCGGTGCGAAGTGAGGAATACCTGTAAAATGCAGATCTTCACCACTTGTGAAAGTATCACCAATTTGAATTGTGCCATGGTTATGTAAACCAATAATATCACCTGGCCACGCTTCTTCTAAGTGCTCACGTTCACCCGCAAGGAATGTCAATGCATCACTAATACGTACATCTTTACCGATACGTACGTGATTCATTTTCAAACCTTTCTCGTATTTACCTGAACAGATACGCATAAAGGCAATACGGTCACGGTGTTTCGGGTCCATGTTTGCTTGAATCTTAAAGACGAAACCAGAAAACCCTTCTTCTTTCGCATCAACAACACGCTCTTGTGTTGGATGTGCTTTAGGTTCTGGTGCCCAATTCATAAATGCATCTAACACATGGTCAACACCGAAGTTACCTAGCGCTGTACCAAATAGAACTGGAGTTTGTTTACCTTGTAAAAATAATTCGCGGTCTAAAGGTTCATTCGCCATTTGTACAAGTTCAAGTGACTCTTCAAAAGATGCCCAAGCCAGCTCACCGACTTTTTCACGGATATCTGCATGGTCATAACCATCGCGCACTTCAATATCTGTAATGGTTGAACCAAAACCTGCTTTGTAAACATACAATTTATTTTCAAGAATATTGTATACACCAGCAAAATCACGTCCCATCCCTAATGGCCATGTAATAGGTACACAGCGAATATTAAGGACATTTTCAATTTCATCGAGTAACTCAAGTGGTTCACGAATCTCACGGTCCATCTTGTTTACGAACGAAATGATAGGAGTGTCACGCATACGACAAACTTCCATCAATTTGATGGTACGTTCTTCGACACCTTTTGCACCATCAATCACCATTAATGCAGAGTCAACTGCTGTTAGGGTACGATAAGTATCTTCAGAGAAGTCTTCATGTCCCGGTGTATCAAGTAAGTTAATGGTATGACCTTTATAAGGAAACTGCATGACAGAAGTGGTAATCGAAATTCCACGCTCTTTTTCCATTTCCATCCAGTCAGATGTAGCTGCGCGATCAGATTTACGGCTTTTTACCATCCCTGCAACCTGAATTGCTTTACCCCATAACAGTAATTTTTCTGTCATGGTGGTTTTACCGGCATCGGGGTGGGAAATGATGGCAAATGTGCGGCGTTGAGCAACCTGTGCCGCTAACTCATCTTTAAAACTCATGAAATACACCTACTGCGGAGATTGCAGTGCCAAAGACCTAAAGTCGATCAAAATAAAAATTGGCGTAATTGTAGCAGATTTATAGAACTGTTTAATGATTGTTGATAAGCCAAGAGCTACTCATAAGCTTTTTAGATCTTTTCAATTAAAAAACCCACCTGTTGATAGATGGGCTTTGTTAAAACTTAATAGAATTGTTATGCCAGTTTCTTTTCTTCAATAAATTGAACATCTGCAATTTGTGCATCCCAGAACTCATTCCATAAAGCACAGTAATCAATACATAGCTTGGTTAAGCTCTCATAATCATCTTTTGTAATCGCTTGCGCTAATGCAAACCAAAGGTCATCTTGATGGTCATCGTCAGCAGCCTCAGATGTTTCATCAGTAGATACACCATGTACATGGTAATAGCCACCACCTTCAACATCGATATTTACGAATTTGGTTGCTTGACGCAATGGTGGGCTAAAAAGAATGACCTCTTCCTCTGCAACGGCCAATAATGCTACGACCTTGATATAACTATCATAAGAAGACTCTAAGAATGATCTCACCTGATCTGCAAATTTTGACGGCTTATAATTACGACGGTCAAGCTCAGTTAAACCATAATCATTAAGTAGATCCTCATATAAAGGATAATGAGCGTATTCAGGGTTGCCCAAATAGTAATTATCTTTATCGAGTCCAGGACGAAAACCGAATTCATCAAGTATATTTAAACTTAATAACACCCTTGGAAACATTTTGGCTCCTGAATGGAGTTTAGGTTCCAATTGTTTTGTTAAAAACTGTGCTTGTAATAGAGCATCAGTAAAAATCTGCACAATCGCGTGACGATATTCTAAATGAATATGCGTCAACGTTGTCTTATCCAGATATCCACTGTTTAATAACTCGATTGCAGGATGCTTACAAACCGGCAAATCTGCAATTGTTTTTCTTAACTGTTGAAGAAATTGTAAATTTTCATCCCATTGTTTTGCAGGGATACTGTTTTTCATCCCCTGCAATGCTTTTTCTCTTGGATTATTAAAGTCTTCAAATTTTTTTAACATAATGATTCTCAGTAGAAAGTTGTTCTTATAGTTAAGTTATAGGTTTTCCCTTTATTTCAATTATGCATTCAATTGCTAAAATAAATTCCGCTCACCTATGCTTAACAAGTTGATACTATGTTTATTATCTCAACAAATCAACGGATTAATTAATAATATTTAAAAAAGTAAACTATTGCAAATCAAATATATAATATGTTGTTTTTTAAATTAACCAAGCTATTGAATAAATATAATTTTTTAAATACTATAAAATAAGTTTTATTTAAGCTTCTACACTTTACAATAGCAAAGTTAATCAAAAAACATCCGCGACGGGGAAACCAATGTCAAAAAGAGAAACTATTATAAGAACAGCTACCTCCCTCTTTAACCAAAAAAGCTATACGTCTATTGGTGTTGATCGTATTATTGCTGAATCTGGCGTTGCAAAAATGACTTTTTATAAGTACTTTTCTTCTAAAGAAGTCTTAATTGAAGAATGTCTTTATAAAAGAAATTTAGAAATCCAAGACTCAATGTTGGAAAAAATTAATAACATTAACAACCCTTTACTTAGACTAAAAAAAATCTTTACTTGGTATATCGAATGGATCAACACAGATGACTTTAATGGCTGCTTATTTAAGAAAGCGACTATCGAAGTCATGCAATTATATCCTTCTATCAAACATCAAATTAATGAGTACCGAGAGTGGATTTACGCATTAGTTTTTTCAGCCCTTTCAGAGTTGGAGGTTGAAAATACGAAAATTCTAACAGGACTTTTTCTTAACATTGTAGATGGAATTATTATTGATGGCACTATAAACAAAGAAAAGATTAATCCCGAAGAAACATGGTCTTATATAAATAAAATTATTGAGTTTGAAAAAATCCGAGATTGTGCAACTATTTAATTTATAAATTAATTAAAATTTTATATTTTAATAAAAATAGAAGTTATTTTTATTTCGGTGGAGTCTACTCTCCAACTCCACCAAAAATCTATTCAACTTCAAAAATTAATGTGTTTATATTTTATAAAAATGAATAATTTTATTTAGCCCCCTCTTCATTAACTCTAATTATTATATAAACTTCACAATGCTTTATAACAATCCTTTTCACCTCTTATATTTTATAAAACACAAACATCAATTTATTAGTATTACTTTATACTCACAGTATATATTCATAAATTATTATATGTAAAATACTCAACCAATTGAGAAACTACTACTATTCATTACTACAAATATATAGGTGTGTTTTTAAAAGATAATTTTATTTTAATTAATTGTTCTCTAAAGAAAAAATTAAAAGAAAATATGAGGTTTAAAAACCGATATAGAAAAGATTAAGCGAAATGGGCGCCTTGGGTTTCAATGAGCTGATCAACCTGAACAGGCATACCTAATAAATAACCCTGAAATTGCTGGCAACCTAAACGAGTCAAAATCTCAACCTGCTGTTGAGTTTCTACTCCTTCGGCAGTTACGGTTAAACCCAACTTTTTAGCTAAATGAATAATACTTTCTAGAATCACTTCTTCTTTAGAACCTGGCTTTAAATCGACAATAAAGCCGCGATCAATTTTCAATTCATCTACTGGTAAATCTTTTAAATACAAGAAACTCGAATGCCCAGTTCCAAAATCATCAATGGCAACTCGAATGCCCATGTCTCGCAGTCGCTCACAGGCTCGAATACTTAAATCAATATGCCGCATAGCAGTAGATTCAGTAATCTCAACAATTAAATGGTGGGGTTGAATTTGATATTTTTTTAACAATGCTTCGAGTGTACTAAATAACTTTTTATTTTCAAATTGCAGTGCCGACAGGTTCACTGCAACTGGATAAAATGGTGTATTACTACGTTCCCATTCCTGAATTTGCAGGCAAGCTTGCTCAAGCGCCCAGTACCCCATTGGGATGATTAACCCCGTTTTTTCCGCACCCTCAATGAACATATGTGGGGTGAGTATTCCTAAAGCTGGATGATTCCACCGGATTAATGCTTCCACACCGCACACTTCAAGATTCGTATTAAATTTTGGTTGGTAATATAAGATGAATTGCTTTTCTTCTACGGCTTTATAAAGATCATTGATCAGTTTTGACTGGCTTCTTGTTTCTTGTTGATGAGTTGAATAACTGAAAATGGTGTAAGTATTCCGGCCCTGCTCTTTAGACATGAGCATCGCGGCATCAGCGTTCATGAGTAAGTCTTGAACATTTTGTCCATGCTCAGGAAAGAGTGCTACTCCTAAACTCGCAGAAATATTAATTTCTTTACCAGAAATTTGATAACTTTCCTGAATCAGCTGTAAAACTTTCTCGGCCAACACAACAGCTTCATCTGAATTTGTATTTTCTGCAATAAGCAAAAACTCATCGCCACCAATTCTAAGTAGTTTACATTTCTCATTGAGTTGCCAGTGTAAACGGTTTGCCATTTGAATAAGGAGTTGGTCACCAACATGATGCCCAAATGCATCATTCACTGATTTAAAACGGTCTAAATCAATATATAAAAAAGCAATTTTTTGATCTTTATATCGATGATCTGAAAGCAATACTTCAGCATAATCAACTAAATAAAGGCGATTTGGTAGCTTGGTTAAATTGTCTTGTATAGATAAATTAGCTAATTCTTTATTTGCCTTGCGCAATTCTAAATTTTGTTGCATGAGGCGTTGTTCTAACATTGCCACAATAAAACTTGCTACGAGTACCAAACAGGTGACTAGAATAATTGTAAATAGTAATAAGTCATGTTCAGCCTGATATTGGCTAATAAATTTATCAGTAATATTCGTCGCAATAAGAGCAGTATAGTGCATTCCCATAATGCTTAAGGTCATCATTATCGAAAATGCGATTTTTAAGGTTAAACGATATCGTTCGGTATCTTTTAATTTATAGGCTAGTAAAAACGCTAACCCGGAACCACTCATTGCAATTAATACAGAAAATAAGAGTAAGAACGAAGTGTAATCTTTTTTATAAACATTAATATTCCAGCCCAACATGCTAATGTAATATGAAGCTGAAATTCCAATTCCCATAATAATCGAACTCAAAATGAGTCTAAATAAAGGAAGTGTAAAACGCGAAGTCAACCACATCGCAATGCAAGATAACAATGCACTAATGGCATAAGAAATGACGATTAAAGGAATATTCGAGTTGGCTGTATCAAACAGATGATAAGCTTGTATACCAACAATATGAACAATACTAATTGCTAATGCGAGTAGCAATCCATTAATAAATAAAATTAAGGATTCAAACTTTTTATAGAGTTGCTTGAATATTAGCTGCTCCATGGAAATTACAATATAGCAAATGAGGCCAGCTGCAATAAAAGAGCCGACGATCAATGTGCTATCGTAATCAACATGACCCATATTGGACTTCCATGATTATTCAATACTTTTTTTTATTTTGTTCAACTCATTGCCCAAAATACAATTAAACATGTTAAAGAAGTTTTAGTAAATTTGACTTATTCAGTCAGTTATAAACAATAACATTATCTATCTTTTGGTCAAGTATTTTTTACTTTATAAATCAATAAAGTAAATAAAAAATAAGCGGCCAATCATATGAAAAATATAGAATTTATCTAATCTATTCAAGTCAATCTAATCGCAATTTTAGCCTTCAAATAAAAAATAGTATAAATAAAGAACCCTGCTTAAAGCAGGGTTCTTTTGACGCATTAGAAAAAGAAAATTAGTTCTTTTCTTTATCTACGATTTTGTTTGCTTGGATCCATGGCATCATTGCACGTAACTTATTACCAGTTACTTCAATACCATGTGCAGCATTTTGACGACGACGAGCAGTCATAGATGGGTAGTTTAATGCACCCTCTTGAATGAACATCTTCGCGTATTCGCCAGATTGAATACGTTTTAATGCATTACGCATCGCTTCACGAGACTGCTCGTTAATTACTTCAGTACCAGTTACATATTCACCGTACTCAGCATTGTTAGATACTGAGTAGTTCATGTCAGCGATACCACCTTCGAACATTAAGTCAACGATCAATTTAAGCTCGTGTAAACATTCGAAGTAAGCCATTTCAGGTGCATAACCAGCTTCAACTAAAGTTTCGAAGCCCATTTTCACGAGTTCAACTGCACCACCACAAAGAACTGCTTGCTCACCGAATAAGTCAGTTTCAGTTTCTTCACGGAATGAAGTTTCGATAATACCTGTACGGCCGCCACCTACGCCAGAAGCATAAGAAAGAGCAACGTTACGTGCATTACCAGAAGCATCTTGATGAATTGCGATTAGATCAGGAACACCTGAACCACGTTGGTATTCAGAACGAACTGTGTGACCAGGTGCTTTAGGAGCAACCATGATTACATCTAAGTCTTTACGTGGAACAACTTGGTTATAAAGAATTGAGAAACCATGAGCAAATGCTAAAGTTGCACCTTCTTTGATGTTTGGCTCAATCACGTCACGGTAAAGTTGTGATTGGAATTCATCTGGAGTCAAAATCATTACGAGGTCAGCTTGCTTAACTGCAGCAGGAACTTCTGCAACTTTAAGACCAGCATTTTCAGCTTTCTTCCAAGAAGCTGAACCTGCACGTAAACCTACAGTTACGTCTACGCCTGAGTCTTTAAGGTTAAGTGCATGAGCATGACCTTGAGAACCGTAACCAATAATCGCTACTTTCTTGCCTTGGATGATTGATAAGTCACAGTCTTTATCGTAAAAAATTTGCATTTGTGTTCTCCGCTAAAATACTTTTTAAAAAATTAAATGGCTAATACTTTTTCGCCACGGGCGATACCAGATACACCTGAACGAACGACTTCTAGAATAGTGTTTTCTGCAAGCGCATCGATAAAACCATCTAATTTTTCAGTTGTCCCTGCTATTTGAATGGTATAGGTAGTTGGGGTCACGTCTACAATTTGCGCACGGAAAATATCCGCTGTACGCTTAATTTCAGCACGTGAAGCACCTAACGCTTTTACTTTGATCAACATCAGTTCACGCTCAATGTGCGAACCTTCTGATAAATCTACTACTTTTACAACTTCAACAAGTTTGTTGAGCTGCTTTGTAATCTGTTCAATCTTATGGTCATCACCATAAGTGGTTAACGTCAAACGTGATAACGTAGGGTCTTCGGTTGGAGCTACATTCAACGTCTCAATGTTGTAGTTACGTTGACTGAATAAGCCCACCAAACGAGAAAGCGCACCAGCTTCGTTTTCAACGAGTACAGAAATAATATGTCTCATTATGTACGCTCCCCTTTACCTAACCACATATCCTTCATAGACTGACCTGCGATCAGCATTGGATAAACATGTTCCGTGCGATCAACCATGACGTTAATGAATACACACTTATCATTAATCGCCATTGCTTCAGCAAGCTTTGACTCTAGTTCATCAGCATGATCAATCTGAATACCCACATGACCATAAGCTTCCATCAATTTGCCAAAATCAGGCAATGATTCAACATATGAGCTTGAGTGACGGCCTTCATAGTTCATATCTTGCCACTGTTTAACCATACCTAAAGCACGGTTATTCAAGCATAAGATCTTCACGTTCATACCGTATTGCTTACAGGTTGAAAGCTCTTGAATACACATTTGTATTGAAGCTTCACCAGTAATACAAACTACTTGTTGATCAGGGAAAGCAAGCTTCGCAGCCATTGCATAAGGTAAACCTACGCCCATGGTGCCCAATCCACCTGAGTTAATCCATTGACGAGGACGTTTGTACTTGTAGTACAACGCACCAAACATTTGGTGTTGACCCACATCTGAAGTAATGATGGCATCACCATTGGTCGCTTTATATAAAGCTTCAACAACTTGCTGTGGCTTCATTGTGCCATCAGTCGGTGTTTCGAACTTCAAGCCATGAACTTTACGCCATTCATTAATTTGATCCCACCATGCAGCAATTGCTTCAGGGTTTGGCTTAGACACATTCAATTGTTTCAATTGCGTCAACATTTCCTGAAGTACAGGCTCAACTGCCCCTACAATTGGAATGTGCGCCATAATTGTTTTTGAAATGCTCGCCGGATCAATATCAATATGAATAACTTTGGCATTCAAACAGAATTTTGCAGGGTTATTAGTTACTCGGTCATCAAAACGAGCACCTACCGCAAGAATGACATCAGCATTATGCATAGTCATATTTGCTTCATAAGTCCCATGCATACCTAACATGCCAATGAACTGTGGATCATCGCCAGGGAAGCCACCAAGGCCCATAAGTGTGTTAGTCACTGGGTAACCGAGTAAATGAGCAAGTTCAGTCAATAATGCTGATGCATTACCTTGAACAACACCACCACCCGTATAAATTACAGGACGTTTTGCACTTAAAAGCTCATCAATCGCTTTACGAATTTGACCAGAATGACCACGTGAAGGTGGCTGATAAGAACGCATCTTCACTTTTTCAGGATATTCGTACGCAAATTTTTCTGCAGGATTTGTCGCATCTTTCGGAATATCGACGACAACAGGGCCAGGACGACCACTTGATGCGATATAAAATGCTTTTTTGATAATTGCAGGAATTTCACTTGCGTGACGAACTTGGAAACTGTGTTTCACGATCGGACGTGAAATACCTACCATGTCAGTTTCTTGGAAAGCGTCTTCACCAATAAGATGTGATGCAACCTGGCCAGACAAAATCACCATTGGGATTGAGTCCATATAAGCTGTTGCAATTGGAGTCACAGTATTAGTTGCGCCAGGTCCAGAAGTGACCAGTACTACACCAGTCTTACCTGTAGCACGCGAGTAAGCATCTGCCATATGACCAGCAGCTTGTTCATGACGTACGAGGTAATGATTAATTTTGTCTTGTTGAAATAGCGCATCATAAATATGTAATACAGCGCCGCCTGGATAACCAAAAACATGTTCAACGCCTTCGTCCGCAAGAGCACGAACGAGCATTTCACCACCAGATAAAAGTTCCAACGTGATTCACCCTAAAATCTTTATCACTATCTATGGAAGGCACAAATAGTGTTTCATTCATTGAATTGTCTGCACTGTTATAGCACACATATTGTCTAGTTTTCGTTGCAATAGAAAAATTTCTGTTTTTCAGCCGTATAAGCTTTTTTAACATTAATAAAGCATGTCTGGATATACATACTTTAAGTAAAATCAATCTCTCGGCTAGAGAGAATGTCTATTACAAAACATGACGGTTATTCGAAGGGTGATCAAATAATCGCATATAAAACTAAAGGAAGCATTTTTGTTGTTTAATTCACTAAAGTCAAGATTAAAGAAACACTTTTCTATGATTATTTTTTAACTGACTATTTTTTCATCTTATTTGATTTTTCCACTTTTCTTTTTTTATGTCTGCTCCACTTTTTTCAGGTTTATTCCTGTTTAATTTTTAACGGAAAATAAATCCATCCCAAAACTGCATTTTTGTCGATTTTGCGCTATGCTGTGCAACAATCTTTAATATCAATTTTTGTTGTATAGCTTACGTCTATGACTATTTCTCACATTGACCCCGAATATCAAGCAAACACGATTGAACCATCAGTTCAACAAGATTGGGAAAATCGTAAAGTCTTTAAAGTTGCCGACACTGTCGAAGGTAAACATCGCTACATCCTGTCAATGTTTCCTTACCCAAGTGGCAAGCTGCATATGGGGCATGTGCGTAACTATACAATTGGTGATGTAATTAGCCGTTTTTACCGTTTAAAAGGTGAAACTGTATTACAACCGATGGGTTGGGATGCATTCGGTTTACCTGCGGAAAACGCTGCAATTGCCCATAAAGTTGCTCCGGCAAAATGGACATTTGAAAACATTGCCTACATGCGTGACCAATTAAAAAAATTAGGTCTATCTGTAGACTGGGATCGCGAATTTGCAACTTGTACACCAGAGTATTATCACTGGGAACAATGGTTATTTGTTCAGCTTTATAAAAAAGGCCTCATCTACCGCAAGCTTTCAACAGTAAACTGGGATCCGGTTGATCAAACAGTTTTAGCAAACGAGCAAGTTGAAAATGGTCGTGGCTGGCGCTCAGGTGCATTGGTCGAAAAACGCGATATTCCAATGTACTACTTCCGTATTACGGACTATGCACAAGAATTATTAGACGATCTTGACACTTTACAGGACGGCTGGCCTCAACAAGTGTTGACCATGCAACGTAACTGGATTGGTCGCTCTACAGGCATGGAAATCACTTTCCCATCTGCCAATACCGAAATTTATGCTGATGGCTTAACTGTTTATACAACACGTGCTGACACACTTATGGGTGTGACTTATGTTGCTGTTGCGGCAGAACACCCTCTTGCGCTTAAAGCTGCTGAAAATAACCCTGAATTGGCTGCATTTATTGAAGAATGCCGCATGGGTTCAGTTGCAGAAGCGGACTTGGCAACAGCCGAGAAAAAAGGCATGGCAACAGGTTTGTTTGTAAAGCACCCTGTAACTGGTGAAGAGCTTCCTGTCTGGATCGCAAACTACGTATTAATGTCTTATGGTTCTGGCGCAGTCATGGCTGTACCGGCACATGATGAACGTGATTTTGAATTTGCCAACAAATTCAATTTGCCAATTAAACAAGTGATTGATGCCAAAGGTGCTGACGATGCAGACTACTCTGCAACTGAATGGCAAGAATGGTACGGTTCTAAAGAAGGTAAACTTGTTAATTCTGGTGAGTTTGACGGTTTAGAATTCCAAGCTGCTTTCGATGCATTCCTTGCAAAATTAGAACCACAAGGTTTAGCAAATTCTAAAGTTCAATTCCGTTTACGTGACTGGGGTGTTTCTCGTCAACGTTACTGGGGTTGTCCAATTCCAATGATTAACTGTGATACTTGTGGTCAAGTCACAGTTCCAGAAGATCAGCTTCCGGTTGTATTACCAACTGACGTTGTTCCAGATGGTTCAGGTAACCCATTAAATAAAATGCCTGAATTCTATGAAACTAAATGTCCTTGCTGTGGTGGCGATGCACGCCGTGAAACAGATACTTTAGATACTTTTGTAGAGTCATCTTGGTACTACGCACGCTATGCTTCTCCAGACTTTACTGGTGGTATGGTTAAACCTGAAGCAGCTCAAAACTGGCTTCCTGTAAACCAATACATTGGTGGTGTTGAGCACGCGATTCTTCACTTACTTTATGCACGTTTCTTCCACAAATTAATGCGTGATGAAGGTGTGGTACAAGGTAATGAACCATTTACCAACTTGTTAACTCAAGGCATGGTGCTTGCAGATACATTCTATCGTGAAGCAGAAAATGGTAAGAAAACTTGGTTTAACCCTGCTGACATCGAATTAGAGCGTGACGAAAAAGGTCGCATCATTTCTGCGAAATATTCAGGTGACGGTCAAGAAGTGATTATCGGCGGACAAGAAAAAATGTCTAAGTCGAAAAATAACGGTATTGACCCACAAGCGATTATTGATCAATACGGCGCAGATACAGCACGTGTATTCATGATGTTTGCTGCTCCACCAGATCAATCTTTAGAATGGTCTGATGCAGGTGTTGAAGGAGCAAATCGTTTCTTGAAACGTGTATGGCGTCTTGTAGCAAGCTTCCTTGAAAAAGGTAACCAAGCCTCTACGATTGATGCAGCTAACTTATCTAAAGATGCTCAAGATTTACGTCGTAAGACTCACGAAACTATTCAAAAAGTAAGTGATGACATTGAACGTCGCCATGCATTCAACACTGCAATTGCTGCTTTGATGGAATTGTTAAATGCAAGCAATAAGTTTGAAGCAAAAGACGACAACGACGTTGCTGTAGAACGTGAAGCGATTACCACACTGTTAACTTTACTTGCTCCATTTGCACCACATTTAAGTCAAACATTATTGGCTCAGTTTGGTACAGATGTGACAGAGGCAACATTCCCCGAAGTCGATGCTTCTGCATTAACTCGCAATACCCAAACGATTGTTGTACAGGTTAACGGCAAACTTCGCGGTAAACTTGAAGTTTCTGTTGATATTTCTAAAGAAGATCTATTAGCTCAAGCTAAAGCTTTACCAGAAGTTCAACAATTCTTAACAGGACCAACAAAGAAAGAAATTGTGGTTCCAAATAAATTAGTTAACCTCGTTGTTTAATTAAAGTTATTAATGAGAGGATCAAGCATGCACTTTGCCAAACGTTTAGCCGCTGTTGTTTTGACCTTAGGCCTTAGTGCAGGCTTAGTCGGGTGTGGCTTTCATTTAAAAGGAAGCAACCCGACTGCAACTCCGCTTGTTTATAAAAAATTAAGCCTTGAGTTACCAGCAAAAACTGATGATTTGGAAACGCAGTTAAAAGTATATTTAGCTGCAAATGGTGTTCAACTCAGCAATGATAACGATGCTTACGTACTCCGTGTTTTAGAGTACACTCCACGTCGTCAGCTTTTAAACGGTAAATTAACGGAAGTATTATTACGTTTAACTGTAACCTTCCAGATTGAAGACCGTCAGGGTAATAAAATTACAGAACCACGTTCGTTAACTGCGTCTCGTAGTTATCAATATGATCTTGCAACGGTTAACACCGAAAATCAGCAAGAATCTTATTTGCAACGTATTGTGATTGATGATATTGCACAGCAAATTACTCGTCAGATTTCAGCAAACCGTTTACCAAAAGCTCAGCCTTAATCTTTATTTTTACCAGCAATGAAAATTGACTATTTACAAGCCTTAAAACGCATTCCGGAAGCACGGGGTGCGTGGATTTTACACGGCCAAGAACCTTTGCTGGAACAAAATTTATTAGATGCTTTTCGTAAAAGTTGGCAACAACAAGAAGTTGAAAGACAACGCTATGATATTAGTAGCGTGAGCGACTGGAAAAATGTTTTTAATGCACTTAACAGCTTATCTTTATTTTCTCAGCAGCTCGCAATTGAAGTACATGGCAATATAAAACCTGATGCAAATGGATTAAAACAACTTAAAAGTTATATCCAGCATAATGAAACTAACCTACTTTTAATTGTTTTACCTAAGCAAGATAGTAGTAGTTTAAAGTCTGCTTTTTTCCAAGTTGTTGAAGCAAATGGTGTTGTCGTTGCCCTAACCGCAAACTATCCGCAAGACCGTCAAAGAATTTTATCTGTTGAAGCAGAAAAACTTGAAATTCAACTCGACAATGACGCTTGGCAATGGCTCATGCAACATCACGAGCACAATTTGCTTGCAGCTAAAAATAGCTTGATGCGTGTAAGAGACACTTTTCCAGACCAACAACTGATTCAAATTGAACAGTTATATGCTTGTCTACAAGATCAATCTCGTTACACCACTTACGATTTAAGCGATGCCTTATTGGAAGGTAATCTCGCTCAATCCATTAAAATTTTTCAATATTTAATTGCTGCTGGCGAACCAGAAAGTCTGATTTTATGGACGTTAAGTAAAGAAATGCGTTTATTGATGCAATTATTTGAGCAGCCCCATAATGCCTTACAACTTGGCATCTGGAAAACCAAAGTCAGTTTATATCAACAAGCGTTAAGAAGATTAAATCCTCAACAATTTTTAGGCTGGTCTACCCTTCTATTACAAATTGATGCGGCAATTAAAGGTATGTCGAACGAAAATGCCCAACATTTAATGCAGCAAGCGATTGCTGAATTATGTGGAAAAACATTATTTATACAGTAATTCGGCCGAATCATTTTTTTCATTCTTGAATTATCATAAAAATTCACGTTTTATCCTCATTTCGCTTTTATACTCAATTAAATTTTAAACTTTTCGACCTCTCACCATGCCAAAAATAAAGCCAATCAAACTCGTAATTATCATCGTCTGTATAGCAATTATTGCTGTATTAGCTTGGAAATTTTTAAAACCTAAACAGCAACAGCCTCAATATATTACTGCTGAGGTGACGCGTGGGGATATTGAGAATAATGTCCTTGCGACAGGTACACTTGATGCAACCAAACTCATTAGCGTAGGTGCACAGGTATCTGGTCAGGTTAAAAAGATGTATGTACAGTTGGGTGATCAAGTTAAGCAAGGTCAACTTATTGCACAAATTGACTCAACAACCCAAGAAAACAGTCTAAAAACCTCTGATGCAAACATTAAAAATTTAGAAGCACAGCGTCTTCAACAAGTTGCATCTTTAAATGAGAAACAACTTGAATACCGCCGTCAGCAACAAATGTATGCGCAAGATGCAACGCCGCGTGCAGATTTAGAATCGGCTGAGGCAAGCTATAAAACAGCTCAGGCGCAAATTAAAGCATTAGATGCACAAATCGAATCTGCCAAAGTGACAAAATCTACGGCTCAAACCAATATTGGTTATACACGTATTGTTGCTCCAACTGATGGAACGGTAGTCGCGATTGTGACCGAAGAAGGCCAAACCGTAAACGCAAACCAAAGTGCACCGACCATCGTTAAAATTGCAAAACTACAAAACATGACGATTAAGGCACAAGTCAGTGAAGCTGACATTATGAAAGTTGAAAAAGGACAACAGGTCTACTTTACAACTCTAGGCGATGACACCAAACGCTATGCAACATTACGCCAGATTGAGCCTGCTCCTGACTCAATTTCGAGCGAATCAACAAGTAATACAAGTTCAACGACCAGTTCGGCTGTCTACTATAATGCCTTATTCGATGTGCCAAATACCGATGGTAAACTGCGTATTGATATGACTGCACAAGTTTATATCGTATTAAATTCAGCTAAAAATGCTTTATTGGTTCCATCTTCTGCTTTAAGTAGTAAACAATTTTCTGGTCAAAGAAAATCAGGTCAGTCATCTGAGAAAGCAAGTTCTACCCCAAGTACAGAACGCAAACATCAAGGTAATGGTGCTCGTTTAGAACGCTTAAATTTAACTGCTGAACAAAAACAACTGGTTGAACAAGGTAAAGCAACGCTAAGCGTAGTACGTATTTTACAAGCAGATGGTACAACCAAACCGACTCAAATTTTGGTGGGTATTAATAACCGTGTAAATGCGCAAGTTCTTGCTGGATTAAAACAAGGTGACCAAGTTGTAATTGCAGATAGTTCAGATACTTCTGCTGCGTCTGCAAATAGTGGTAATAACCGTCGCCGTGGCCCAATGGGAATGTAAGCATGACAAAACAAGCTTTGCTTGAAGTCAGCAATCTGGTCCGGGAATTCCCTGCTGGCGAAAGCACGATACAAATTTTAAAAGGCATTGACCTAACTATCTATGAAGGTGAACTGGTTGCCATTGTTGGCCAGTCTGGTTCTGGTAAATCGACCCTCATGAATATTTTGGGTTGTTTGGACCGACCTACGAGTGGTAGTTATAAGGTTAATGGGCAAGAAACGGGTAAACTTGAGCCTGATCAGCTCGCTCGACTACGCCGTGAATATTTTGGTTTTATTTTCCAGCGCTACCATTTACTTGGTGACTTATCTGCTGAAGGTAACGTTGAAGTTCCCGCTGTTTATGCAGGGGTTACCCCTTCTGAACGTAAACAACGCGCCACAGCTCTACTGACCGAATTAGGTTTAGGTACTAAAACACTCAATAGGCCAAGCCAACTTTCTGGTGGTCAGCAGCAACGTGTGTCTATTGCCCGTGCACTCATGAATGGCGGTGACGTTATTCTGGCAGATGAACCGACAGGAGCACTCGACTCTCATAGTGGTGTTGAGGTGATGCGTATTTTGCGTGAACTCAATGCCGCAGGTCACACTATTATTTTAGTCACTCATGATATGCAAGTTGCAAAAAATGCGACTCGTATTATCGAGATTAGTGACGGAGAAATTATTAGTGACCGTCCTAACGTTCCAGATCAAGCAGCCGAACCGATCAAATCTGATCCTGATGCCGCTCCTGCTTTACAAGGTAAACAGAAGAAAGGCAAAAGTATTTCTGCATGGCGTTCTACTTTAGACCGTTTATCAGAAGCCTTTCAAATGGCTTTACTGTCTATGAATGCCCATCGCATGCGTACTTTTTTAACCATGCTTGGGATCATTATTGGTATTGCGTCTGTTGTTACGGTGGTCGCTTTAGGTAAAGGCTCTCAACAGCAAATTTTAAGCAATATTAGTAGTCTCGGAACAAATACAATTACGGTATTTCAGGGCCGTGGTTTTGGTGACAACTCAAAAACTGCAAGTTTTAAGACTTTGGTTCCTGCCGATGCTGATGCGTTAATGACTCAGCCTTATGTCAGTGCGGTCAGTCCAATGGTCAGTACATCCAAAACTATGCGTTACCAACAAAATGAAGCAAATGCGACCATTAATGGTGTGAGCAACGATTATTTCGATGTAAAAGGTTTGGTCTTTAAAGATGGGCAAACTTTTGACCAACGTAGTGTTCGTGATCGCTCACAAGATGTAGTCATTGATACCAATACTCAAAAACAATTTTTTAGTGACGGTGCCAACCCAATCGGTCAAGTGGTACTGCTCGGTAGTGTACCTGCTCGTATTATTGGTGTGGTAGAACCGCAAACAAGCGGTATGGGCTCAGATGACACTCTAAATGTCTATATGCCTTATACAACCGTAATGAGCCGTATGTTGGGTCAGTCGAATGTCCGTAATATCGTGGTTCGTATTAATGATAAATATTCAACTGCTGCCGCAGAAAATGCCATCGTTAACTTATTAACCCAGCGCCATGGTGCACAAGATATTTTCACCATGAACAGTGACAGTATCCGTCAAACCATTGAGAAAACAACCAGTACAATGACGCTTCTAGTTTCAGCAATTGCCGTAATTTCATTGGTTGTTGGTGGTATCGGAGTCATGAATATTATGTTGGTTTCAGTGACTGAACGTACTCAGGAAATTGGTGTACGTATGGCCGTAGGTGCTCGTCAAAGTGATATTTTGCAGCAATTCCTGATTGAAGCAATTTTGGTATGTTTAATTGGTGGTGTGCTTGGCGTCTTACTGTCGCTTGGCCTTGGGCAACTTATTAATAAATTTGCTGGCGGTAACTTTAGCGTGGCTTATTCAAGCACTTCTATTATTGCAGCATTTGTCTGTTCAACACTGATTGGTGTCGTATTCGGTTTCTTGCCTGCCAAGAATGCTGCGAAACTTGACCCTGTTGCCGCACTATCTCGAGAATAAGGAAAATTGCATGTCTTTCTCTATGGCTAAACTCAGCACAGCACTTCTTCTCACAGGTTCTCTTGTAGGATGTGCAGCTGTAGTAAAAACACCTTATGAAGCGCCTGCGGTACAAGTTCCGGGTAGCTTTCAATATGACACAGCAAAAGCAAAAACCATGTCTGCCGATCAATACTCTGATCGTTGGTGGACCCTTTTTAACGATGCGCAGCTCAATCAGCTTGTGAGCAATGTATTAGAACGTAACAGTGATTTAGCAGTTGCAGGTATTGCCTTAAAGCAAGCTCGTTTACAAGCTGATCTAACTGCTAATAAGCAAGGCTTACGCACCAGCTCTAGTGTTTCTACAGGACATTCTTTCGATTTAAATTCGGGAGATGACAGTGCTAAAGGTCTTTCAATGAGCGCTGGAGTAAGCTATGAGCTTGATTTATTTGGCAAGCTTGCACACCAAACCGAAGCAAGTAAATGGGAAGCTTTAGCAACCGAACAAGACTTACAAGCTACTGGACAAAGCTTAATTGCAACCACTGCCAAACTCTATTGGCAACTGGGTTATTTAAATGAACGTTATGCGACTGCTCAGCAAAGCCTCGCAACTTCTCAAAAGCTTTATGACTTGGTTCAGATTCAATATAAAGCTGGTGCCGTTTCAGGTGTAGATCTGACTCAAGCAGAACAATCAGTGCAAAGCCAAAAAGCAAGCTTAAGCCAAATTGAACAACAACTAGTTGAAACACGCACAGCCATCGCAGTGTTATTACATGAACCATTGCAACAACTCAACATTCAAGAGCCAAAGCGTTTACCACGCACTGCTCTACCTGCAATTGGGGCTGGCTTACCTGCCGATATTTTATCGCGCCGCCCTGATTTGCAAGCAAGTGAGCTACGCTTAAGAAAAGCATTAGCAACTAAAGATGCAACCAAAGCAAGCTACTACCCTTCGATTAGCTTAACCAGCAGTTTGGGCTCAAGCAGCACATCGTTAACAGAGTTATTACGTAACCCTGCCCTAACTTTAGGTGCAAGTTTAAGCTTACCGTTTTTGCAATATAACGATATGAAAAAAGATATCGCGATTAGCAATCTGGATTATGAAAAAGCGATTATTCAATATCGTCAAACGCTTTATCAGGCTTTTGCTGATGTAGAAAATGCTTTATCGAGTCGTACAGAACTCGACAAGCAAGTAGCATTACAAGAACGTAATGTTGAACTTGCAGAAAAAACCGAACGTTTAACTGAAGTTCGTTACCGTTATGGTGCTGTTGCATTAAAAACACTTCTTGATGCACAGCAAACCACTCGTACTGCACGCTTAAGCCTCGTTGAAACGAAGCAAAGCCAATACAATGCTTATGTCACTCTCATGCAAGCTCTAGGTGGTTCACCTGTGAAAGAACTGCCGCAATAACTTGTACCAATTAAAAAAGCCGTAGTCCTTCAACTACGGCTTTTTTATGGCTGAATAAATTTTAAAACTTATTCATCATCCATCATAGATTGGCTCATACCTACAGTATTGAAACCAGCATCTACATATAGAATTTCACCAGTAATACCTGAAGCCCAAGGTGAGCATAGGAATAACGCTGCGTTACCTACTTCTTCAATCGTTACATTACGCTTTAACGGCGCAACTTTTTCATTGGCATCTAACATTTTACGGAAAGATTTAATACCAGAAGCAGCTAAAGTACGGATTGGACCCGCAGAAATCGCGTTTACACGAATACCATCAACACCTAAGCTTGATGCCAAGTAGCGAACACCAGCTTCTAAAGAAGCTTTTGCCATACCCATTACGTTGTAGTTAGGCATAACGCGCTCAGAACCTTGGTAAGTCAAAGTTAATAAACAACCTTGGCGAGCTTGTAATAAAGGTTTTGCAGCACGTGCCATTGCAACAAAGCTGTATGCGCTGATGTCATGAGCAACTTTAAAACCTTCACGGTCAGTCACGTCAGTGAAGTCACCATCAAGCGTGTGTGCAGGTGCAAAGCCGATTGAGTGCACAACACCGTCTACACCGTCCCAATGTTTTGCAAGTTCTGCAAATGCATTATCAATTTCAGCATCAACAGCAACATCACATGGAAACACAAGCTTAGAACCGAATTGCTCAGCAAATTCATCCACACGTTTTTTTAATTTTTCGTTTGGATAAGTAAACGCAAGCTCTGCACCTTCACGGTGTAATGCTTGGGCAATACCAAAAGCAATTGATAATTTACTAGCAACGCCTGCAATCAAAAAGCGCTTACCTGCTAAAAGTCCTTGTGTCATGCCGATCTCACTCAAAACAATTTCAAGCATAATGCCAATATTCGGCGGTTTTCGAAATTGCATAATGCATCTTTTTTCAAAAATCGCACGAAAAAAATCGCTCCTGATGAAGAGCGACTTCTAGATGAATTCAATCTTAGTCGTCAGACAATAAGCCAAGTAAACGTAAGAAAGAAATATACATCCACACTAAAGTTGCAAGTAAAGCAATACCACACAACCATTCCATGAATTTTGGGGCACGATACGCTGCATTGGTTTCAATTAAATCAAAATCTAAAATCAGGTTAAGTGAAGCGATTACCGCTACAAATGCAGCAAAACCAATACCTAACCAGTTACTTTCAAAAATATAAGGAACGCTTGAACCAAATGCTAAACGCATAACCATCTGCACAATAAATACAATAAAGATTGCCAAAGATGCAGAAATTACAACTGACTTGAACTTTTCAGTTGCGCGGATAATTTGGAACTTATATAGACCAAACATCACCAAAGTCGTAACGAAAGTCGCTAATAAAGCCTGAAGAGGAACACCGGGGTATTTCAACTGGAAAGTAAAAGAAATACCACCTAAAAAAGCCCCTTCAAATAAGGCATACGGAATTGCCAATGTTGGCGCTGTCGTTGGTTTAAAGGTTGTAATTAAAGCTAAAACCAAACCACCAATTGCACCTACAATTGAAGCCGCGTAAGCAATACCAACATTTGCAGTAAAGGCTGCATAGAAAAATAAAGCGACACCCACCGCAGCAGCAATGACTGTCAACATTACAGATTTTTGAATCGCACCTTGCACAGTCATCGGTTGACTATAGTCACTGACCGTTTCAACACGGGTCAGTATCGGGTTATTACTTTGCATAAATGCTCTCTTTTTATAATAAAAATTTAAAACATCATTTTAAGCAAAATGAATATGAAAGCCAAATCAGGTGATCGGCATTATTGTAACAATCCCCTTTAAATAATAAAAAAGGAGGCAATAGCCTCCCTTTCATATCACTCTGGTAAGGTTATTAATCTTTACCGTCAGTGTTCATGATAAAGAAGTATTCACGGTAATATTTCAACTCAGAAATCGAGTCACGAATATCATCCATTGCCAAATGCGATGCATTCTTTTTCAGACCGCTCATGATTTCAGGGCGCCAGCGTTTTGAAAGTTCTTTTACCGTAGATACATCAAGATTACGATAGTGGAAATACTGCTCTAGTTCAGGCATAAGACGGTGTAAGAAACGGCGGTCCTGACAGATTGAGTTACCGCACATTGGTGAAACTTTTGGATTAACCCATTTTTTTAGGAATTCTAAAGTTTGTAACTCAGCATCACGAGCTGTTAATTTACTGCGTCGAACTCGTTCAATCAGTCCAGACTGCCCATGTTGACGAGTGTTCCATTCATCCATTGCATTTAAAATACGATCAGGTTGATGAATAGCCAAAACTGGACCTTCGGCAAGTACATTTAAATGATCATCTGTAATAATTGTTGCGATTTCAATAATTTGGTCATTATCGGTATCTAATCCGGTCATTTCCAGATCAATCCAAATTAATCGTGTATTTAAAGTACTGCTCATGAATGTACGTTCTAAAATGCCGTAAAAACATCAATAGTAGCAAATTTCTTGCTTCTGCGCTGTAATTCTATAGCTGCTTCATGCTATTTTTGCGGTCTTCAAACAATGGTTTTTTTGGGATATGAATGGCTTTAATTCGTAAGCGTCGTTTAACTGAACAACAGCAACGTCGTATTGAAAAACAGCATAAAACTCGCCAAGAAGAGATCGATACTTCACAGGATCTAGATGGACTCGTTGTACAACACTACGGTCGTCAACTTGAAGTACAAGCCCTCTCTGTACCTGAGCATCACCCAGAAAAACCACAAGTTGCCGAAGGAGAACCAGAACCATTCTGGAAACCGATCGAACTCAATAGTGTTTGGCGCTGTCATACTCGAACTAATCTTGAGTTATTGGTCACTGGCGATCGTGTTAAATGGCAAGCTGACCCAAATACGGGTTTAGGCATTATTACAGCCATTCACCCGCGCACATCTTTACTCACTCGTCCTGACCGCTATCACAAAGTGAAACCAGTGGCTGCAAACATCAGTTTGATTGTAATTGTATTTTCACCACTGCCTGAACCAGCTCCAACGCTAATTGATCGATATTTAGTGGCTTGTGCAGACGCTAATATTCCTGCTCTTTTAGTCCTCAATAAATCTGACCTATTAACTGAAAATGACCCAATTCTCACCCTATTAGAAGAATATAAAACTTTGGGTTATGAGGTGATGATTTGTCAGTCTAAAAAAGGTGATATCTCTGCTTTATCTGAACGTTTAGATGGTGAAACTGTAGCATTTGTAGGGCAATCAGGCGTAGGAAAAAGTTCTTTAATTAACGTGCTCATTCCAGATGCAGAGCAAAAAACTAATGTTATTTCTGAAAACTCTGCACTTGGACAACACACAACAACCTCTACGCGCTTAATCAACTTCGGTAAAAATGGTGCCTTAATTGATTCTCCTGGAATTCGTGAATTTGGGCTTTGGCATCTCGATTTAGAGAAAATTCGTATGGGCTTTCCAGATATTGCAGCGCATTTGGGTTCTTGCCAATTCCGTAATTGCACGCACACTCATGAAAAGAATTGTGGCTTAAAACATGCTGTCGAAGCTGGTGAAATTTTGCCGCGACGTCTAGATAGCTTTTTGCGTTTAATCGACGAGATTCAAGAAGCACAGCAAAAAAACTGATTTTCTGCCCTATTTGCCCTTGAAGTGGTGATTTTGATCACCATCTATATACGCTATACTCTAGGTCAATTTTGTTTTTAATTTTTTTAGGTGACTTGTGGAACGCTGGTTAGAGTTTATGGGGAATCACCCCATTTTGTTTGGTACGCTCGGAGTCTTGATCGTGTTGTTCTTCATTTTTGAAGGTCAACGTAACGGTCGTAAAATTTCTCCACAGTCGCTTGGTATTTTAGTGAAAGCGAAAAATGCGCTTTTAATTGACTTACGCGATAGTAAAGATTTCCGTGAAGGTCATATTAGCGGCAGTCGCAATATTCCGTATAGCCAAATTGCAAGTCATGCTGAAGAATTAAAAGCAAGTGACCGTCCATTGGTATTTATTTGCAACTTGGGGCAAGTTGCTGGAAGTGCTTTGCAAAAAGTTGCTCACCACGATAGCTATCGTCTTGATGGTGGTATCAGTAACTGGAAAGCACAAGGCTTACCTCTTGTTAAAAGCAAACCAAAAGCTTAAGGAGAATTATCATGGCTGCAAACGTCATTGTTTACTCAACTTCTGTATGCCCGTATTGCGTTCGTGCTAAACAGTTACTTGAGCGTAAAGGTGTTGCTTATAAAGAAGTAAATCTTTCTGTTGAAGCACCAGAAGTACGTGTTGAATTAATGCAACGCACAAATCATCGTACTGTCCCACAAATTTTCATTAACGATCAGTTTATCGGTGGTTTTGACCAACTTTATGCTTTAGAGCGTGAAGGTAAACTCGACGAATTATTGGCTTAACATCGCATCCATATTAAGGAAAAAACAATGAGCGAAGAACAACAAGTTCAACCACAATTAGCTTTAGAGCGTATTTATACAAAAGATATTTCTTTTGAGGTTCCTGGGGCGCAGGTTTTCACAAAACAATGGCAACCTGAACTTAATATCAATCTTTCTTCTGCTGCAGAAAAGATTGACCCGACTCACTTTGAAGTTTCTTTAAAAGTTGTGGTACAAGCTGATAACGACAACGAAACAGCGTTCATTGTAGATGTAACTCAATCAGGTATTTTCTTGATCGATAATATTGAAGAAGAGCGTTTACCTTATATTTTAGGCGCATATTGCCCAAATATTTTGTTCCCGTTCTTGCGCGAAGCTGTAAATGATTTAGTCACTAAAGGTAGCTTCCCACAGTTACTTCTTACTCCAATCAACTTTGATGCAGAGTTTGAAGCGAACATGCAACGTGCTCAAGCTGCTGCTGTTGAAGGCCAAGCTTAATTTTAGCTTTTCCTTTTAATAAAAAAACCGCGTAATACGCGGTTTTTTTATGTACGCTATTTCACTTATTAACGATCAAGTGAATGAAGCTGAATAGATGGAAACTGGAAACCTTGGCAAGATAACTCTGAACGCCACGCCACGGTTAACATCATATTGCCAACAATAAAATTCTGATAAGCAAATGTACCATTCAGTGGATGAGAACAGATTCCATCTTGGTCTGTAGGGTGCACTTGAGTATTTAATGTATTTAAATCTAAACGTATGCCTAGTCCTGATGCTTTTAGAACAGCCTCTTTTGTCGTCCAAACTTTAAACCAATATTCTCTATCTTGGTCCAAACTTAGCCACGTTGCATATTCATCGGGATGAAATGCATGTTTTGCTAAAGCGTCTAAACGTACATTTCGATCAAGTTCCTCAACATCTACACCAATATCTTTAACCTGTGCACTCATGGCTAAAGCGTAGAATTGTTGGCTATGTGAGTGATTAAAATGCAAATTATGATTTAACAAATAAGGTTTACCATGTTCATGCTTGGCAAACTCCAATTCCGTTGAATTGATTTGTAGTTTCTCTGCGATCAGTCTATTTCTGACACTCTGTATTTGTTGTTTTTTATAATGATTAAATGTACGGAAGTCGGGGAAATCTTGTTTCGACTTTAAAAGAAGCTGAGATAATGCCTGTGTGTAGACTTCAATTTTACGCTTAGACATTATCTCGACCTTACTTTAAATGATTAGAATTTAACTATATCGCCTTTTAATGCAACACCCGCCATCATGGCACCTTTATAGCAATCGTAAGTTGTGGTACTTGTGGTTTCATTGGCTTTAAAATAGCTCACAATATTGGTCACGGCGTTTGCCCCTTGTGCTTTAGCATTGTTTTGCATTTGGATCAGTGCTGAACGTAAAACCCAGTCACAAGACGTTGCTGCCGACTTACCAAAACCATTGGTCTTTTTATTGGTTACCGCATCTTTTTGAATAATTTTACCGCCAGACTTTGTACCTTTTAAATAAAACTTTACCGAACCATCCAGCGTCCCATCTGCAACAGCACGGTCTACAGCTTCTTTAAAATTTAACTGATGTACTTCATCTCCAGCCTGAACAGTGGCAGTAAAACCCGCACTTAGCATTGCTACAAATAAAAGTTTTTTATTTAACATTGTTGTGTTCCTTATTGTTTAACACGTTTAAAAATAAGCGAAGTATTAATTCCACCAAAAGCAAAGTTATTGCTCATAATAATGTCAGCATCCAAATTTCTCGGCTGCTGAACGATATAATCCAGTTCACCACATAGTGGGTCGATTTCATCTAGATTTAAAGTTGGAATAAAACGGCCACGATTCATCATTTCGATACTTAGCCAAGCTTCAATAGCTCCACACGCCCCCAGCGTATGTCCAAAATAACTCTTTAAAGAGCTGATTGGTTTATAGCCTAAAACTTTTGCAGTAGCTTGACTCTCCGCTACATCCCCCTGATCTGTTGAAGTCCCATGAGCATTTACATAGGCAATGTCTTTAGCTTCTACAGAGGCATCTTTAAGCGCTAATTCCATACAGCGCCCCATCATTTCTGACTCAGGACGAGTGACGTGTTGGCCATCGGTATTGCTACCATAGCCAATCACCTCTGCATAAATATGAGCACCGCGGGCTTTGGCATGCTCATATTCTTCTAAAATTAAACAGCCTGCGCCTTCACCAATCACCAATCCATCTCGTTTAGCATCAAATGGACGCGGTGTTTTTTCTGGTTGGTCATTCATTCCACTGGTCGCGAACAATACATCAAAAACCGCTGCTCCTGCCGCACTGAGTTCCTCTGCCCCACCCGCAATCATGACCTGTTGTTTGCCATATTTAATGGCTTCATAGGCTTGCCCAATCGCCATAGAACCAGAGGTACAGGCGCTTGAGGTAGGTAAAGTTAAGCCTTTAAGACCAAAATATACGGTCATGTTCACGGCACTTGTGTGCGCCATCATACGAATATAAGTAGTTGCATTGATCTTACTCATGCTCTGATGAAGCAACATGCTAGCAAACTCACCCACGGCATCTACACTACCCGCGGAAGAACCAAAGGCAACACCCGCTTCCCCACTAGATAAAATTTCATGTCCAAGCAAACCAGCATTTTGTAAAGCAGTTTCGGCACAAACCACCGACATGAGAGCAACACGGCCCATTCCGCGGGTGACTTTACGGTTAAAATGTTTTGGAATATGAAAAGATTCCACAGGTCCAGCAAGCTTGGTCCGAAGGTCAACATATTGCTCCCACTCGGGCATGTAACGAATACCACTTTTAGCAGCTTCAAATCGCGCAAAGATGTCATCGGCAGTTTCACCTAAAGAGGTAATTCCCGCCATTCCTGTCACAACCACACGCTTCATCAGATGAGTCCTCCATTCACAGAGATCACCTGTCGAGTTACATAAGAGGCTTCATCTGAACATAAGAATTTCACTACGCTCGCCACTTCATCGACCTGTCCCATACGTTGCAATGGAATCATTTTAAGCGCATGTTCTTTAACTTCATCTGTCACCATTTCGGTCTCAATGAGCCCAGGTGCAACACAATTCACTGTAATTTTTCGCTTCGCCAATTCAAGTGCCAAAGCTTTGGTCGCACCAATCAAACCTGCTTTTGCAGCACTGTAGTTGACCTGACCACGGTTCCCCATAATTCCAGACACAGAAGATAAAGTGACAATACGGCCACCTTTGCGTAAATGGATCATTGGCATGATGAGCGGTTTTAAAACATTATAAAAACCATCTAAGGAAGTCGAAATCACTTCATCCCAATCTTGATCGGTGAGTGCAGGGAAAGCTCCATCATGAGTAAGACCTGCATTGAGTACGACCCCATAGAAAGCGCCATGCTGCTCTACATCTTGTTCTAAAATTTGTTGAACCGTCTGGCGTTCATTTACATCAAACATTAAATAATGGCTATTTTGTCCTAAGGCTTGAATCTCTTGGACAACTTGCTCAGCCTCTGCCTGACGCGAACGTGCATGTACAGTCACATCAAAACCAGCCTTTGCGAGTTGTAATGCAATCGCCTTCCCAATTCCTCGACTTGAACCCGTTACTAAAATTCGTCTTGTCACACTATATTCCTAATTCTTTGTGGTTATTCAAATGGTGTTTCTGTAGGTTCAAATACACTTAACATTGCCTGAATGCGGTGTTCAGCATATTGAATTTCACAGGAAAATTGCCCAAGTCCTTCATGAAAATATTGTTGCTCTATTTGAATGATCAATCGTGAACCCAAGGCGAAATAAGGGATCGGTAAATGTAATTTACGCGTTCCCAATAAAAAACCGACTTTTGGCGCTTGTTTTGACTGCTTACCTTGCCAGCCTGAATAAGCACTAATCGTTTGTGCCATAATTTCAATACTTGCCCATGTCGGCAAACCTTCTGCTTCACAAAACATCAGCTCTGGCGTAATCGTGAGTTCTGCTTGCGCCCGCCCTTCTGCAACCTCAGTTAAATGGTCGATAAATACCATCGGCTGTTCATGAGGAATATATTGAATTGCATCCAGTTTCATTCGGGTTTCACTCCAAAAACAAGACTAATATTACTTCCCCCAAAAGCAAAAGAATTACTCATGACATAGCGAATGGGCTGTGTTAACTCTGCTTCTTGCACATAGTTTTGGTCCGCCAAATCCGGATCAACCTCAACATTTTGATGTAAAGGCAACCAACTTTGATCTTTTAGAATCTGTTCACAAATAAAAGCTTCTATGGCACCTGCTGCTCCGAGACAATGTCCAGTTTTATGCTTGGTACTACTTAAAGCCACTGGGTAATCACCAAAAACTTGTCGTACAGCCTTAATTTCCATTGCGTCATTTTGTGGAGTTGCTGTTCCGTGCAAGTTGATATAACCCACCTCTTGAGCGGAAATATGTGCCATATCTAATGCACGTTGCATAGCTAAAGCTGCACCTTTGCCTTCAGGATGGGGAGCCGAAATATGCCATGCATCCATAGATTCACCCGCCCCCATTAACATGACAGGCGCTTGTTCTTTACTTAGTACAAAAAACGCAGCAGCTTCACCAATATTAATACCATCACGGTTTACACCGCAGGGTTGGCAAATATGTTCAGATAAACTTTCTAAACTATTAAATCCATTTAGGGTCAACTTGCACAAAGTGTCGACGCCACCCACCAGCACAACATCTGCTAAATCTGCGTGAAGTAATCGCTGCCCTGCGGCTAATGCTTTAGCGCTAGAAGAACAAGCAGTTGAAATCGTGTAGGCAGGTCCTTCCCATCCCAAGTACTGCTGTAATGCTTTCGCTAAACAGCTCATTTCTTGGGGATAATGAGATATCGATAGATCTGTTTGCCCTTGAAAATATTGCTTAAGTAATAATTCATTATCTGCAATACCAGAAGTCGATGTGCCCACTACAATGGCCAAACGTTTATTTTCAAAGGTTGCTGTATAAGCTTTTAACTCTGTTTCAATTTTAGATAATGCGGTTAATGCAAAACGTAGATTACGTGAATCTACAGACTGTAAAGTATCAGGTACGCTCGAACATAATGGATGCGTATATTGCCCCACCCAAACATCACGATCAGCGATTAAATCATTACGCAAACTCAAGGTTTGCTCGGGCTGGTGTAATGCTTGTTTGATTTGATTAAGTTCGCAGCCTAATGCAGATAAACCAACACTAAATTGTATGCCTACTGCCATTGGAGCTGCATTTTCTGAAGGTAGATGTTTCATGGCGTAGAACTTTCTTCTGTCTGCAAGGTGTTCTCAATCGAACTCAGCGTCATGGTATAAGGGACTTGTTCATTAATCAATTCAATGCTTCCTTGCCCTTGTTTAAGCTGCAATACAGGCTGCTTTTCAATATAAACAACCTGCTTGTCTGCTTGTTGTTTCATCTCTACAGCTTGCTGTCCTAAATGTGAAAACTGAGGATATGTCGCAAACAAAAGGTCACGCACCACAAACTCAAAAGGCAATAAACGCATTTGATCAATACGCTGTTCAACATGAACCCGATGCCCATCAAACTGTAACTTAAATAATTGCTGGCCTGTCAGGCTTAAAGCGACCATATCCAGTACAGCGCCCTTTTGCTGTTGATATAACAAGAAGCTAAAACTTTGCTGCTTCCACTGAACTTCAACCTGATCTTGCCGTTGATAAGTCTGAGCCTGCCATAGAGGACTTTGCAGTCCTTTGGCATGTGGCATGACCTGACAACCATTTAAAAATAAAAAGCTACTGAGTAATATCGTTGCCCATTTGCGTTGCATGGTTATCCCTCAAGTACCTGTTCTTGCGCCAACCCTTCACGACAATATTCTGCCAAAGTAGTAAGTCTACGTTTGGCATTTTTATGAATCGGATTTTTTTCATCCCACGCATAACCAGCCAATAATGAAGAAATCATACGGCGAATACCTTCATTCTGATTTTGTGAGAACACCACATCTTGAAACTCGCCTTCGTACCATGACTCAACATAAGCACGAAATACCTGAATGCCACGGCGTAATGGTTTTTCATATTCTTCTAACCAGTCGACTTGCTCACCTTGTAAAACTCTTTCAACCAAAGGAACAGCCA
This sequence comes from Acinetobacter sp. P1(2023), assembly GCF_028367635.1. Lineage (NCBI taxonomy): Bacteria > Pseudomonadati > Pseudomonadota > Gammaproteobacteria > Moraxellales > Moraxellaceae > Acinetobacter > Acinetobacter sp. P1(2023). The sequence goes on from NZ_JAQNDD010000005.1 coordinate 101,828, forward strand.
AACTTGAAGATTTAAGAGCAATCGTTACACCTGATGAAAAGACTGGATCAAGAAACTCACCCGCATTACCTAATAGCGCATAGTTGCGGTCTGCCAAGTGTTTCACATTCGCTGAGTAGCCCACCAAAGTACGTACTGGTGTATCAAACTTTGCACGGCGTAGTACATGTGACAAGCTTGTTTCATCAGTCAAAATACGCTTAAACATTGCCTCAGGTTCGTTATCTTCAGCATTTTCGACCGTGTATTTGTCAAAAAAATCTTGTTCTGCAACGATACCAAAAGAAGCCCGTCCATCTGCAAATGGAATCAGCCAATACCATGCACGATGATCTTTTTCATGAACGGTAATTAAAATTTTATTACGGTCAAATTCAGGATCATCAGTAATTCCATCTTCAATATGAGTAAACAGTGCACGTCGTACCGGAAAATTTGATGGGCTCTCTAAATCTAATAACTTTGGCAAAATTCGCCCAAAGCCACTCGCATCTAACAAGAATTTAGTTTGAATCTGATAACGTTGTTGTTCTGCATCTAACACGGAAAGTAAAGGCTGTTCAGATACAACATCAACATCTAAAACCTCATGTCCAAAGCGTATGTCTGCGCCATAAACTTGAGCCTGCTTTGCTAGCAAATTGTCAAAATCTGCACGGCGAACTTGCCAAGTTGTGCCCGGACCATCGGTAAATTTTTCAGTAAAGTCATAAAAGCTATGCTGTTTGCCGCGTAAAAAAGCTGCTCCATTTTTAAATTGAAAAGCATATTGCTCAACATGCTCACGGACTGTTTCTAATAAACCAGCCTCTTCTAAAAATGCCATAGATTGCGGTAACAATGATTCACCAATCGAAAAACGAGGGAAATACTGTTTTTCAATGACCGTAACGGTATAGCCCTTTTTTCGAAGAAGTGCAGCAGCAGAACTACCTGATGGCCCAGCCCCAATAATCACGACATCAATTTTTTCTATAGTGCTCATAGCACAACTTCCTTTTTAATTTATTCAAATTATGAATGGTCTTGTAAATTTACAATATGTTTTTCATCTGCGGGGGTTAACAAAGTCGCATAGATAAATGAGAAAATAACCCCGAATAAAACCGTTAAACCAAAACAATGAATTGCATAAGTATGGCTAAATGAAAGTAATCCAAAGCCAAGTAAAGTCGACATCATACATAAAAATAATGCCATTCCAACTACTTGCGGGTGATCATGTCCATGTCGGTAGAAAATTGCATAGTCAACGCCAATCCCAATAATCAGGAAAGTCGCCATAATACTAAACAGGTTAATCTCGACACCTAACCATGCCTGAACAGCAAAAGTGCTTAGTAAAGCCAAACTGACTGGCAGGACCAAAGGCACAATCGAACTTAATCCATAAACAAGCGCCAAACCAATCGCCAGACCAATTAAGGCATAAATCAGAAGATGTTGAGCCTGCACTCGATGTTCGGCAAACATTTGCGACATTTCGGTAATCGGTTGCTGAAAATGTATGTGCTCATTCTGAAGCTGCTTTAACACATCAGGCTGTTTTACCCCTGTCACCATCACTAATCGTTCATTAGGTTGAGGTTGTAGAAAAGCTAATGGGTGATCTTTAAATACCGAAAAATCTAATAGTGGTTGTGTCGCTAGTTGCTGTTGCCAATGTAAAACATCATTAACATTTAGCCCCATACTTTGTGCATATTGCAGCAAAGTCGCTTTTGGAATATTTCTTAATAATTGTAGATTATTTTGCTGCGCTGCCAATGGTGGAATCCATTGACCCAGAGCTTGAAATGCACTAATTTTCCCTTGTGATTGTAACTGTTGCAAGTGTCCAATCAGTTGCTGCTCTTGTTGCTGCATTTCATTTGCAGATGCTGCACGCACCACAAAATAATCACTGCTTTGTTGCTGACCAAATTGCTCACGAACCGCTTGGTCCTGCTGTTTTAAGCTCGCGTCCATACCTTGTAAGTTACGAATATCATCGTTACTTTTAAGATAGAAAAGACTCGCCGTACCTATTGCTAAAATAACTGCAATCAAGCCATGACGTATCTTGGTTCGCTGCTGAAACCATAAGCGTGCTTGTCCAATCCACGACAGTGCTTTTATTGCTGGCTGGGCATTGAGTGCAGGTAATCTTGGTAATAGCAGTACACTGCTGATCCACGCCGCAGTTAATCCCACAATTGAAAAGACGGCAATCTGCTTAAACCCAGGAAATGGAGTAAAACTCAAAAAGATGTAAGCAACCAATGTGGTCATTAAACCCATAAACAAACTTGGTAATAGCGGTTTTAAAATTTGAAAACCACCCAGCTTTCTATGCTGCGATTGCATCGCCATAAAATAAAATGAAAAATCGACACAGACACCAATCAGACTCGCACCAAAAACTAATGTCATTAAGTGAATTTCACCAAACACCCAATGTGTGACCGCAAACGCCACAAAGCTTCCAGTCGAAACTGCAATAAACTCGGTCGCCAAAGGTCGCAGTGAGCGAAAGCCGAACCAAACCAGAAAAATTAAGCCCAGTGTCGAGCCAACACCAATGGTTGAGATTTCCTGTTTGGCCGATTGCGTGCCAAAATTTGAAAATAAAATAGTTCCAGTCCAATGAGATTTTAATCCCATTGCAGCTAACTTTTGCTTAGTTTGCTCAATCCAAGTAGATGTCTGTTCTTGATAATCAATATTGTATGGGCTTTGCGTCAACTGTAATACGAAAAGCCGAGAGATACCTTGCTCATGATGAATTGTGGCAAAGCCCTGCTCTATTTCAATATCTTGCTGTGACGGCGTTGCCAACTGCATGGCATAACGAGGGAATAATAATAGCGGATCTTGCTTCAGTGACTCAGCAGTGACAGGCATGCCTGGACTCATCATCTGCATCAGACTTTGTTCAGTCAGCGCAGCATAGTCCTTTTTTTGCAATAAGGCTTGATCTTGAGCACTCAACAAGCCTGCTCGATGTTGATACAACTGTTTTGCAAACTGATCAAAATCTAGCTGTGGTTTGAGTGGCTGCCATAGCGCACTTTGCTTCGCTTGCGCTGTTAAAAAATGAGTCGCTTGTTGTATCGCAGTCTCATCTTTGGCATCTACCACCACAAATACTTTATTGTTAAGTTGCTCATTCATGTACTGCTGAGTACGTGCAAGTTCTGGGTCTTGCTGTACTTTAGGCAACAACGCAAAAATATTGGTTTGAATATGAATATCTTTATTCAACCACGTCATGCCAAGCCCCACTGCAATGAACAGCAGAGCAATTAACCAAAGCGCGGTAAACTTATTTTGCCAGTTGGAAAAGCGCATGCTCAGTAGCCGTTAAAGTCGTCGGTTGAGAAGTCTGGTGACTAAAGCGAATAGTCGTTAAATTATTTGCTTTCTCAGTAATCACGATTTGGTTGACGTACTGGTGACCTTGAGCATCAACACGCACAAATAACTTTTTAAACAAGCTACTTTTCGGGGTTAAGCTCATGCTCCACCCCGCTGGACTATAATTCGCACTTACCACATTAAAATTCTTTGCTAAGGCCTGCTCATTACCAGACATGAGCTGTAAGAATAAAGTCGCGACCGAACTATATGGCGATTGATCAACTTGTATTTGGCTAAATGTACGCTGAGTTTTCTGTACCAATTTGGTTGGGGTAACAATCAAATCTGCTTTTACAGGTCGTTTGATTTGCCACGCTACACCATAAGATTTTGAGAACAACAATGAGCCGTTCGATACAAAAGTTTTATTCAACGATGGCAATTTTTTTTGCTGTTCGAAATCAGCACGAACCGTAGGAGACTGTGACAGTTGCTGAAAAATTTGAGTGATCTGTGTTGGCGCTGCATAGACTGCACTTAAACTGCTCATCCAAACAGCAGCACCTAAACCTAAAGTTTTGATGAATTTAGACATCACGCATTCCTCTTCGGTTGAAACTCAGACCACGCATTCAAACGATCAAACAAAACTTGAGGTGACTGAAAACACATTTCACGGGCTTCAATATTCACCGCCACCTGTGTGGTATAACCTTTGGTTAAACGTTTCCCAGATTCAGCATCAAAAATCAAATAATCAATTTTTAAGCGGTTTTCCCATTCTTTTAAAATGGCTCGAACGCGGATCTTTTGTTCAAACTCAATCCCATATGCATAGCGAACGTGGCTTTCAATCACAGGCCATGCATAGCCTGATTCTTTCATTTGCATATAGTTATAATGAAATTGATCGAGTAATTTACAGCGCGCAATCTCAAAGTATTTTAAATAGTGTCCATGCCAAACCACATTCATGGTATCGACATCATGAAATGGAATTTCAATGATTACATCTGCATGCATTGGCTCACCTTATCCCATAAGTTCTGGTTGATTAAACAATTCAAGTTGGTCTAAACGATCAACAATCTGTTGTAGTTCGGTTTGTAATGGTCGGTCTTCTTCGACAAATGCAAAGCTTTGTAAGGTCCATTGCATAAATGCCTGCAATGTCGGACTGAGCTGTGCCGTTAAACCTTTCAAATGAATCGCCTGCACACTCGCGCAGCACAGCGCTGCAATGACTTGCTGTGTCAAGGTAATCACACGGCTCGCATCACGCGCAGCAATGGTTCCCATACTGACTTTGTCTTGGTTATGACATTCGGTTGAACGTGAAAAAATTGAAGCTGCTAAAGTATTTTTCAAAGCTTCAGCTGTCCATGCTGATACCCCAATTTGTACCGCTTTAAAGCCATGATTCAGTGGTAAACGTTCAGCTGTCGCACCTGTTAAATTACGTGGCAGACCATGATTCATTTTGTGGTCAACCAACTGTGCAATCTGTCTATCCATCAAATCAGCAATATTGGCAATCATAATTTTTAAGCTATCCATTGCTTGTGCAATATGCCCACCGTAAAAATGACCGCCATGCAATACACGCATACCAACAGGATCAATCAATGGGTTATCGTTACTTGAATTCAGCTCATTTTCAATAAACTGACGTAACCATACTTTTGAGTCTTCAAACACACCAATAATATGCGGTGCACAACGAAGCGAATAACGGTCTTGCAAACGCGGACTTTGATGTGCCGTTTGTACTTCACTATTCAGCCATTCACGTAATTGCTTTGCTATTTGCTGTTGCCCTGGATGGGGCTTTTGTGCAAACAGCACTTCATCAAAATGACTAGGATTCCCCTCTAGCGCCAATACATTCAGGGCGGTAATTAAAGTACTTGCGAGTGCAATCTGCTCTGCTTTTTTATAATTCAAACAAGCAATCGCTGTCATCACCGCTGTGCCATTCATGAGCGCCAAACCTTCTTTAGGTCTGAGCGTTAAAGACTGCAACCCTTTTTCAGCATACACCTGAGCAACTGGAACAATTTGTCCATTAACATAGACATCACGCTCACCGACTAATGTTCCCGCAATATAAGACAACGGCGTTAAGTCACCACTTGCTCCGACTGAACCTTCAGATGGAATGACTGGAATTACATTTTCATTTAGCAGCCACGTCAGACGTTCAAGCAAAGTTAAAGACACACCTGAATAACCGCGAGCTAACGAACATAAACGCGTTACGACTACTGCACGTGCGGTGATGACGTCTAAATTTTCACCTAAACCACAACCATGAAAACGAGAAAGATGTAGCGGTAGTTCATTAACCTGATGCAATGGCACTTCAACTAAACATGAGTCCCCATAACCAGTGGTCACACCGTAGATAACCCCTTCTTCTTCAAGGAGCTGATCGAGAAAATCAGCACCTTTTTGAATCAGTTCACGCCACTCAGACGTTTCAGGTAAAGCAACCTGACATTCGCCTCTAGCTACAGAAACGACATCTTCAATACTCAGTGGCTGTTCACCTACGGTTAACACACGCATGTTATTTCGTCCAAAAATTATAAAAATTAAACCATTGATAAGGGGCGCGCAGACAATGCTGTTCTAGAACGGCAACGTATGTTTTAGTGATGGTTTGCATACTTTCAATACGGTGAGCACGCGGTAAATTTACCTGCTCGGCAATTGAATGAATATGCACTTGAAACTGCTGTTGCACTCGATAACAAAACACTGCAATAACAGGTACTTTGAGTAAATTTGCTAAAATCCATGCACCTTGAGGGAAGGATGCAGGCTCCCCTAAAAAATCAATTTGCTGAACACGATCTGACTGCACAGGTACTCGATCTGCCGCCACAATGACCCATTCACCTTGTTGCATCTTGTCTTGCAATAGCATTGCAGTTTCAATACCCAGCTCATCAACTGATAAAAGACACACATCTGCCTTATCATTTATTTTTTTCAAAAACTCATTAAATTTGGTCGCGTGCTTTTGGTAAACCAGCACATTAATTTTCTGTGGATGCTCTGACTTAATTGCTCGAAGCAATTCAATATTGCCGAAGTGAGAGACAACAATCAGAGCACCTTTTTGATAATGCTGAGAGAAGTTTTCATGTCCAAAAACTTGTAGCTCCTGCTCTGGAATATTGCCTAGCCAACCCTCAATCTTATCTAAAATACATTCGCCAAATTGCATGAAATGCGCGTAGCTATTTGTCCAATTTGGTTGGTGGCTAAAGGGAGTCTGTGATCCAGCAAAATGATGCAGTTTTTGTAAATAAAGTAAGGAAGCCTGTCTTGCTGTGGCAGCAAATAACCAATACCACATAATGACGAAGTACATCACCAACTTGCATAACCAACGTCCACCAAAACGGTAAAACCACAACATCAGCATGAGGGGCAACATACCGCCTCGCTCTTTAATGTCGTTCCATTTTGGTGAAGCTGAATCTGTCATAATTAACCTTGCAGCTTTTGTTTTAATAGCTTCGGTAAGCGAATCAGCATGCCCATAAATAAAGTTGCATGCGCTTTGCTTAGCCCTAAGTTATCTCGCCAAGCATGAAAATGAGAAATTCCCTGCTCTGGATAAACCACAGGTGTTGGTACATTAATAAAAGAGGTATTTTCCCATTTTAAACGTACTAAAATTTCACTATCAAAACCCATACGTGGCTGGAATTTAGCACTATTTAAAACCCTTATCGTGCTCGCGAGCGGATACACACGAAATCCGCACATACTGTCTTTAATTTCAAAAGACAAACTGTTTAACCAGACCCAAAAATGGGTAATGTAACGGCCATATAAGCGCTTTTTAGGAATAGAGGCATCAAAGTATGGCTGACCAATCACCATCGCATCGGGATGTTGCTGAGACTGCTCAATAAATTTTGGAATGTCATCCCAGCAGTGTTGACCATCCGAATCGAGTTGTAATGCATGACTTAACCCAAGCTCATAAGCTACACGTAAACCAGTCATTACGGCTTGCCCCTTACCCTTATTTACCTCATGTTCAATAAGATGAATTTGGGAGTATTGCTCTGCCAATGCTTTTAAAATTTGGCTACATGCAGCATCACTGCCATCATTGACCAACACAATCGGTAAATGGAAACTATCCAGATAAGCAATCAAATCTGCTAAATAATGTGGATGATTATAAACGGGAACAACAAAGCCGTAGTTGGTCTGCATTTTTAACCCTCTGCTTCTGTTTGCAAAGCAAATAATAGTCGCCCTGAAGCCAGAATCTGTTCTGAATCACGTAGTTCAAAAATTACTTTATGCTCTTTTCGAGCAAGCTTAAGTTGTACCACAGCATAAGGACGAATCAGGTTTTGGAATTTTAACTGCTCATATCCCTGACACCAGCTCAAATCAGACCAAATTGATTTAGCAAAATGTTGTAAAAAACCGATCTGCCCAACTCCAGGATAAATCGGTTGCGTTGGAAAATGCCCTTTAAAACACGCTAATTCAGGTGGAAATTCTAACTCCCAAATATAGTCATCTGAATTTTGAGACTGGGACAGCACCACGGGTTGTAACATAGGCTTAAATAGAGTTTTCAAATAGTTTTTATTGAGTTTGGACTGAGTATTTTGTGGTAACTGGCTGAGGAAACGCCATTGACGTGGAATCGCAATCGTTTCCAAGCTATCTTTCAACTGTTGTTTTAAATGGCTGACAAAAGCTGACTTACCATGCTGTTGTAACTGCTCACGAGCTTGTCCTGTCAGAACAACAATACAACCCAACATTTGGCGTTGCTCATGTTCAAATACAAGTACATGACAATGTTTTACAACCTCTAAAGCCTGAATACTTTGTTCAATCGCGTCTAGACTCAATCGCTTTTCTTCAAGTTTTACAATTCGATCTGTACGTCCCATCAGCGTAAAGGTCTGACATGTTGCATCTGTCCATGCTGCGCCATCACCTGTAATAATCCAGTCATTCTCAAAGGCATGGTTACTTTTTACGATGAGCTGTTGGTCTTCAATACGAATAGCCACATTACTAAACGCAGTCCAAGCATCTTCATCTTTAGCACGATGGGCAATACCACCAGTTTCCGAACTTCCCAAAACTTCAATAATCGGACGGTTTAAGTAAGGACGAATACCACTGTCTAGCTTGCCACCAGAGCTAAAGACCATTTGACAGTGTTGCAAAACGACATCGGTTGTCCAGCGTTTTAATAATGCAGGACTCGATATCAAATAATTGCTTAATCCCAACGTTTCTAATTGTTTTTGAGCTTGTACCACATCTTCTGGGAATGCCATTTGAGGCGCATAAAAACTTCGACCAGTAGCAAGTGGTAGCAGTAATTTAAACAGTAATCCATAAATATGTTGATGACTAACAGTTGCAATCGCAATTGCATGTTCATCAAAACTAAAGCTTTGGCTTAACCCTTGAACTTCGTTGAGTAATTGTTTTAGTGTTCTTGGGATTTTTTTAGGTTCACCAGTTGAACCTGATGTATAAAAATAGAGTTGCGCCTGCTCTAAAAAAGCATCGTCTAAGATTAAAGATAAGGGAAAAACTTTTTCAGTATTTTGGCGCTTTAAAAAATAAATCTGCTGTGCTGCAAAATCTTGTTCTAGTTCACGTACCCGATTTGGTGGTAAAAGTATTTGTTTTTTCGCTAGTAAAGCAGCAAAGAATAAAACCAGAAATTCATAGCTATCTGCTTCCCATAAAGCCCAAGTTAGATTTTCCATTTGAGCAATTGCAGTAGCTTGTAAGGCCACATCCTGCCAAAAGTAATTAAAACTGGTCGAGTGCAGAGCACCGTCTATACAAAGTGGCTGAGCTGAATCGATGAATTTCTGAAAATGGCAATACATAGTTTTTAATTAATGATTTGAAGAATGCAAACGCTGATGTCGCTTGCGCAAAATAAATTCGCCAAGGAACAAAATGCCCATCAGCACATAAGAAATAAAGCCATTATAAATGACCCAAACTTGAGTTGAGGTAAAAAGCACAGTACTTAAAGCAATCAGTGCATTACAAAAAAAGAAAACACACCAAACTTTAGTCACCTGTCTGGTCCACTGCACCCCAGAAGCAGGTAAATCAGGTTCAACGAGTCGGGCAAAGCGTTCAATCATAGATGGCGGCTTAATCAGTGTCAGCGCAAAAATAATTAATGCACCTAGACTCATCCCCACTGGATATAACTTTAGCCAAGCATGGTCATGTAACAATAAACTTAGACCGCCGCAAACGATAGCAAAACCCGTTAATGGCCATAATAACGAGTTGCCTTTGCTAAAAAGTCTGATCACACCCAACCCGATGAGTAAAGCACTCACCCAGACAAATTGGTCATGCGTCAAACTCCAGCCCACAATAAAGGGATACAGCACAAAAAGTGCCGTCATTATCCCTTTAAGAACAAACTTCATTCAGCAGTCATATTCTGAATAACCGTCACCACATCAAGCACGGTTCTCACATTTTTAAAGTCTTCAGGCTTTACTTGCTTGCCTGTTAACTCTTTAATTTTTACAACTAAATCGACCGCATCAATGCTGTCTACATCAAGATCAGAATAAAGGTTCGAATCGAGTTGAACAGACTCCGGTTCAATTTCAAACAAATCTTCCATCCATTCGCGGAGTTTAGTTAGTACTTGCTCTTGAGATAACATCATCACGCTCCTTATGACTTCTGTTGTGCTTCAACTAAAGCAACCAAGCTCTGGATTGACTTAAAATGCTGTTTGGTTTCATCCGACTCTGCATTTAAATGAATGTTGTAACGCTTTTTCAAAGCCAGTCCCAACTCAAGTGCGTCAATTGAGTCTAATCCTAGACCTTCTCCAAATAATGGAGCTTCTGTATCAATATCGGCAATAGTAATATCTTCTAGTGCTAGAACATCAATAATCATTTGCTTTAGTTCATCAGCAAGATTGCTCATTTCAAGATAACTCTTCTTCAAAAATTTTATAAAAACTACGACTTAACTGACGAACTTGTTTAGGTCCTACTGTTAAATCATCTAACAGATCTGATACCTGTACTGCATCTAACACCTTAACCTCAATATGGAACGGTTGAGATGGTACGTGATACCATTTTTCATTCTTGGTTAACGTTGATGGTGTACAAGTAATAATTACTGGGCGAATTGGTACATTTGCACGAATGGCAATATTGGCTGCACCTCGCTGAAACTCGTTTAGGGTCATCCCTTTTTCAGTGCGCGTTCCTTCCGGAAAAATTAAAAGAGAAGCCGCATTGTTTTCTTTTAGACGCTTTACACAGTCTTCTACAAACTGCTGAGAACCCGCATTTAAAATATAACCTGCGCTTTGTACCGGTCCTTTAGTAAATGGGTTCGACCAAAGAGACTGCTTCACGACACAATTAGCCTGCTGCATCATACCAATTAGTACTACAACATCAATCAAAGTCGGATGATTGGCGATCACCAACTCTTGGCGACTATTTTGTAGCTTTTCTAACCCTTCTACCGAATACGTCATGATGCCGAGTTTGACCATCATGTCGGTAAAGCCTTTAAAACTATGCTTAATCACATTTTGCGCACGTTGCTGCCGCTTTTGTGGATCAGAAGTAGTTGCATTGAGTACGGGTGCAATCACTGAGGCAATGGCCATACCGCCTAGCCCAAAACTGGCAAAGCTAAAACCAGTAGCAGCCACACGCCAGCAATAATTACTTTTTTGCTTGAGATTTTTAAGATTTAGCATTTGTTCCACCCAAATGCAGATGTTAACTGGTCGGCATCCTGCCAAAAATGAGCAAAAGCAGGAGCATCTGCTTCATCTGTATGCGTCCACGCAGTAATTTGTAAATTAGGTTGCTCTAGAGTAACGACAGCGGCCATCGCATAGGCAGGAAAATTGATTGCCTCAGCATAAATACTAGGTAATGGCTCATCATAAGCGACGACTAAGACTCGCTTAATCTCAGGCATTGACTTTAAAAGTGCATAAGCCTCAATCAAACCCTCAGTCCATGAACAGCTTAAGCTTGTAGAGGGAGTATCATCCTGACATAAAATTGAATAGAGACCAGAAATTGCATTATGAACAGACGTTGAAAATTGTGTAGGCGATGGGGTTTGATCATTTAAAACATCTTGCAAGATACTTAACGTTTTGGTCTCATCACCATATTTTGATATCCAAACGATATAATTGGCCTTACTCCCCTCTAATGCACCAATCGCACTATTTAAAGCAAGTTTAGCCAATGGTGATAAACGTCTACGCTGCATAGCCGGGATGCAGTCGAGCGCCGTATAGGAGGGCTGAGCATGTGTAAATATAAGCTGAGCAAGATGTAATGTTACCATGCTAAAAAATGAACCCTAGGCCGCGTTATTCTGTCGAAATATAAATTATTTTATAAAGATGCTGATTATAGCATTCGTTATAAAATTTACAAAAAATTACGTTTATTACTCACACTTTTTCATAACTCGTCAGACTAGCTCATTTATTTGCAAAAAAAACCCAAAGAAAACTTTGGGTTTTTGAACAGAAAAAAACTTAACGGTTAAATTTTTTCTCTGCTTTTTTAAATTTCTGAATATAGCGACGGCGACGTGCAGCAGTACGTTCATCAACCTGACTCTTACGACCTTCAAATGGGTTTTCAGAAGTTTTAAAGTCAATACGAACTGGCGTACCTTCAAGTTTATATACTTTACGGAACACGTTTTCTAAGTAACGACGATAATCGGCAGGTGTCTTATCAACCTTATTACCATGGATTACGATAGTCGGTGGGTTCTGTCCACCCATATGCGCATAACGCATTTTAATACGACGACCGCTAATCATTGGTGGTTGATGAGCCTCTGTCGCATCACTTAAAATTTGAGTCAATTTAGCTGGCGATACTTTTAAGTTTGCAGACTCATAAGCACGGTGGATAGAAGGATATAAATCACCCACCCCAGTTCCATGTAAAGCAGAAATCAAATGAATTTTTGCCCATGGAATAAAGTCAAAACGACGTTCAACATCAAGCTTACATTGCTTACGGTCGTATTCAGACATGTTATCCCATTTATTGATGGCAATAACCATGGCACGACCAGCTTCAAGCGCATACCCAATTAAATGTAAGTCTTGCTCAACAATACCTTCACGCGCATCGACTACAACCACAACAACATGTGCATCTTTCATTGCTTGCAAAGTCTTAACAATTGAGAACTTCTCAATCATTTCATCAACTTTACCTTTACGACGAACACCCGCTGTATCAATTAAGGTGTATTTACGACCTTCACGCTCAAAAGGAATGTAAATAGAGTCACGAGTTGTACCTGGTTGGTCAAATGCCACCACACGGTCTTCACCAAGCAAACGGTTGACCAGTGTTGACTTACCAACGTTAGGACGACCAATAATTGCTAAACGTAAGCCAGTATCTTTGTCATGTTCTTCAGGGTTTTCATCTTCTGGAACTTCCGCAAGTACATCTTCCAGCATTTGCTGTACGCCACGACCATGGCTAGCGGCAACTTGTAATGGTTCACCCATACCAAGCTTGTAGAACTCAACTAAAGCTGCTTCAGCATGAACACCATCTACCTTGTTCGCAACAAGATAAATTTTCTTGCCTAAAGTACGTAGTTCACGAGCAATTTGCTCATCAGAAGCTAACAATCCAGCACGAGCATCAACCACAAAAATAATAATATCTGCTTCGTTGATCGCTGTTTTTGACTGCTCGGCCATGTAGTTATCAATACCGCCTTCACTCTCACCAATACCGCCAGTATCAACGACAATGAAAGACTTATTTTGATAAGTCGCATCACCATATTTACGGTCACGAGTCAGGCCCGCGAAGTCGGCTACAAGTGCATCACGACTCTTGGTAATCTGGTTAAATAACGTTGATTTTCCGACATTCGGACGACCAATGAGCGCAATAACGGGTTTCATACAATAACCTTAATTCAAGACCAGCCATATCTCATGGCATGAGCATTAGAAACAATACAGGAGATATATTTTAAGGTCAGATATGACCATAATAAAAGACGGGGCTTTGAACTGATTTAATTCAAACACCCCGATATTTTTTAACAGCGTAATTTGTTAAGCGGCTATTTTAGCACAAGCAAACGAAATTAACGATTCTGCCAAATACTTAAATCGCCTTTTCTGGTCGAAACGTAAAGTTGGTTCTCAATAACACGTAATGTATTGACCTCACCACTCGTTTTTGAACGACCAATTAGCTTACCTGTTGCCGGATCAACAAGATGTAATACTCCATCTAAATCACCAACAATAAGGTCCGAACCCAACACAACCGGGTTACTTAAATGGCGGTTTAACAAACTATCATTTTGCCAAATCTGTTCGCCTGTCGTTAAATCATAAGCCGTTAACTTACCATCCGTAGAAGAAACGAATACTTTGTTGTCATACACTTCTGGGCGCTTCGTGCTGCTCGAGTCTTCACTCCAAACTACACGTTGAGAAGCTAGGTCAGTTACGGTCACTTGTCCTTGGAAACTAGTCGTTACCATAAACTGTCCAGCAATAGTAGGATCACCATCAATATCAATCAGACGTTGAATATCAGAACGACCTTCACTTACCGCAACACGGCGCTGGAAACGCGGAATACCACTAATCGTATCAATTGCATAAACATATGCATTCGCAGATGCAATTAATACAGTACGCGGATCAAGACTCACTGGTGATGCCTGTCCACGTAAACTAAATTGAACATTTGGTAATTTATACGCCCAAACTTGTTGACCTGAAGCAGCATCATGAGCAAACACAGTACCATCATTAGCAACGGTAATAACACGTCCAGACTGAACTAAAGAAGGACTTAATAGTGCACCAGATAACTGTGCTGTCCACTTCTGCTCACCTGTTGCCTGATCTAATGCAAACAGTTGACCTTTACTATTACCAACAATAACAATTCCTTCAGCAGCTTCAACACCAGAGCTTAAGCCTAATTTGCTGACTTTTTTCTCCCAAAGGCGTTGTTTACCACGATATGCGGCAACTTCACCTTTTGGATCAAGCGTAAAAACTACGCCTTCACTTGCATCAAGCTGCAAACGTAACGGATCTGCCTTATCAGTAGAAGAAACACTGCGCGAAAACACCGGTACTAGAGTCTTTTTCGACTCAGTCAATTTCGGTAGTGGATTTGGTTTTGCTTCTTTTACTTTGTTGCTAGAACATCCCACCAGTACAGCCGATGCGATTGCAATTGCCAAAGGCAGTTTGAATTTCTGATTCATTAAGACTCTTCCACCTGTGTTTCCAAAATTGGGCGCTCAATCTGTGGATCTTCAACTAAAACGCCAACACTTTCGAGTTTAATTTGTAAAATTTGACGCTCTTGTTTACGTTCCAGTAACGAATCCCATGCAGCTTGATACGCTTTTTTAGCAGAATCAATATCTTTCTTGGCAACAAAGATATCACCACGTAACTCTTCTACTGTTGCTTTAAACGCAGGATCGACATTACCAGACAAGGTTTTTAGTGCTTCATCATATTTGTTTTGCGCCAATTGTGCATCTGCTAAACGCAATTTTACAACTTGAATCAAGCCTTCATCTTTGACTTTTGAATTTTCAACTTTCTTCAACGCTTTTTCAGCTGCTGCATAGTCCTGTTTTTCATAGGCTAATTTTGCTAACACAAACTGAGTCTGTATGGCCTGAACAGAATCGATATCATCTTTCACGATCTTATCTGCCGATGCAGTTACCGAAGTTAAAGCATTAGGATTATCAGCACTCGCATTTGCCTCATCCATTAACTGCTGTACTTTTGCAGTTTCTACTTGGCTGCTTGCAAGATTCCTTTTTTGCCAATATTCCCACCCAAAAAAGGCAATCAATGCAATGAGAATCCCGCTAATGATGGCAGAACCATATTTTTTTGCGAACGACTTTAAGCTGTCGAATTGTTCATCATCACTTAAGCTCATGTGATTGTCCTTTTCCAGATGTTTCAGTTTATTTTGTAAATTTTTCAATTAAGAATGGTACAAGGTCAGCCAGTGCAACTTGTGACTGCTCAGCTGTTGCCAACTCTTTGATGGCAAGTTGCTGCGCTTCCCATTCACGCTCACCCAAAATCATGGCGTAAACAGCCCCAGCCTGATCAGCTTTTTTCATCTGACTCTTCATGCTACCTTGCGAACCTGTTTTGATTCGAATACTGCTATTTGCAGCTTCCAACTGGTCACGTAATTGTTCCGCTAAAATCAAAGCTTTGGTTTGATAAGCAGGTTCTGCAACCAAAAATACTTCACAATCACGAATAACTTCTGCCTGTTCAACCTGCTCAAGTAGAAGCAATAAACGCTCCATACCCATCGCAAAACCAACAGCAGGTACAGATTGATCTGGCTTACCTTTTAGCTGACCAACTAAACCATCGTAGCGTCCGCCAGCACATACAGTACCTTGCGAACCTAAAGCAGTAGTTGTCCACTCAAAAACTGTCTTATTGTAATAATCCAGACCACGCACCAATTTCTGATTAATGACAAATTGGATGCCAGCAGCAGTCAAATAGTCTTGTAACTGCTTAAAATGATCTAAACTTTCTTCTTTTAAGAAGTCATGTAGTTTTGGCGCATTTTCCAGAATTTTCTGGGTAGATTCAATTTTAGAATCTAAAATACGTAATGGATTTGTTGTTAAACGACGCTGTGAATCTTCATCCAACGCATCTTTATGTTCGTTTAAAAACGCAACCAATGCATTACGGTACTCTGTACGCTCATCAGTTTCGCCCAAAGTATTTAATTCAAGCTGAACTTTATCTGCAACGCCCATACGTTTCCATAAACGAGCAGTCAACATAATCAATTCAGCATCAATGTCAGGAGTTGCAACACCGAAAGTTTCCACACCAAACTGGTGGAACTGACGATAACGTCCTTTTTGTGGTTTTTCATAACGGAACATAGGTCCCATATACCACACGCGTGGCGTAGCACCGCGCAACAAGTTATGTTCAACTAAAGCACGAACACAACCTGCCGTACCTTCCGGACGTAAGGTTAATGACTCTGGTGGATTGCCTTTATCGAAAAAGGTATACATTTCTTTTTCGACAATATCGGTAGCATCACCAATAGCACGTTTAAACAAACCCGTTTGTTCAACGATCGGCAAACGAATTTGTTGATATCCATAAGCATCCATTAAAGATGCTAAATGTTGCTCGAGACGTCTCCACGCTACTGTTTGCGTTGGCAAGATGTCATTAAAACCTTTGATTGCGACGATTGAACTCATGATGAACTACGAATAATTTCTTTAGATTTAGCTTCTTCAAGCTCTTGGACACGTTGACGAACCATTGTTTCGATTTCATCAACCAATTGATCGGTATCGATTAGATGGCTTTTTTCACCATTGCGATAAACCAATGAACGAGGCGCAGCCCCAACAACCCCGATATCAGCTTCTTTTGCTTCACCCGGACCGTTTACCTTACAGCCAATTACCGACACATCCATTGGAGTACGAACATCTTCTAAACGTTCTTCCAACGCTTGCATCACCTGAATAACATTAAATTCTTGGCGTGAACAACTCGGGCAAGCAATAAAGTTAATCCCGTTAGAACGAAGCCCAAGTGATTTTAAAATATCAAAACCAATCTTGATTTCATCTTCCGGTTCGGCAGCAAGCGAAATACGCATCGTATCGCCAATACCTTCCATCAACAATCCACCAAGGGCAATTGCTGATTTCACAGTACCTGTACGGTAAATACCAGCTTCAGTTACGCCTAAATGTAATGGATTATCAATTTGCTGAGAAAGCAAGCGGTAAGCATCCATGGTTAGAAACACATTTGAGGCTTTTACGCTAACTTTAAACTCATGGAAATCAAGACGGTCTAAAATATCAATATGACGTAAAGCTGATTCAAGAAGTGCTTGCCCGGTAGGCTCGCCATATTTCTTTTGTAAATCTTTTTCTAGAGAACCCGCATTGACCCCAATACGCATAGAAATGCCATGATGACGTGCCGCTGCAACGACTTCACGAACTTTCTGATCTGATCCGATATTACCAGGGTTAATACGTAAACAGTCTGCACCATAATCTGCAACAGCTAAGGCAATTCTATGGTCAAAGTGAATATCTGCAACCAAAGGTACTGAAACGCGCTTACGAATTGCACCAAATGCTTCAGCAGCCTCCATAGATGGGACCGAAACACGCATAATATCAGCACCTGCATCAACACAACGCTCAATTTGAGCCACGGTTGCATCGACATCGCAAGTTTCGGTATTTGTCATACTTTGCACACTAATAGGTGCATCGCCACCGACATACACCGAACCAACACGGATTTTACGTGTTGGTCGACGTTTAATTGGGTTCTCTATCATTGTATCGCTCAACTCATGGTATTAGCGGGATAAACGGAATTCTGCTTTACCGTTTACCGTATATGGAGACAATGAAATCTGTTCTTGGTTTAGACTTAATGACACAGCTGTTGCATCATCAAGACGAATCTGGAATGGAGACTCACCATTTAAGCTTAAAGTTGATGACTGACGACCTGTCGCCAAAACTTTACCTGTTGCATCAACAATATGAACAGAAGTTGGTCGGTTAAAGTTTAACACTAATTGGTCACCCACTGTTGAGGTGGTACTTCCCTGCATAGGTAAAACTTCAACATTCGATTGATTTACTTTAGGTAAATCTGCATCGTCTTTCTTTGAAGTCCATTTTTGGATACCCATAACAAGCAATGACACAACAGCAAGAATTACAACAGCAAGCAGTGCACGTTTTAACCATTTTTTATTACGATCGCTATTAGAACCCGGGAGTTTGCCCATGATTTTAATTGGCGAGTTATTTAAAGCATGATTTGGTAAAAGGCCCGTATCATTTGCATAAATCTCATCGAAGCGCTGAATAATTGCCGTCGCATCTGTATTTAAATATTTCGCATATGAACGGTAATAACCCTTAATAAAAGTCGCTTCTGGCAATGACTTATAATCATCTTGCTCTAAAGCGGTCAGAGTCTTAACCGGCATATTTAAATCTGAAGAAACCTGCCCTAACTCTTTATTCTGAGCAACTCGAATTTGACGTAAATACTCACCAGGACGTTGAATATTTCCTAAAGCAGAAGTCGGTAAGCTTGAGCCAGTTGGCTGCTGTGAATTAGGATTTATTTCCATACGGCCTCAGTACTATACTGTAATTGCAAATAACGTTGATATTCTGGACTTTCCGGGAACAAGGCACGTAATTGGTTTACTAACGCTTGCATTCCCATTTTATCCGCATTGGCTCGAGCCACTCTTACACCAATCCAAAGTGCTCTTGCACCCTGATTTTTCTGCCCCACTGTATGAACATATTGTTCATACATTTGTGTAGCAGCCGGAATCTGCTGCTGCAAATAAAAAATTTCCGCTAACTCTAACATTGAAATATAAGAGTCGCGGTTAGCAAGGAGTGCTTGTTTGAATGTTTTTTCAGCATTCACAACATCACCCAATTTTAAATAAATACGCCCCAGATTTTCTAATGCTTGATAGCGTTGGTCATAACCTAATGTTGCGCCAGCAATACGGAATTGCTCAATCGCCTCATTATAACGCTCCATTTGGTATAAATAAGTACCATAATTATTATGTGCTTGAGCATTATCCGGTTCAGATGAAATTGCTCGTTTAAAATAATGTTCTGCTTTTTCTAAGTTGGTTTTGCTACCTTCTTGCTGTAGCAAAATCCCCATCATCATGTTTGCTGTTGCATCGCGGCTATCTACACTTAAAGCTTGATCAAGAGCTCGCTTTGCTGAGTCCAAGTCACCAGAACGGATATGTTCAGCAGCAAGTTGTGTACGCACTTTTACTGCTTTTTCTGGGTCTTTTTTTTGCATATGCGTTGTCTGGCAACCACTTGCCAGAAATGCAACTGCAATCCCCATACATAAGACCGTTTTTAACTTTGGAATACTCAAAGCCTGCCCTCAATTTATCCTTGTGTACGCAAAATCTCTTGACGCTGTGTCACTTTTTTCTGCCACTGTTCAGCACGGCGGGTTCTATCAGCCACCTGACCCACTAGCTGTCCACATGCAGCATCAATATCATCACCACGTGTTTGACGAATCGTACACACAAATCCGGCATCAGACAAAGTTTTTTGGAACGAGATAATACGATTTCGGCTTGAGCGACCATATGGTGCATGCGGGAATGGGTTAAATGGGATCAAGTTAATTTTACTTGGTAAATTTTTTAATAATTTAATCATTTGCTGTGCATGTTCAGGCTGATCATTTACGCCCTCTAACATCACATATTCGATGGTCACATGTTTACGCGTACTTTCATTACCGTCTTTAGCAATATAGCGCTGACATGCTGCAATTAACTGAGCCAATGGATATTTTTTATTAATTGGCACAAGCTCATTACGTAACTCATCGTTTGGTGCATGCAAGGAAATTGCTAAAGCCACATCAATATCTTTTGCAAGCTGGTCAATTTTTGGTACAACACCAGACGTTGATAAAGTCACACGACGTTTTGACATGCCATAAGCAAAGTCATCAAGCATGATCTGCATTGAGCTTAATACGGCATCATAGTTGAGCAGTGGCTCACCCATACCCATCATCACGACATTGGTCACTGAACGCTCACGCTCGGCAACAGGCACTTCTTCCATATAAGAATAGTTTGCCATCCAGAGTTGCCCAATAATTTCATCTGGTGTTAAATCACGTTGGAAACCTTGTTTACCTGTCGAACAAAACGAGCAATCTAATGCGCAGCCCACTTGAGAAGAAATACAAAGTGTTTTACGTAATCCAGTTTTATCTTCGGCAGGAATTAATACAGTTTCAACTAAAGAACCTGCACCCTCACCTACGCGAAACACCCACTTACGTGTACCATCTTTTGAATAATGACGGTGAACCACTTCAGGTGCTTTAATTTCACAAATCTGTTCAAGCTTTGCACGTAATTTACCTGAAATATTGGTCATTTCAGCAAAATCAGTGACAAAGTATTGATGTATCCATTTCATGACCTGTCCGGCACGAAACTTCTTCTCACCAATATCTTCAAAGAATTTTTCTAACTCAGGACGAGACATGCCGAGCAAATTCACTTTATTTTCGGCAGCAGGGATTACCGGCGTGGACGAAGATTGCTGCTGTCCATCAAGATTTTCAGATGAAACGACCACTGCAGAACTCATGTGTATTTACCTAAACCATGTCAAAAAACTGAAGATATTGTTCAATAATCAAACAATATTCTCTTGAGAGAATAAAAAAACCAGATAAGTAGTATACCACTTATCTGGTTTGAATGCTTTCGATTAACGAGTGCGTGGGCAGATCTCGTTGTCAGCAAAGAAGTAAGCAATTTCACGCTCTGCAGAAGCAACTGAGTCAGAACCGTGAGCAGCATTTTCATCGATGCTTACAGCGAAGTCAGCACGGATCGTACCAGGAGCAGCTTCTTTAGGGTTTGTAGCACCTAAGATTTCACGGTGTGCAAGAACTGCATTTTCGCCTTCAAGAACAGATACTACAACTGGACCAGAAGTCATGAATGCAACTAAGTCACCAAAGAAACCACGTTCTTTATGCTCAGCATAGAAACCTTCAGCATCAGCTTGAGAAAGGTGTTTCATTTTAGTCGCAACAATTTTTAAACCCGCTTTTTCAAAACGAGCAAAAATATCACCGATGTGGTTTTTAGACACTGCATCAGGTTTTACGATAGACAAAGTACGTTCAATAGCCATGAGTGGCTCCTTTATTTTAAAATTTAAACATTAAAAAATTTGCCGCATTATACCGATGTCATAGGCAATAATCAGCTTTGAATGTGTAAAAGTTGCGATTTTTTCTACTGTTTTTAGCGAACTTCGTCTATCCAGGCCATCTGGATGCCTTCTAGCAATCCTTCTGTCGATTTATTTGGGTCATCACTGAAGTCTGGTAATGCGCACACCCATGCATGTAAATCGGTAAAACGGATCCATTGCGGATCAACTTCTGGATGTGCTTCTGACAATTCAATGGCAATATCAATCGTATCTGTCCAACGTAAGCCCATAGCGGCTCCTATCTGTTTAATCTGCTAAATCACGAACTGTGTACTTTAGCAAATCCACAAACCTAATCGATAGCTTAAGCTGATAAAAATTACCGCTGCCTATAAAGCAATGTTCAATAATGGCGCTATAAAAATAATCATCGTAGCGACTGCTGCACCAATTAGGGCACCTACGATTACATCACTTGGGTAATGAAGGCCCAACACCATCCGAGACAAAGCGACCAGCACCATAAATGGGAACATAGCTGCAAGTAGAACTGGCTGGATATAACCCAACACAATCGTTACCATGACCGCATGAAGCGTATGACCCGATGGAAAACTAAAGTGATCAAGTGGTCTTTCACCGAGTATAATCACCTGATGCACCTGATAAGGACGCGGTCGCGTTGTTTTATGTTTTAAAAATTTATAGATTGCTGTTCCGACCGAACCACCTAATAACAAGTAGATGATTTGCAAGCTATAGGTGATGCCTTGCATTCCCCACACGATTGCCAGCATTAGATACCAAAATGGACCATCACCAACACGACTGATAATTTTGAAAAAAAGGGCAACACGCTGTGAATGAGAAAAATTATTAAGATATAAACAGCCTCTCAAATCTAAATCGAGTATTTTTATTTTTGCATTCTTAAGTTTCATGGTCATTCTCCTATCTTAGGATACTTAGGTGAAGTTCAACGAGGGCTCCTTCACTACCTGATAAAATGCCTGCTCCAATTGCTGAACCGGAAGTTGCCAACCGCTTTGCTGTACTTTATGACAGGCTTGTACGCCCATTTCTCTAAGTTGTTGTACTGAAGGAAGCTGATAAATTTGTTGTATAAAGTGGTTTATTTGTCCAAGTGGGCTTAACCAGCCATTCACACCATGGGCTAGATATTGATGTGCACATGCATAATCATACGCGATAACTGGTAAACCGCTTGCCATCGCCTCTAAAACTACGTTACCAAACGTTTCAACTTGGCTAGCAAAAACGAATACATCTGCACTCGCATAGGCGGCTGCCAAATCTTGCCCTCTCAGACTTCCGGTAAAGATAACATCCTTCGCTGCAGGTAGTGACTTTAACCGAGCAAAATCTGGGCCATCTCCCACAATAACTAATTTAGTTTTATGTGGCTGAATGTTTTGTAGGTTGGCATAACTTTCAATGAGCACTTGCACTTCTTTTTCGGGAGATAAACGCCCCACGTAAAGCATAACGCGAGTATTCTCATCAGCATCCCATTGTTTTCGCAAATTTTCAGAGCGATGCTTCGGTGAAAATCTAGTCGTATCTACACCGCGTCCAACCACAACCAACGGGCAAGTAATACCAAAACCGCGTAATGCTTCTTGTGTATCTTTACTCGGCACACAGGTCACTTGCGTATTGTTATGAAACCAGCAAAGGTATTTTTGAATTGGTTTGACTAAAAAAGCCAAATCGAAGAATCGGCTAAAATCTTGGAATGGGGAATGAAAGCCACTCGAAATTGGAATAGCTTTTGCTTTAGCAGCTTGCATGGCTGTTAAGCCTAACGGCCCTTCAGTCACAATATGAACGACATCGGGCACAAATTTTTCAAAAGCTTTCGATACTTTTAAATATTGTGGCCAACCAAACTGTAAAGTCGGATATTTTGGAATCGCCTGCGACATCACCAGACACTCTTGCTCTGGCGTAAAGTCTTGGCATTTCGCTTTTTGCTCTGGGCGAATCAATAAAATCTTATGCCCCTGTTTCTGTAAACCTTGGCATAATTGTAATAATGAAAGTGCCACACCATTAATTTCAGGTGGCCAAGTTTCAGTAACAATTGCAATTTTTAAACGTGGACGCACTAAATCATGCAATGAATGCGTATTAGATAGTTGCTTTTGTTTAAAAAAGAATTGGAAGCTTTCAGGAAGTTGCTGTTGTTTTAATAGTGCTGTCGCGTATGAACTTTGCATAGCGCCATCCATCAATGTATTTATTTTCATGCTTAAAGATTAAGCAGTTTTTTTGACAATTTGATGATAAATGCATGACAGTTTACTGACATGAAAAATAAAAAAAGCACACTGATAACAGCATGCTTTTCTCTTAAGACCTAGTAATATTTAGCGATTTTGCAATTTTGCATAATCCATAAGTACATTTGCAGCTTCAGTCACAAAAGTTTCTTCTTCTGGTAATGCAGGACGTTGTGATGCTTTCATTTTAGCGCGAGATTCAGCTAGAGCATCCAATGAAGCTTGATAGCTTTCCCAATTTGCAAAAGGCTTTTGACCAGTTGCAGCACGGCGTTCATTTTCTGCATCTAAAGTTTGTTTTTCTAAACCAAGTAATTCAGCACGGCGCTTATCAATATCAAGTACCACTTGTTTTTGCTCACTTGTTACCTTAGCAATCGCAGTACGCTTATTTAGATATTTAAACTGAGCATCATTACCAACACGTTGTTCAGAGAATTGAGACAACTTTGTCACATAAGGCTGAACAGAACCTTCACGCTTAAATGGTGCAGTAGGAATTGTGTCCCACTTCAACGCATTCTTCGATTTACGTTCACCAAACTCTTCGTTATAGATATCGACGAGTTTAATGTCTGGCACTACACCTTTATTTTGTGTACTACCACCCGTAATACGATAGAACTTACGCTGAGTTAAAGTCGCTTGACCGTATGCAAGAGTATCAAGTTGTACCTGAGCTGTACCCTTACCAGTTGTTGTACTACCAATAATAATACCGCGCTCATAGTCTTGAATGGCAGCAGAGTAAATCTCACTTGCTGAAGCCGACGCCAAGTTCACCAATACAGCGAGTGGACCTGTATAAATTTGTTGGCCGCCATCGTTGTCTTCAAAAACACTTACGTTGCCATTGCCATCACGAATTTGTACAACCGGACCAGACTTAATCACCTGCCCCAACATGCGTGCAACTTCTTCTAATGAACCACCTGGGTCATTACGTAAATCAATAATAATCCCTTCTACTTTCTTCGCTTTTAGTGCTTCGAAAGCATTTGCAGTATCTTCAGAAACTGAACGGTACTGTTGACCTGCACGACGTGAACGGTAGTCAAAATAGAATGATGGAATTTCAATTACGCCCAACACATGCTTTTTACCATCACGTGTTACTTCAACTGTGCGTGAACGAACGCCAGCATCTTCCTCTTGAATCACATCACGCACTAAAGTCACATTACGTGCTTGACTCATTGATGCACCGGCACCAAGAAGTTTTAATGTGACTTTTGTTCCGCGTTTACCACGAATGAGTCCAACAATTTCAGAACTTGTCCAACCAATCACATCAACCATTTTCTCGCCCTCTTGAGCGACGCCAATGATTCGATCTCCTGATTTAACTTGACCAGACTTACTTGCAGGACCACCCTCTACAATGG
This sequence comes from Acinetobacter sp. P1(2023), assembly GCF_028367635.1. Lineage (NCBI taxonomy): Bacteria > Pseudomonadati > Pseudomonadota > Gammaproteobacteria > Moraxellales > Moraxellaceae > Acinetobacter > Acinetobacter sp. P1(2023). Next base: position 126,744 of record NZ_JAQNDD010000005.1, read on the forward strand.
TTTCAATCTTGGTGTAATCTTCGTTGCCACGTTCTGGACGAATCGACACACCAATACCTTCGAGTTGCAAGGTGGTTTGGCGATTTAGTTCGATCGCATCAATTGGCGGATAATAGTTACTATGCGGATCATAGGTCGCCAACATTGCATTTAATGTTTTGTCCAATACGTCATCGCTTTTCACACGACTAATTCTTTCAAACTGACGTGTATAACGTTTAGTTAATGTTTGAGCTGGCGTTAAATCTTCTGGGCCAGTTAAGTCCTGACCGTTAGCAAGTGAAGGATTTTCTTTAAGCGCTTTTTGTTTCGCCTGCTCTTCTTCACGACTAATGGTTAAGTTGATTAACTGTGAAACCAACATTTTACGCCAATGATTTTGTTGCTCAGCTGTCGTTTTAAAATACGGTGCTTTTTCACGATCAACTTCAATATAACTATTTGGCTGTTTTAAATTTTGCTGTTGTTTCAATTCAGCCAGCATGAACTCATAAAACTGTTTTAAGCGTTCACGATATTGCTGATGAATTGCAAACGGTCCAGTTAAATTCCCCGCTTTTAATGAAGCACCAAAATTTGAACCATAGAGTTTTTTATAATTTTGAACTTCAGCGTCTAAAAATAGTGAGTGATCTGGATCAAGACTATCTAAATACATATCGAGAATACGATTTGATGTCGTCGCATCCAGACGCATATTTAAATAATGTTGGCGATCAACTAAAGTTGCCAGCTGGCGAGCTACCAAAGCTTGTTCTTGCGTTGGCTGGATTGATTGAGAAACCGCAGCAGTATTGGTTGCTGCTCTCGCTTCATTCATCGTATGAGAGAAGAATAAACCGCCAGTCGCGATCGCTACTGCACAAGCTATAGTTTGAAGTTTCATAAATTTTTAATACTTCCTTGGGTGTTCCTATCTTACACGCTCTGTTTTCGATATGAACTAAGCAGATTCAAAATCTTAACCAACTAAATTGTTTATACCGTGTAGTTTTATCATATTCTGTACTGACAAAATGTAGCAAAACATTGCAAAATTCGCTTATTGTTTTTCAATCAAAATTCAAATGGAACCAATATGATTGGCGCATTGATGCTGGACATTGCCGGCACAGAACTTACTCAAGAAGATATTGAACTATTACGCGCTCCGCAAGTCGGTGGCATGATTTTATTTGCACGAAATATTGAATCTCCACAACAAGTGCGTGCTTTAACCGACCATATGCGTCAAATTCGTCCCGATATTTTGATTGCTGTCGACCAAGAAGGTGGTCGAGTTCAGCGCCTAAGATCAGGTTTCACTCTATTACCAGCTATGGGCCGTTTCGGAGAGTTATATTTAACTCAACCACAAAAAGCACTTGAGCTGGCTGAAAAATGTGGCTGGCTCATGGCAACTGAAGTGCTTGCTGTCGGTATCGATTTTAGTTTTGCACCCGTTTTAGATCTTAATGCAATTAGTGACGTGATTGGCGACCGTGGTTTCTCTAAAAATATTGAGGATATCGCACCACTTGCTGGCGCGTTTATGCAAGGCATGAAAAAAGCTGGAATGGCAAACACGGGCAAACACTTCCCAGGCCACGGTTCTGTAAAAGCCGATTCTCATGTAGCAGCTGCAATCGATAGCCGTAGCTATGATGAAATTTATAACCATGATATGCAAAGCTTCATTAAGCTTATGCCCCAGCTTGATGCACTCATGCCAGCACATGTGATTTATGATCAAGTTGACCCAAATCCGGCAGGTTTTTCCCCTTTCTGGATTCAAGAAGTTCTCCGTAATCGCCTGAAATTTAATGGCGTACTTTTCTCTGATGACTTAAGCATGCAGGCTGCTTGCGTAGCAGGCGGTGCAGATGCACGTATTCAAGCCGCTCTAGCAGCTGGTTGTGATATGGGACTTGTGTGTAATGACCGAAGTGCAGCCTGCACAGCACTTGAAGGTATTACAGATTTAGAGCTACCAAACCAAGAACGTTTAGAACGCATGCGTGGAAAAATTCCACAAATTCAGATTGGTGAAACTTTATCGCTTGGAAATGAGTGGCAAGCTGTCAAAACCGCCATTGAAGAGTTTAAGAATTCGATTTAACTTACCGAGTAATTGATAAGTTTTTATGACATAAGATTGTCTCAACAATTGGATACTCGGTAACGTCATCCACAACCTGCATGGTTTATGCAAAATGCTTTTTTGCAATGAAATCAAAAAATATCAGGCCTTGAACAGGTTTTGTGGATGACAATGGTTTTGCCTACTTTTCCCAAAAGAAAAGTAGGTCGAGCCGAAGGCTGATGACTAAATAAAATTAGAACACAGCATGACTCTGCTATGAAAATTACGACATAAAAAATATCAAGATAAATTTATGGAAAAATAGAGCCTAGGACGAATGACACAACAACTTTCAAAACACCGCCACATCTCTTTTACTGCCCACTATACGGGGTATATCTGGTATCAAATGGGGATTTCTCATGAAGCACTTGCCACAACCAAAGGCAAATCACTAGCGTATTTGGTTCATCCAATAGAATCTTGGGCTGAGAAATATGTCGGTGGTAGCATGCGTACGACACTCAAACAACGCCACACCATGCTTGATCATCATTTAGAACAACTCATTCAAGAAAATCCTGATTTACAAGTTTTAGAAATAGCATGTGGGTTATCGCCACGTGGCTGGTGGTTTAGGCAGCATTACCCTTCAATTACCTATCGGGAGCTTGATTTACCCGATATGGCACAAACCAAACAAAGTGCATTGCAGCAAATTGAAAAAAATGCACCTGAAGTTTTATCAGTTGATTTATTTACAGAAGCCTTTGCACAAGCATTTGAAGTATTTGACCCGAACCGCCCACTGGTTGTAATTAGTGAAGGTCTGATTAACTATTTCGATAAAGATTTATTAAAACAACTGATTCAATCAATTGCGCACTATGGTTCGTCTTTTAAAAAGTTTCACTATTTAACTGACCTATACCCTGAACCAGTTAAAAACAAACTTGCGAGCATTATCTGGAACAGCAGTAAATTACTTAAACTCATGTCTCGAAGCTCTTTTAGCTTTCATTTCAAAAGTCCACAAGAGGTTAAGGACTTTTTTAAAGACACGGAGTTTCAACAGGTGAATGTGGAACAACCACAAATTTTCTTTGGACAAATTTCCTCTGATGCTCATGAGCAACATTTAGGTGATTTGGTCTGGATTATTCACGCGCAAATAAAATAACAAGTATAAAAAAGGAAGCTCAAAACGAGCTTCCTCCTATAACTATCGTGATTAAACTGCTTGTTTTTGACGAGCAATAAAACGGCTTAAACGATCAGCAAGTTCAAAACTACCATGTTTAAATAAAGCTCGAATACCCTGCTCGGTACTTTCAAAAATCAAGCACTCAATTGCAAAACCGCCCTCTTCATCTTCTAAATGTAGTGCCAAATCACGTGGATGATCATTTACAAAATTAAGCTGCGAAACATCATCCATTTTTAAATACATACCGAAGAAAGTAACATCAACAATTGTTACAGGTACCTGCACATCACACTCTCGGTGAGTCAGTTGAGTTTTTGGCTGCAAAACCCGAACTCGCTCTTCACCACGGCGTTCCATGTTTTGCATTTGTTCACGCGTCATAGGAATAATACCATCCAGATGCTGGATAGATTCACCTTTCAAAAATGAAGTGAACAAACTCATGGTTTCTTTACGACGCTGCAACTGAGGTACATGATCTGCATTTGCGATCAGTGCAAATTCCATGTCTGGGCATTGCAACGCAAAGTTCGCATTTTCATGAGGCAAAGTAAAACTGTCATATTGCCCTGCTGCAACCAACGTTTTGCACTCTGGAATAGGCACATCCGTTAAACGCAAAAGACGATTACAGTTAATTTCATAACGTTCCCGCTCAGTGCCCGTAAACTCAGCCATTTGTCTAAAAAATAATTTCTTGGCTGTTGGTGACATACGGGTTTTATCTAATTTTGCATGATTAACTAAATATAAAATTACAGCTTGCCCGAACTCTTCCATACGGTTTTCTTGCATGAGCTTGAGCGACTCTTCCAAAATCATTCGCCAACTTTTTCGGGTCTTTTGCATAACACCCATTAAGATCATACGATCCATTAATTCTGGACGATGATAAGCAAAGCAAGACGCGATTACAGACCCCAAAGACATTCCCATCACAGAAACTTTTTGTATTCCAACGATATCTAACCAACGTCCTAACATTTCAGATAAATCAGGCAGTTCTAAAGTACCCGCAGATACTCCTGTGTCGCGATTGGTAATTTGCTGATTTGCACCCATCGAAGGTAAATCGATTAAAATGACTGGACCGCTTTCAAACAATTGTTCAACACAATATTTATAAGAATTAAAATTCTGGAAAGCACCGCCCACAATCACAATTGGCGTATTGTGAATCGTTTTTGGATCGGCAATTGCCATATATTCAATTTTCCAGCCGTCGATCCATGTTGTACGAGCAGGTCGTTTAAAACTATCTCTATGGTAGATATCGAAAAAGCCAAAACCGGCATAAGCTTGGTTGATCTCCGAATCCATTTGAATAATGGAATTCATATCCTTGCTTCCTCCTTGCTGTAATTTTTTTATGCTGCAAGAGTTCCTTCTTGAACACGTAATCTTTTATGCACAAATCTTTAAAATTTGTATTTGTTTGTATTGCACAATAACATTCTAAACAATTGTCTGAAATATACGCAATCGCTGAATTGACCGCTCATCCTGTTTAAGCCGCTAATAGTTTGCAAAATATTTAAATGTTTTTTTATAGCGGTCACATTTTTGAAAAAAAGCCATTCATTGTTCCGCATTTGACTGCTACTATCGTAGTCATTGGTAAATGATTAAAAAATGCTATGCAAGATTCAATTGAACAATATATGCAAAAAGTTGGGCAACAAGCACGCGAGGCTTCTCGTGTCCTCACAAGTGCTTCTACCTCACTAAAAAATCATGCGCTCTCTGCTATTTATACTGCTTTAGAAAATAATCAGGCAGCTATTTTGGCAGCGAATCAAATCGACATGGATAAAGGTCGTAGCAACCAGCTCGACAGTGCCCTGCTTGATCGTCTTGAGCTTACACCTGCACGTATTAAAGGCATGTTGCAAGGTTTAAAAGACGTAATTGCACTTGTCGATCCTATTGGGGAAATTACTGATCTTGCATATCGCCCCACAGGCATTCAAATTGGAAAAATGCGTGTACCTTTAGGTGTCGTTGGTATGATTTACGAATCACGTCCAAACGTAACCCTTGAAGCTGCATCTTTAGCGATTAAATCGGGCAATGCCATTATTTTACGTGGTGGTTCAGAGGCACTTGAATCAAATAAAGCAATCGCAGAAGCGATTAAACATGGCTTAAAAGTTGCTGGTTTACCTGAACATTCAGTACAAGTCATTGAGACCACTGACCGTGCAGCTGTTGGTCAGCTTATTACCATGGCTGAATATGTAGATGTCATTGTTCCACGTGGTGGCAAAAGCTTAATTGAGCGTGTAACCAATGAAGCTCGTATTCCTGTCATTAAACATCTTGATGGTAACTGCCATGTATTCGTTGAAGCGCAGGCAGACTTGCAAAAAGCATTACCAATTACATTAAATGCCAAAACACATCGTTATGGCGTTTGTAATGCGATGGAAACCTTGCTGGTTGATGAAAAAATTGCAGACGTTTTCTTACCGCACATTGCTGAACTGTATGCTGAAAAACAAGTTGAGTTACGTGGCTGTCCAGAAACACGCCGCATTTTGGGTGCCTCTGTAAAACCTGCAACAGAAGAAGATTGGTACACCGAATATTTAGGGCCAATTCTCGCAGTTAAAGTGGTGAGCGGGATTGATGAGGCAATTGACCATATCAACAAATATGGTTCACATCATACCGATGCAATTGTGACTGAAAACTACACTTTAGCTCGTCAGTTCTTGGCTCGTGTAGATTCAAGCTCAGTCGTAATTAATGCATCAACTCGTTTTGCTGATGGTTTTGAATATGGCTTAGGTGCTGAAATTGGTATCTCCACCGATAAAATCCATGCCCGCGGCCCAGTGGGTTTAGAAGGCTTAACTTCACAAAAATGGATTGTGTTAGGTGACGGACAAATTCGCCAATAATTAAATCTATTAGTTCAAATAAAAACGCCTGATCAATTTCAGGCGTTTTTATTACTCAAGTTATGAGTAACTATAAAAAACCAGCCCGCAAGCTGGTTTTTATTCATATATTTATTAGAAAATAAAGTCCGTATTCACAAATTTAGAATAGTGCTCAGACACCATAGAAGCCAACATGCCTTTGCTGTCATCTGTCTGTTTAGCAGCAATCATTGAACGGATCGAGAATGCACGAAGCGCATCATGCACAGACAATGTACCTTCCGCAGAATCTTTACGACCACCAAATGGGAACACATCAGGGCCGCGCTGACATTGACAGTTGATATTCACACGACAGACCTGATGAACCAGCGGATCAACCAAGTGACCAATTTGCTCAGGGTCACTACCAAAAATACTCACCTGCTGACCATGATCAGAAGTAGTGACATAGTCCAGCACAGTTTCAATGTCATCATAAACAGAGACTGGTATCACTGGACCAAACTGTTCTTCGCGATACAACCTCATTCCCTCAGTCACTGGATAAACTACAGCTGGATAGAACATCGTTTTGCAGAATTCACCGCCTTCTGGATTAACTACTTTTGCCCCTTTAGCCACAGCATCTTCAATGACTTCAGTCATATAGGTCGTACGATGCATACCTGGTAACGGAGTAATAAATACACCTTTTTCCCAAGGCATCCCCACTTTAAGTTTAGCCAGTTCAGCCGTTAAGCGGCTAACAAACTCATCGGCTATTGAGCGATGTACCATCAACATTTTGAGTGCGGTACAACGCTGACCATTAAACGACAATGCACCCAACAGACACTCTTTTACTGTTAGATCCAAGTCGGCATCCGGCAGAATAATGGCTGCATTCTTCGCATCCAGCCCCAAAATCGCACGCAGGCGGTGAGATTTAGGATGTTGCTTCTTCAAGTGATCAGCTACTTTACTAGAACCAATCAGCGCCAGTACATTAATTTGCCCAGATGCCAGTAGATGGGGTACCACTAGAGAGCCTGGTGCATAAATAGTATTAATCACCCCTTTTGGAAATGAATCACGGAATGCTTCTAGTAACGGTTCAAACAACAAGGTCCCGAATTGAGGTGGTTTAAAAATGATGGTATTACCCATCAGCATGGCTGGGATCAGAGTCGCAAAGGTTTCGTTCAGCGGGTAGTTGTATGGTCCCATACACAACACGACACCTAGTGGAGTACGACGAATTTGACCAATCGTACCTTCAGCCATGACAAAGCGGGAGTTGGCATTATCCAAATCTTTCAGAGCGTCAATCGTTTGACGCATGTAGGTAATTGTACGGTCAAACTCTTTTTCTGAATCCGCCAAGCTTTTGCCAATTTCCCACATGATCAACTTAATAATCAGATCTCGTTGCTCTACCATGCGCTGAATAAAATTTTGCATGCAGGCAATGCGCTCACTCACCTTCATCATTGGCCATTCGCCACGACCATTATTGTAAGCCCGTACCGCTGCCTCTAGTGCTTCATCGCTTTCTTTTTCACCCATGACTGGATAACTACCAAGTTCAACTTGCTGTAGGCTACCGTCAGACTGCTGAATCCAGATTGGAGATAATGTTTTTTTGGTTGCACCAGCCCATAGCTTCAATTCACCATCCACTAATGAGACACGCTGATGAATTTGGGAGGGTAGACGCACACTTTCAGGAATACTGTCCACTACTGGGAATTTATGCTGTAGATTATTTAACTGATTCATTCTTCTTAATACCTTATTATTCGTATGTCTTTTATATATTCCCGAACTTTCCACTGTAATCAGGTTTTATTCGGGTCAATATCACTATTATTATCCGTACTCACCTTGCTTGAACCGTTAACCACAAGGTGAATATCTTAAAGCATTGATAAATTTTCTAGATGAATTTACCCCCGACACACACTATCAGTCACCCCTAGCTTTTGGATGACTTGTTCAATGATCTGTTCTGGTGTGAGAGCAATATCAATAGCAATTGCTTCATTCACATCAGGTTCCTCTAATGTGTCTAGCTGTGTTTGTAGCAACGCTGGGTCAAAAAAATGACCTGATCTTTCTGCAAGTCGTTGCTGTAATAACTCATAAGAACCTTTTAAGTAGACAAACTTAACATTCTGGTCCTGCCCTCTTAAAATATCGCGATACATCCGCTTCAAAGATGAGCATGTAAATACAGCCGTTTCACCATCTCTCTGTTTGGTTTCAATGACCTGACGAATTGCTTGTAACCATGGCAAGCGGTCTTCATCAGTTAAGGGAATGCCTTGACTCATCTTACTTTTATTTGCAGCTGAATGAAGCGTATCGCCATCCAGGAACTCACAAGCCAAACGCTCTGATAACAATTCACCAATTAGGGTTTTACCTGTTCCACAGACACCCATTGCAATCACAATCATGGATTACTCACCTTTAATTATAAAATAGTGCTAAGCAGTAGCGTGAAAGATAAACCCAACACCGAAATGATCGTTTCTAATACTGACCAAGTCTTGAGTGTCTGACCTACTGTCATACCAAAATATTCTTTGATTAACCAGAATCCTGCGTCATTTACATGTGAGAAAACTAATGAACCTGAACCTGTGGCAAGTACCAAAAGTTCTGGTCTAACCGCAACACCTGCTGTTGCTGCAATTGGAGCTACAATGCTACAAGCTGTAGCCATGGCAACCGTTGCCGACCCTGTTGCCAAACGAATTAATGCCGCAACGAACCAGCCCAACAATAACGGCGATAAATTTGCCTTCAAAGCTGTAGAAACAATCTCATTAGAAATACCGGTGTCACGCAAAATGCCGCCAAAACCACCACCAGCACCTACAATCAACATAATCCCAGCAATAGAAGCTAAACATCCGCCACAGAATTTTTCAATTTGTTCACGGTTAAAGCCCTGCATCGTACCGAAAGTAATAAAGCTGACCAATACTGCAATGAGCAATGCAATATCAGAAGTACCGATGAAACGTAGCAAGTCGTTTGCGAAAGTTTGTGGTGCAAAGAAAAGATCTGCCCAGCTACCGATCAACATCAATACAACCGGCAACATGATCGTAAATAAGGTAATACCAAAACTTGGTAATTCACGTGTCTTACTAGCATCTGCTTCAACAAACTGCTTTGCTAAAGGATTATTTTCAGGCAATTTGACGTATTTATTGATCCAAAGTGCATACAATGGCCCAGCGACAATAGCTGTTGGCACACCCACTATCAAACTATAAGCAATCGTTTTACCGATATCAGCATGATAAGCCTGTACTGCCAACAATGCAGCTGGATGTGGTGGAATTAAGCCATGCACAACCGACAAGCCTGCAACCATTGGCAAACCCACGACCAGTAAGGATTTGCCTGTTCGCTTCGCAATGTTGAATGCAATTGGAATGAGTAGAACGAAACCAACTTCGAAAAATACGGGAAGCCCAACAATAAGGGCAATAAACATCATGGCCCAGTGAATATTTTTCTCACCAAACCATTTAATTAGAGTAATCGCTATTCGCTCAGCGCCACCCGACTCAGCCATCATTTTGCCGAGCATCGTTCCTAATGCGATTACAATCGCAAGGTGGCCTAGGGTTTTACCAGTACCAGCTTCATATGACTTAACAATATCGCCCATTGGCATGCCAACAGCTAAAGCTAAACCAAGTGAAACAATAATGAGAACCAGAAATGGATAAATTCTAAACTTCGCGATCATGACCACTAAAGCAATAATCGCGATTACAGTGTAGATCAGTAACATGCCACCCTGAACCGTCTCCATGGGACACTTCTCCTTGGAATAATTATTTAGGCACACTGCCTAAACAAAGGTCTTCAACCACAGTAATTCCTACTGTTAAGACATTAACTTTTTATATTTAGGTGTGACCAGCACAAACTGGTCACATCAATACAGCCTTTAAAGCACATAAAATGCACTTCATTTTTTATAAATATCGACTACATCTACAGTGCTCTCAACTGACTCGCAATTTGTGCCAAGCGAGTAATTTCAGCCCAGTCTTGTGCAGCTACAGTAGCTTTAGGTGTTAACCATGAACCACCTACACAAACCACGTTAGGTTGCTTTAAGAAATCCGGTGCTGACTCTGCAGTAATTCCGCCAGTCGGACAAAAGCGTAAGTTTGGAAATGGACCATAAAATGCTTTTAGCATCTCAACGCCACCTGCCTGTTGAGCGGGGAAGAACTTTACAATGTCATAACCCAATTCAATTGCCTGAATCAGGTCACTTGGTGTCATCACACCAGGCAACAGAGGTAAGCCAGCATCTTGTGCAGCCAAATGTAAATCTTTAGTTAAACCAGGAGATACACCAAATTGAGCACCTGCTTTTTTAGCTTGAGCGCAATGTTCTGGTTTAGTAATCGTACCTACACCGACCACAATGTCATCTGCCAACTGGCTTGCACGCTCAATAGCAGCAAGACCAGCAGCGGTACGTAACGTAATCTCAAGGACTTTTACACCACCCGCATGTAAAGCACGTGATACATCCTCACCTTGCTCAGCAGAATCAAATGCCAATACGGGAATGACTGGACCTAATTTGACGATATCTTCAATTTTAATCATTATTTTTCAGTTCCTTTGATTCAAATCTGCTCTGGTGAATTTTCACCAACCAATGCACCAAATACAGATGCCCCATGTTCAGCTGGCGCAGCAGCAGCACGGAAAACACCAAATAATTCACGGCCAAAGCCAACTTCGTTTTCTGCCTGATGTTCTGGCTGTGCAACAGGTCGTGACCGCCATACATCGTCATCTATTTCAACATCGAGCACGCCAGCCTCAGCATCAATAACCAACATATCGCCTGTTTGAACTTTAGCAATCGGCCCATTTAGTAAGGCCTCTGGAGATAAATGAATCACCGCAGGAACTTTGCCTGAAGCGCCAGACATACGACCATCAGTGACTAAAGCAACGTGGAAACCTTGATCTTGTAAAACACCCAACACAGGCGTTAAACGATGCAATTCAGGCATACCGTTAGCACGCGCACCTTGGAAACGAACAACTGCAATAAAGTCTCGGTGTAATTCACCACGATCAAATGCAGCTTGCACTGCTTCCTGAGAATCAAACACAATTGCTGGAGCTTTAACTTTACGATGTTCTGGCGCAACAGCAGAAATCTTGATTACACCACGGCCAAGGCGACCTTGCATTAAGCGCAAGCCGCCATCTGGTTGAAACGGCGCATCAATGCTACGTAAAACTTTGTCATCAAGACTTTGAACCACACCGTCAACCCAAGTGAGCTTACCATCAATCAATTTCGGCTCTTTGGTGTAGTGCTGTAAACCTTTACCAGCTACAGTCGTTACGTCGTTATGCAACAAGCCAGCTTCAAGTAAGTTACGGATGAGGAAAGCAACCCCACCCGCAGCTTGGAAATGGTTTACATCAGCCTTACCATTTGGATAGATTTTTGCAAGTAATGGAACAACAGCTGACAATTCATCGAAGTCATCCCAGTCAATCAAGATGCCAGCGGCACGAGCAATCGCAATAAGATGTAGAGTGTGGTTGGTTGAACCACCTGTAGCGAGTAACGCCACGATGCCATTGATAATGGCTTTTTCATCGACAACATGACCAATCGGGGTATAGTTTCCGCGCTCAACTGTTAAATCCAGTACACGAATCGCAGCTTCTGCAGTGAGTGCATCACGTAATGGTGTATGAGGATGAACAAATGCGGCACTTGGCAAATGTAAGCCCATAACTTCCATCAGCATCTGGTTACTGTTGGCTGTACCGTAAAAAGTACAAGTCCCTTGTCCATGATAAGCAGCTGACTCAGCTTCTAGCAAAGCATCTCGGCCAACCTGACCCGTTGCAAATTGCTGACGAATTTTAGCTTTCTCATCGTTAGATAACCCACTGGTCATTGGCCCAGCTGGCACAAAAATAGTAGGTAAATAGCCAAACTGCAAAGCACCAATGAGCAAGCCTGGCACAATCTTGTCGCAAACACCAAGACATAAAGCTGCGTCAAACATGTTATGAGACAATGCAATCGCTGTACTCATCGCAATGGTTTCACGAGAGAACAAAGATAGTTCCATGCCAGCATTACCTTGGGTAATACCGTCACACATCGCAGGTACACCACCTGCAAACTGCGCTACTCCCCCATTTTCGCGAGCGGCATTTTTAATTAAATCTGGAAATGTTTTATACGGTGCGTGAGCCGACAGCATTTCGTTATATGAAGATACGATGCCAATATTTGGTTCACGGCCTACTTTAATAATTAATTTTTCATTATCGTCCATACTGGCAAAACCATGAGCCAGATTGGCACATGAAAGTGCTCCACGAGCAGGAAATTTGCCTTGTGCATGTTCAATACGTTGTAAATATGCAGAACGAGTTTTTTGACTACGTGCGATTACACGCTCGGTCACTTTTGCCAATACTGGATTCGGCAAGTCCATGCTGGACGCTCCTGTACAACCGGATAAGCCGGAACATAAAAATAGACCAAATGATATATTTCATCATCATTTGATAAGGGGAAGGAACAATATTATTAAGGCAAAAAGCGACATGCAAGCCCTAGTCAATTTTACGGTAATACCCGAGCATGGTTATTAAATACAAATTATGTTTAAGTTTTAAACAAGAAGCTGGTTTTATTTTTGACTATATTTACTGGTATATTAGCTTCTAATAACTACGAGAAAATTCTCATAATATCAAAGTAATAAAATATTCTTATAAATGTATTTATACCGGCTTTTTTATACTAAGTTTTATATTAAAAATGTTTATGATTTATATATTTTAACCTATATATAAACGATTAAAATTTAATTTCATTTACGTATATTATTTGTAATACCCCCTATAGTTTGATTAAAATAACACCACTTCTTTTTTCTTAAAAAATTTATACCAAATATTTGAAAAATACATTAAATAGAAATTTACCTTTCATAAATATATACAAAAAACTCGTTTCTACACGTATAAAAAAACAAGGAATACAGTGGTTAAGCTTTATACTGGACAAATGTTAGTTACAAATAATTTGATGGTCGATAGTGCTTAAGTCTAATGGGCTAAAGTCTATCTTGGACAGAAAAACAACACATGTTAAAACATGACAACCCGTTCAATCTGTATCGAAAAATAATACATCTTGAACAGGAAGTTAGGAAAACTATTTTAAATCAGGACTTGGGTATTTCAACGTGGCTACATCAGTATTAGTTATCAATTGCGGCTCTTCATCTATTAAATACGCACTGGTTTCAGAGCGTCGTGAAGATCGTATTTACGGTTTAGCAGAAAACTTGGGGGCAGCTGATGCTCGTATTAAGGGAATTACAGTAGGTGGTGAACCACTTGAACTTTCAATCCCTTATGCTGACCATGCCAAAGCTTTAGAAACTTTACTTGCACGTCTTGCCAACTACAAACCGCAAGCAATCGGACATCGTGTTGTACACGGTGGTAGTTTAACCAAAGCAGAATTACTCACTCCTGAAATTATTGAACGTATTCGTGCTGCGACACCTTTAGCACCGCTGCATAACCCAGCACATTTAATTGGTATTGACGCAACCGTACGCCTTTTTCCTGAATTACCTCAAGTTGCTGTATTCGACACAGCATTCCATCAAACCATGCCACCGCATGCATATCGTTATGCAATTCCTAAGTTTTTATATACTGACCACAACGTTCGTCGTTATGGCTTCCATGGTACAAGCCATGCTTATGTGTCTGATAAAGCGAGTGAGCTGGCAGGTAACCTGAAGAAAGGTGGATGGTTAACAGCCCATCTAGGAAATGGTAGTTCAACTTGCGCAGTATGGAATGGTCAAAGTGTTGATACCTCTATGGGCCTCACTCCACTTGAAGGTGTGGTGATGGGAACGCGTAGTGGTGATGTTGATCCAAGCTTACATAGCTTCCTTGCGAAAAACCTCGGTTGGGACTTAGCAAAAATTGATAAGGTTTTAAATAACGAAAGTGGCTTACTAGGCTTATCACAACTGTCTAATGACATGCGCACAGTGATTGAAGCTGCCGAAAATGGCAATGAAGATGCCGCTCTTGCAATCGAAGTCTTTAGTTATCGCCTTGCAAAATCACTTGCAGCATTAAGCTGTGGTTTACCAACATTAGACGGCTTAATTTTCACAGGCGGTATTGGTGAAAATTCAGCTTATATTCGTGAAAAAACCTTAGCGTATTTACCTCATTTTGGTTTGCAGCTTGATAAAGATCAAAACAACAACCTAAAACGTGGCACAGAAGGACGAATCGACAATGGAACAGGGCCTCAAATTTGGGTCATTCCTACAGATGAAGAAGGCCGTATTGCCAAAGAAACTCGTCAAGTTGTTGAGGCAGCAGAAAATACAGCATCTGTAGCAAGCCTTGCTTAATTAGAGCTTAGCTAAAACTCGATATTCGTTTATTTATAGGTTTATATGAATACAATTTTATTGATTCCTACAGGCGAAGGGGTTGGTTTAACCTCTGCCTGTTTAGGCATGATTTACGCACTTGATTGTAACGGGATTAAAGCAGGCTTTTTAAAACCATTTTCTCAAGAAGACCAAGAGCATCTTGACCGAACCACTTCGTTATTTGGTCATTTATTTCAAAGTAAAACTGTTCAATCTATTTCGCATGAAAAATTAACTCAGCTTATTGCCGCTGGCGAAGTAGATGAATTACTTGAAGAAGCGGTTAGTCTCCATCGCAGCATTGCAGCAGACCATGATGTCATTATTGTGGAAGGCTTATTACCTAACGGACAAGACCACTTCGCCAGTGAACTCAACGCCAGTCTTGCTCAAGCGCTTGATGCAGAAGTCGTATTGGTCAGTACAGCAGATATTCAAAATCCGAAAAAAGCAGCAGAAAAAGTAGATGCGCATTTACGTCAATTTGGTGGTGCAGCGTCAAATCGTACTGCTGGCGTACTGTTTATGCGTACCCGTGGATTAACCGAAGAAACAGCACAAATTCCTGTTGCGTTTGATCCATCGTTACGACCAACCGAAGAAATTGCAAAATTTACGAGCGAACTGCAAAAATATAATCGTTATTTCGGCTCTAGCGATTTACCAATTATTGGACTTGTTCCTTTTAGTAATACACTGAGCGTACCAAGAACACTTGATATTGCAAATGTCATTGATGGGCAATGGGTACATCAAGGCGAAGCTAAAACACGTCGTATTTTGCATTCGAGTTTAATTGCCTCAAGCATTGAATATGAACTAAATAAGTTCATTGCAGGCGAATTGATTATTAGTGCATCTGAGCGTACAGATGTTTTACTTGCAAGTAGTTTGGCAACTAGTAATGGTATTCCTCTGGCAGGTTTGGTACTTACCGAAAGAGAAGCGCCGGCACCAGAGCTTTTAGAGTTTTGTCAAAGTGCAATTAAACAAGGTTTGCCAATTTTACATACCCGTTTAAATACACTTGAAACCGCACAGCGCCTGTCTAATTTTGGTAATGAAATTCCAACTGACGATACCGAACGTGCTGAGCAAGTGACCCGATTTGTTTCAAGTCATATTGATATTGAATGGCTTAAGCAGCATAGTAACAATGCCACTACCCCTCGTCTGTCGCCATCGGCTTTCCGTCATGAACTGGTGCAAAAATCGATTGCAGCGAAAAAACGGATTGTGCTACCTGAAGGTGATGAACCACGCACCATTCAAGCTGCAGCAATTTGTCAGGCACGTGGTATTGCTGACTGTATTTTGTTAGCTAAGCCCGATGCTGTGCACGATGTTGCAAAAGCACGCGGTATTGAATTACCTGCCGAATTGGCAATTGTTGATCCTGATAGCATTCGTGATCAATACGTTGCCCCAATGGTTGAGCTACGCAAAGGTAAACTCAACGAATTACAAGCTAAAGAACAGCTTCAAGATACTGTAGTGCTTGGCACTATGATGCTAGCCCTAGACCATGTGGATGGTTTAGTTTCAGGTGCGGTACATACCACAGCAAATACAGTCCGCCCAGCATTCCAGCTCATCAAGACAGCACCTGAATATTCACTTGTTTCATCTATATTCTTTATGCTTTTGCCAGATGAAGTTTATGTATATGGCGACTGTGCGATTAACCCAGACCCTACAGCAGAACAATTGGCTGAAATTGCAATTCAGTCGGCTGACTCAGCGAAAGCATTTGGAATTGACCCGCGTATTGCCATGATCAGCTACTCAACAGGCACTTCTGGAACAGGTGCGGATGTAGAGAAAGTACAGCAAGCAACTCAAATTGCTCAGCAGCGCCGCCCTGATTTACTGATTGATGGTCCACTTCAATACGATGCAGCTTCCGTTGAAAGTGTGGGACGTCAAAAGGCTCCAGACTCACGTGTTGCTGGCCGTGCCAATGTATTTATTTTCCCAGATTTAAATACGGGTAATACCACTTACAAAGCAGTACAGCGTGCTGCAAATGTTGTGAGTGTTGGACCAATGCTGCAAGGCCTCAACAAACCAGTCAATGACTTGTCTCGTGGAGCATTGGTAGATGACATCGTATTTACGATTGCATTAACAGCAATTCAGGCAGAACAGCAAGCCGCTGCCAAATAATTAATATAATTAACTTTTACTACCTCTCGCCATTTGATGTCCGCTCAGATGGTTTTTTTATTTTAATCACTCAAAAATAAATAATTTTCCGATTTCTGGTATTTAAATCACATCAATATGTTCTTATGCGACTTTCGGTCAAAAGATCAACCAATCTCCCACAACGCTGTCTTTTTGTCATATAATTTAGCCCGCTAGCTAACAGCCCGCTCAAGAGATTTTCTGGTATGACAACGATTATCAAACAAGATGACTTGATTACATCGATCAAGGACGCCCTACAGTTTATTTCGTACTATCACCCGCAAGACTTTATCCAAGCGATGAGCCGTGCTTATGATCGCGAAGAAAACAAAGCCGCAAAGGATGCAATTGCACAGATTCTAATTAACTCTCGCATGTGTGCGGAAGGTCATCGTCCAATTTGCCAAGATACTGGTATTGTTAACGTTTTCCTTGAAGTGGGCTTAGATGTTAAATTTGATTTAACAATGAGCTTAGACGATGCGGTAAATGAAGGTGTTCGCCAAGGTTACCTTGAAAACAGCAACGTTCTTCGTGCATCTGTACTTGCTGACCCTGCATTTGGTCGTAAAAACACAAAAGATAATACCCCTGCTGTAATCCACTACAAACTCGTACCGGGTAATAAAGTAGATATTACTGTTGCTGCTAAAGGTGGCGGTTCAGAAAACAAATCTAAACTCGCGATGCTTAACCCATCTGACTCGATTGTTGACTGGGTACTTAAAACTGTTCCAACTATGGGTGCAGGCTGGTGTCCTCCTGGTATGCTCGGTATTGGTATTGGTGGTACTGCTGAAAAAGCCATGATACTTGCTAAAGAAGCGCTCATGGAAGAAATCAACATGGACGAATTACTTCGCCGTGGACCAGAGAACAAAATCGAAGAACTTCGTATCGAAATCTTTGAAAAAGTAAACGCACTTGGTATTGGTGCTCAAGGCCTAGGCGGTTTAACGACTGTTCTTGATATTAAAATCAAAGATTACCCATGTCATGCTGCTGGTAAACCAGTAGGTATGATTCCTAACTGTGCTGCTACTCGTCATGCTCACTTCCAGCTTGATGGTACAGGTGTAGCTCATATTCAAGCACCAAAACTTGAAGACTACCCTTCAGTAACTTGGGACTCTTCACAGTCTAAACGTGTAAACCTTGATACCATTACTCAAGAAGAAATGGATTCTTGGAAACCGGGTGATACATTACTTCTTAGCGGAACAATGTACACAGGTCGTGATGCTGCTCACAAACGTATGGTTGAAATGATCGACAATGGTGAAGAATTACCAGTTGATCTTAAAGGCAAGTTTATTTACTACGTTGGCCCAGTTGATCCAGTGGGTGATGAGGTCGTTGGTCCTGCTGGTCCTACAACTGCAACACGTATGGATAAGTTCACACGTAAAGTATTAGAACATACTGGCCTATTCGGTATGATCGGTAAAGCTGACCGTGGTCCTACAGCAATTGAAGCAATCAAAGACAACAAAGCAACTTACTTAATGGCAGTTGGTGGTGCAGCTTACCTCGTATCGAAAGCTGTTCGTGAAGCTGAAGTTGTTGCATTTGCAGACTTAGGTATGGAAGCAATCTACAAATTCGTAGTTGAAGATATGCCAGTTTCTGTTGCAGTTGATGTAAACGGTACTTCAATTCACGCAGTAGCTCCAAAAATCTGGCAAGCGAAAATTGGTAAAATTCCAGTAGTCGATGCAGCCGCTGGCTAATGAAGAAAAGCACCGAATTCGGTGCTTTTTTTATGCATTCTTTTTTTATTTTAAAATCTGAAAAGAATTGTAACAATTACTTCGTCAATCTATGCTATTAATGAAAGCACCCACTCGCCATATATTGAATATAGGTCATTTCATGACTATTCGCCCTCTTCTTAAAAATCTTTCAATCAGCCTCTGTCTAAGCTGTATTACCACAAGCTTATTTGCATCTCCTGCCAAGTTAAGTTCAGTTAAAGAACTCATGCAAATGAGCCAGATTGATTATCTGCTTAAAGAATCAATTAATGAATTAACACCTTACTATGATCAACAAGCAGAACAGATCGTTAGTAATATCACAGGTATTAAAACTTTAGGCCCAAAAGAAAAAGAGGCCGCGAAGAAGCTAGGCTCACTCTTAAAAGATTCGAGCAATCAGCTCATTAGCAATCCTAAAACCACTCAAGCCTTACAGGATATTTACCTTAAGACTTATACTGAAGAGGAAATTCAGGCTAATCTGAAATTTTTAAAAACCCCAGAAGGCCAATCAATTACGCGTAAGAACGTACAGATTATGGGGCAAATTTCAGAATATATGATGGAATTGGGACAGCAAACATTTAATGACCCTAAAGCACGAGATCATATGCAAGAAGAGATGCTTAAAATTATTGCTCCATTAATGAAAGATAAAGAAAAGTCTTAACTTTTCTTTATCTTTTTTAGCTCATTACCAAGTTAAAGGATTCCATAATTTAAATGGCTTAATCAGATGTACATCTGATTTTTCATCATATTTGGCTGGCTTTAATTCTTGTGGTTTATTGCGTATTTTTCCTGAAGCATCTTCAGCCACAAAATTGTAGCTCGAAGATTTAAGCTCGGTAAATGCTATCTCTCTACGTCCAATATTGTCTTGCATTAACATAAATGGACCAGTATGTTCACTTCGGTCCATTTTATTTTCTTCGTCATATTTCAAATAATAAGACGTTCCCGACTCAACAGTGATATCAATATATTTTGGTTCTTGGAAATGGATACCAAGTAAAGGGCGACTTGCAGAAAGACGATAAGTTCCTGCGGGTAACTCAATCCAGTAATAATGATTATGTAATAGACTCGGAATGCGCTTACCATTCACAAAGAGATTAATCGCTGCGATTTCCTGACGATTCCATTTCGTGTCTGGTCGATATAGATAAACTACAGCAGCTTGTTCATTTTGTGGTTTGATTGGAACAAATGTCTGGCCTAACTTTTGATTGACCCACCCTCCCACAGTAAAACCGCCTAAATGATATTGATCTAATAAACCAGGTTCTTTTTCAACATCAACTTTAGGTAGAGTCGCGGTCAATTCACTCGGATTTTTTTCTAAATGAGATGAACTTTGACAGCCTACAAACAGTCCGGCACAGCACAAAGATACGATTAAATAACGCATGGCATCCCTCAAAGCGTTTTGTTTTTGATTTATTTTTTACAACGCAAAACTATGCGTATTTTGTATTTTTAAGATTAACACTACCCATATAAATTGAAAACAAAAAAAGCATGAATCACTAGCGCAATTCATGCTTTTTAGATGAATGAAATCTATGCAGACTTCGAATCAATAACCTTTAAATCTGCCTTAGCCACACTTTCATGCGTTGCAGCTTCTTTAGGCTGGCGCTCAGCTTGATAAACAGGCTCTGCTTCACCATTAATGACTGCTTCGTTAATGATGACTGTTCCAACATCTGTACGACTTGGTAAATCGTACATAGTTTCAAGCAGTACATTCTCCATAATAGAACGCAGACCACGCGCACCCGTATTACGTTCAAGCGCTTTTTTAGCAACAGCACGCAATGCAGAATCTTCAAAGATCAGATCAACATTTTCCATAGTGAAAAGATATTGATACTGACGAGTTAATGCATTTTTTGGCTCAGTCAAAATTTGCATTAGAGCTTCTTCATCTAGTTCTTCAAGCGTCGCAATCACTGGTAAACGACCAATGAACTCTGGAATTAAACCAAATTTCACTAAGTCGGTTGGCTCAACTTGACGGAACAATTCCGCAAGTTTTTTGGTTTCATCTTTGTTTTTAACGTCAGCAGTAAAACCAATGCCGCCTTTCTCTTGACGCTGTTGTACAATTTTTTCCAAACCAGAAAATGCACCACCACAAATAAATAAGATATTTGAGGTATCGATTTGAATAAACTCTTGCTGTGGATGCTTACGACCACCTTGAGGAGGAATCGAAGCAACAGTACCTTCAATCATTTTTAATAATGCTTGTTGTACACCTTCACCAGACACATCACGCGTAATTGACGGGTTTTCAGATTTACGAGTAATCTTGTCAATTTCGTCGATATAGATAATGCCCTTCTGAGCTTTTTCTACATCGTAGTCTGCTTTTTGCAAAAGCTTTTGTACAATATTTTCAACATCTTCACCTACATAACCTGCTTCGGTTAATGTTGTTGCATCTGCCATCGCAAATGGAACATCTAAAAGGCGAGCTAATGTTTGCGCAAGTAAAGTTTTACCTGAACCAGTCGGTCCAATCAGTAGAATATTACTTTTAGCAATTTCTACTTCTTTAGACACATGGCCATTATGACCAACTTTCAAGCGTTTATAATGGTTATAAACCGCAACAGAAAGTGTCTTTTTGGCAAGATCTTGACCAATAACATATTGATCAAGCGCAGCACGTATTTCATGTGGTTTTGGCAATGCCTTACTCGCCCAGTCACCTGCTTCAACCTGCTGGCTGGTTTGTACGAGGTCTAAGCAGACATCCACACATTCATTACAAATATATGCGTCCTCACCCGCAATCAGTTTCCCGACTTCAGACTGCGTTTTACCGCAAAATGAACAATGTTTTTGTCCTTGAGGATGTTCGGACATATTCACTCCACAAATAGAATCTTAAATATTAGGGCAAGATGCACTGCATAAATAACTAAATGGAGATCTTTTTCAACATCTCAAGTTATTTATATAAGAAGGTCCTTATGGACGCTTGCTTAACACCTGATCAACCAGACCATATTCTTTAGCAGCTTGAGCTGTCATAAAGTTATCACGGTCAGTATCACGAGCAACGGTTTCATAGTCTTGACCACTGTGCTCTGCCATTAAGCGGTTCAAACGTTCTTTAATAAAGAGAATTTCACGCGCATGGATTTCAATATCCGATGCTTGACCACGGAAACCACCTAATGGTTGATGAATCATGACACGGGCATTTTCTAAACAATAACGTTTGCCTTTAGCACCCGCATTTAATAAGAATGCACCCATTGAAGCAGCTTGGCCCATACAATATGTCACGACATCAGGTTTAATAAACTGCATCGTGTCATAAATAGCCATACCTGCTGTCACAGACCCACCTGGAGAGTTGATATAAAGGTGGATATCTTTATCAGGATTTTCAGCTTCTAAAAACAACATTTGGGCAACGATTAAATTTGCCATATTGTCTTCAACTTCACCTGTCAGAAAAATGACGCGCTCACGTAAAAGTCGTGAATAAATATCAAAAGAACGTTCGCCGCGAGAAGATTGTTCAACCACAACAGGAACTAAAGCATTTTCAATTGTTGGAACATACATACGTTATTTATTCCTAAATTTTTTGTGACTTAACCTATGGCAACAATATGCGGGATAATTTCTCAAATTGCAAAAGGTTCGCACTGAAATATTATATTATTTATACCTAAGTACTTAATGTCGCACTCAAATTGACCACATAAAGAAAAACAAAAAAGGCGCCCGAGGCGCCTTTTTCTGACTTCTTAAAAGATTAGCCCATACGGCGAGCTTGTTGTTCTTTCAATAAGTCATCATAAGATACAGCTTTGTCAGTCACTTTAGCACCAGCTAAGATGTGATCAACAACTTGATCTTCTAATACAACGGCTTCGATTTGAGCACGTTGTTGAGCATCATTTTTGAAGTATTCAATCACTTCAGTTGGATCTTCATAAGAAGAAGCCATGTCGTCAATGTAAGCATCAACGCGAGCTTGGTCAACTTCAAGTTTAGCATCAGCTAAAACTTTGCTTACCAATACGCCAAGCTTAACAGAGCGCTCTGCTTGTTCTTTGAACAATTCGTCAGGAAGCATGCTCTTATCAAAAGATTGCGCGCCTGCACCACCAAATTGTTGAGTGAACTGTTGAACCATTTGTTGACGTTGACGGTCAATTTCTTGAGCAACCATTGCACTTGGAACTTCAACTTCGTTCGCAGCAACAAGTGCATCAAAAGCAGCTTGTTTAACTTGGTTACGTAAACCATTGCGAACTTCACGTTCCATATTCTTACGAACGTCAGCTTTTAACTTCTCAATGCCTTCTTCTTCAGTTACACCGAAGATTTTTAAGAATTCAGCATCAATTTCTGGAAGTTTTGATTTCTCAACTTGCTTCACAGTGATTTTGAACTGAGCTGCTTTACCAGCCAAGTTTTCAGCTTGATAATCTTCTGGGAAAGTAACGTCAATTACTTTCTCTTCACCAGCTTTCATACCGATGATGCCGTCTTCGAAGCCAGGGATCATACGACCTGAACCTAACACAAGTTTAAAGTCTTCAGCAGAACCGCCTTCAAACTTCTCACCATCGATAGTGCCTTCAAAGTCAAAAGTTACTTGCATGTCTTTTTTCGCCATGCCCTTGGTTACAGCCCAAGTTTGACGTTGTTTTTGCAAGTTTTCGATCATAGCGTCAACGTCAGCGTCTTTGATTTCAGCTGATTTACGTTCAACTTCTAAAGTATCGAATGCTTGTACAGCAACTTCTGGATAAACTTCTACAGTTGCTTCAAAAACTAAAGCGTCTTCTTTATGTTCAACTTTCTCAATGTTCGGCATACCTACCGCATTGATTTTTTCTTGTTGAATTGCTTCAAAAACGCTATCACGAATGATGTCATTCACAACTTCTTGATAAATGCTTGCACCGTATTCGCGACGAACAACGTTTTCAGGTACTTTACCTGGACGGAAGCCGTTGATCTTCACAGTTTTGGCAGTGCGCTTCAAACGAGCTTCAAATTGCTCGTTAATACGGCTCGTCGGTACAGACACATTTAAACGACGGGCAACGCCCGAAACCGCTTCAGTCGTTACTTGCATGGCTTCCTCGATAAAAATTAGTTAGTAGGAACAGTTTTTAAAAAAGTGCTGTATTATATGACAACTTTCCAGATATACAAAATTAACCGATCACTTACTATAAGTGAATGCTATTTTTCCAAGAAATTTCACAGTAATTTTATGATTCTTTAAATATTTTTCATAAAGCCTTAAGTAAAACTAATTTTTTAGCTATTCTTTATAAATCTAAAATTACAATTAAAGTTTGATTTTAATCGCTTTAACAAACAATGACTAATAATCAGTAGATTAGCTACATAAAAGTACAATTCACCATTTAATTATTCATTTTCACTTCATAATTCAATTGGCAAATCCAATTAACACAAACTGTACATATAAATAAGAATTATTATTATTCGCATAACCTTTTAGCTTTAGAGTCCTGAAGTCATGTCTTTGATTAGAACACGTAAAAAAATTGTTTCATCTGCAATAGCCTCATCGCTATCAATGATTGCAACAACAGCTATGGCACAAGAAGCAGTTTCACAATTACCGACGATTCATACTCAAGCGACTCAAGAAGAATCATTAAAAGTAGATCAATCAGCAAATGCTAAATTCGTAGCTCCTCTCAAAGACACACCAAAATCAGTCTCTATTCTTTCTCAAAAATTAATTAAAGATACAAACTCTAATACCCTTCTCGAAGCTTTACGCTATGAGCCAGGCATTACTTTAGGTGCAGGTGAAGGTGGTACACCATTTACCGATATGCCTTATATTCGTGGTTATAGCGGTCAGTCTTCTATTTATGTTGATGGTGTTCGTAATACAACGTCTCAAAACCGCGATATGTTTGCGATTGAACAAGTTGAAGTGATTAAAGGCTCTTCTTCTGCTCTTGGTGGCGGTGGTAGCGTTGGTGGAAGTATTAACTTAATCCCTAAAGTTGCTCATGAAGGCGACGTATACCAAGGCAGTGTTCAAGGCGGAACTGATAATTATCGTCATATCCAGCTTGATGCCAACAAAGACTTTGGAAATGGCATTGCTGGTCGTGTTGTGATTATGGGCCATGAAAATGAAAAAGCTGGTCAAAGTAACGGTGCCGAATATGCTCGTGCCGGTATTGCATCAAGTCTTGCATTTGGGCTAGATACAGCAACCCGTGGAACACTGAGCTACTACTATTTACGTAGTAATGATGAACCAGATGCAGGTATTCCATTTAACAATGCAAACCCAGCAAAACCTCCAGTTGGGGTTATTGTAACACCTGGTGATGGTAAACCTGTTGATGTAAAAGCTGGAACCTACTATGGCTGGAAAGCACGTGATTTCGATAAACGAGAAAATCACATTGGTACGTTTAAGTTAGAACACGACTTTAATGAAAACCTTACTTTGTCGAATGTAGCAACCTATAACAAGTCTAAATCTGATTATGTTTATACGAATGCTGATGACTCTAAGGGTAATATTTACAGAGGTACAATCGCTCGCCGTGCGTTAAGCCGTATCTTAGATAGTGATGCTTATAGCGACCAGCTTTCTTTAAAAGGTAAATTCAATACAGGTAGCTTAAAACACTCTTTTAATGTTGGTACTGAGTGGAGCTTCCAAGAAACTGACCAAGGCGTATATACCTTTACTAATGCTGCTGGTGAAACTACATCGACTATTTTAGACAGTAATATTCAAAACTGTAATTCGGCTGCGGCTGCTTCAAATGGCTGGTGTACAAGTTTAAATAACCCAGGAAACGGCGCCTTCTATGACACACGTGGAGCAATTAAAGCGCAATCTACGACACGCAGTCATAATGTAGGGGTTTATGCTTTAGATAGTATTGAATTTAATCCACAATGGTTACTTAACTTAGGTATTCGTTGGGATAAGTTCGAAACTGAGAAAAAATATAATAAGGACGTAGATGGACGTACTCCTCATAAAACTGGCGATAAATTAGAAAGCGATACGGATTACTTCTCTTACCAAGCCGGTCTAGTTTTCAAACCAACCGAAGATGGTAGTATTTATTTAAGCTACGCTACATCAGCAAACCCGGTAGGTGTGCTCGCTGAAGGTGATACTGGTTCAGATTCTATTAGCGATTCAGGTAGTGCAAGTGCGAGTGCAAATGATTTAAAACCTGAAGAAGCACGTACTTTTGAATTAGGTACAAAATGGGACCTATTTAATAACCGTGCAAACTTAACAGCAGCTATTTTCCGTACTGAAAAGCAAAATACACGTATCCAAATCGACCCGACAACTACTACTAATGCAGGTAAAAGTAAAGTTGACGGTTTTGAGATTAGTTTGAACGGAAAAATTACCGACAAATGGGATGTTTCTACAGGCTATAGCTATTTAGATAGCGAAATCACTGAAGCGGCATACAATGCAGTTGCTCAAGAAGGTAAACCATTACCATTTGTAGCGAAAAATAGTGCTACCTTATGGTCTACTTACAGAGTAATGCCTCAATTGACTTTAGGTGCTGGTGTTGAATATCGTGATCAAGTTTTCGTAAATACAACTGCTCCGAAATATTTGCCAACCTATACCATTTATAATGCTATGGCTAAATACGACGTCAACAAAAACGTAAACTTACAGCTTAACATCAACAATATCTCTGATAAGCGTTATTTCACTAGTGCACATGCAGCTCACTACGCGTTTGAAGGTAATGGCCGTAATGCTGTCTTAGCGATTAACTTTAAATACTAAGTTTAAATTCCATAAATTATTTATGGAATTAATTGAAATTCATATAAAATAGCCTCATCACGAGGCTATTTTTACAAATGAAGTCGCTATATAAAAGGTGTTTGCTGTGATTCATCATATCCCCAATGTTTTAAGCAAAGAGCAAGTTGCCGAGTTTCGTAAGCTCATGGAAGAAGCCAATTGGGTAGGTGGAAAAGTGACTGCCGGCACCTTGTCTGCTTCTGTTAAAAGAAATCAACAACTTTCAGAACAAGATCCACTTACCCACCATTTAAGTGAAATTGTCATCAAAGCAATTTGGCAAAATCCTGTGTTTCAGGCCGCAGCCTTACCCCATAAAATTATTCCACCACTTTTTAATCGTTATGATGAACATGAAAGCTTTGGTTTCCATGTAGATAACTCAATTCGCCTTATCCGCGGGACTTCTGAACAGCTACGTACCGATTTATCATGTACCTTATTTTTAAGTGAACCTGATGAATATGAAGGTGGTGACCTCGTTATTGAAGACACTTATGGTTATCACGAAGTCAAATTGCCCGCAGGTGATGTGGTGCTCTACCCTTCTACCAGCCTACATGAAGTCAGCAGTATTACCTCTGGTACTCGTTTTGCTTCTTTTTTTTGGGTACAAAGTCTGGTTCGAGACGATAGTAAACGCCATCTCTTATTTAATCTTGATGAGAGCATTCGAGAACTACGCAAATCACACGGCGATAACTACCCAGAAGTCATGAAGCTCACCAACATTTATCATAATTTAATTCGTATGTGGTCAGAACTGTAATACTATTTATTTTTGCCTTTTTAAGACTTAATAATCTTTTTTACCTTTAAAAGGCAAAAATATGAAAATAATTTTCCATAAAAAATAAAACAGCGCAAAATTAGAAAATTATTTTCTAAACAACTTAACTAAAATTATGATAAGAATTTTGCACGAGGTGTAATCATTGTTTAGATGTGATATATCTAAATATCAAGATTACCCGCAAACCATCAAACTTATTATTCTACGGTCTAGAGATGAAAACGAATTACTTGTTTGCCCAGCCTACTCAAGCAAGACATCATCTGCAACTCCTGATGCTGCGCCAAGCGCGCGTATAAAAATTTTGTCTGCTTTTTAAAGCAGCACTTCAAAATTACCTTTAATTTTTCTGAATTAGATACCATATATTAAGTAGAGACGTTGCCTTTTAAATATATCCAGAGCAACCGCGCTACGAGACAAGGAGTTTTCTCATGATGTTGGCCGACCCTAGCAAAAAATACCGCCGTATGTACCAACGTGTGGATTTACCAGATCGCCAATGGCCGAATAAAGAAATTACAAAAGCACCAATCTGGATGAGTACCGATTTACGTGACGGTAACCAAGCAATTTTTGAACCGATGAATATGGAACAAAAATTCAAAATGTTCAAAATGCTTGTGAAAATCGGTTTTAAACATATTGAAATCGGTTTCCCTTCTGCATCACAAATTGACTTCGATTTTACTCGTATGTTGATCGAAGAAAATCATATTCCTGATGACGTATACATTGAAGTTTTGGTTCAAGCACGTGACCATTTAATTGAACGTACTTTTGAATCTTTGGCAGGTGCGAAACGCGCAATTGTGCATATTTATAACTCGAACTCACCAACCTTCCGTCAAAAGGTATTGAACGTAGATGTTAATGGTGCAAAACAATTAGCAATTAATGCTGCTCAAAAAGTTAAAGAGTATGCTGCACAGTATCCTCAAACTGACTGGATTTTCCAGTACAGCCCAGAGTGTTTCTCTGCAACTGAATTAGAAGTCGCTAAAGATGTCTGTGATGCCGTCACAGAAATTTGGGATGCACGTCCTGACCATAAAGTGATTTTAAACTTACCTGCAACTGTAGAGGTTTCTACACCAAATGTTTATGCAGACCAAATTGAATGGATGCATCGTAATTTGGCACGTCGTGATGGTGTGATCATTTCTGTTCACTGCCACAATGACCGCGGCTGTGGTATTGCTGCCTCAGAACTTGCAATTATGGCAGGTGCTGACCGTGTAGAAGGTTGTGTGTTTGGTAATGGTGAACGTACAGGTAACGTTGACGTTGCAGCAATTGCGTTGAACATGTACACCCAAGGCGTAGCGCCTGAGTTAGATTTTTCTAACATTAATGAAGTGATTGCAACGGTTGAAGAATGTACTGGTTTACCGGTACACCCTCGTCATCCATATGCAGGTGACTTGGTATTTACTGCGTTCTCTGGTTCACATCAGGATGCGATCAAAAAAGGCTTCGAGTATCAGAAAAACGAAGAAGTCTGGGATATGCCTTACTTACCAATCGACCCAAAAGATTTGGGCCGCGACTATGATGCTGTAATTCGTGTAAACAGCCAATCTGGTAAAGGTGGTATTGCATACTTATTAGAATCGAACTACAACGTTGTGTTGCCGCGTCGTTTACAAATCGAATTCAGCCAAGTTGTTCAACAATATGCTGATGAGAACGGTACTGAAATTAATGCCAAAGAAATCTGGACATTATTTAAAGACACTTATGTTGATGTGAAAAACCATCATTACACAGTTAAACACTACAAGTTATCTGATATTAACGGTACTCAGATTATCGAACTTGATGTTGATGTCGAAGGTGAAACACAACAGCTTCGCGGTGAAGGTAATGGACCAATCTCTGCGTTCTTAAATGCACTTCAATTACCAATTGACGTATTGAACTATGAAGAACGTAGTATTAGTTCAGGTGCAAATGCGAAAGCATTAACCTTAATTGAGCTTCAAGTAAAAGGTACAGGTAAAGGTTCATTTGGTGCCGGTGTTCATGACAATACAGTCACCTCATCCATTGAAGCAATTATCGCATGTACCAACCGTTTGATTGATCAAGGTGTTTTAAGTACAGATCAGGTGGTTGCCGCTGCTGTTTAATTAAAAAAAAGACTTTGGAAAGGATACCTAGCTTGGTATCCTTTCTTTTTATTCCTGAAAGATTTAAAAGGCGAAATGTTCCCGTGTCTTTTCCAGCTGATTCAGTGGGGTTAGTCACTCCGCAAAAGTTCCAATTTGAAGAACCATTACACCTTGAATGTGATCGTGTTTTGCCACGTTTTGAATTAATGGTTGAAACTTACGGCACTTTAAATGCTGATAAATCAAATGCAATTTTAATCTGTCATGCTCTTTCCGGACATCATCATGCAGCGGGTTATCACCACGAAGATGATAAAAAAGCTGGATGGTGGGATAGTTGTATTGGCCCGGGTAAGGCAATCGATACAAATAAGTTTTTTGTAGTTTCGCTCAATAATATTGGTGGGTGTAATGGCTCAACTGGCCCGACCTCACCAAATCCTGAAAATGACAATCGCCCTTACGGACCGGATTTTCCGTTAGTAACGGTGCGCGACTGGGTTAAAACTCAGGCCATGCTTTCTGACCGTTTAGGTGTAAATGTCTGGTATGCAGTGGTTGGTGGGTCATTAGGGGGCATGCAAGCCCTACAATGGTCAGTCGATTATCCTGACCGTCTACAAAAGTGTGTGATTATTGCCAGTGCACCAAAGCTTTCAGCACAAAATATTGCATTTAACGAAGTTGCGCGTCAGTCGATCTTATCTGATCCAGATTTCCATCATGGTCGTTATTTAGAAAATGATAGTTACCCGAAACGCGGACTAATTTTGGCTCGCATGGTCGGTCATATCACCTATCTTTCAGAAGAAGCCATGAAACAAAAATTTGGCCGTGATTTAAAATCTGGCAAATTTATGTATGGTTTTGATGTCGAATTTCAGGTAGAAAGCTATCTTCGTTATCAAGGCGAACAGTTCAGCCGTAACTTTGATGCCAATACCTACCTTATCATGACCAAAGCTTTAGATTATTTTGACCCATCACGTGAGTACGGTCACTCATTAACTGAAGCGATGGGCAAAACCAAATGTCAGTTCTTGATTGTCTCGTTTACCACTGACTGGCGTTTTGCACCAAGCCGTTCACAAGAAATTGTAGATGCGCTTATTACCAATCATAAACCTGTAAGTTACTTAGATATTGATGCTGAGCAAGGTCATGACTCGTTCTTATTCCCTATTCCACTGTATGTCAAAACCATGCGCGCTTTCTTAGGCGGTGAAGAACACTTAAAATCGACATCACTGGAGGCAAGCTAATGCGTATTGATCAACAACTGGCAGAAAAGTGGATTAAACCCGGCTCAAGCGTACTCGATTTAGGGTGTGGTGACGGTGAATTACTCGCTCATATGAGCCAAAAGCATCAAATTCGTGCTTATGGTTTAGAAATTGATCAAGAAAAGATTGCAATTGCCGTCAGTCGCGGGTTAAATATTATTCAACAAGATTTGAATCTCGGCTTAAGCCGCTTTGCTGACCAGTCATTTGACTATGTGGTTATGGCACAAGCTTTGCAAGCCGTAGATGCACCCGATGTTTTATTAAGAGACATGGTGCGTGTGGGTAAACAGGCCATTATTACTTTTCCAAACTTTGCGCATTGGAAGACTCGCTCTTTTCTTGCATTAAAAGGAATGATGCCTGTATCGGATGCTCTACCATACATGTGGTATAACACCCCCAATATTCATTTATGTACATTTAAAGATTTTGAAGCACTATGTGCTGAAAATCAGATACAAATTATTAATCGACTCGCCGTCAATGGAAATCAGCAGGGAAGCCTGTTAAGCAAACATGTTCCGAATTTGTTTGGTGAAGTCGCTATTTATCGAGTGAGTGCACTATGAAAAAGACATTATTTAGCACACTATTTGCAGGACTGCTAAGTATGCAGGCTCATGCAGATTATATCGCCCAGCCACAATCGGTTGCGAGTCAGGCTGCACGTTTTTCAACAATGGGGATTAATGATCTTCAGAAAGCAGCAAAAGCTGGTCAAGCAGGCGCGCAATTTTACCTTGGTACACACTACCAATATGGTAAAGATGTAGCAAAAGATGAGAAGCAAGCTTTCGCATGGTTTAAAGCAGCAGCTGACCAAGGTTTATCACCAGCACAACTGAACGTGGGCCGTATGTATGCCGACGGTATTGGTGTTAAAAAAGATGAGTCTATGGCTCGTAAATACTTTGAAAAAGCAGCAAGCAATGGCGATAATCGTGCAAGCTATAACCTCGCGATGATGGAAGAGCAAAAGAAAAACTACGTGGGTGCTTACCAGTGGTATGAGCTTTCAACTCGTGATGGCATGCTCGACAATAAAGTGATTAGCCTATCTGAAGGTAAGAAAACTGCTCTTGCAGCAAACTTAACTCAAGAACAAATCCGTACAGCACGTGACCGTGCGGACAAATGGATTCAAGCACAATAATAACGGTTCATCCGTAAAAAACCTTACTCGACTAAAACCACCTTGTATGCTCTACAAGGTGGTTTTAGTTTATTAGGATATTCTCATTTATATTCTATTTGTTTACCTCTATATCCCCTCTTAAAAAACACGTAACATAACTGATGTTCGATATTAGCTATAAAGTTTGGTTTTATTATGTCTACCCCACATTGGTTTGATCAGGGCAGTTTAGTTCTTGCCAGCAATAACAAAGGTAAAGTCGCAGAGTTTGAAAAACTTTTTGAACAGCTCAAGTTACCAGTAGAAATTATTCCTCAAGGTCGCCTTAATATTTCTGATGCAATCGAAGACGGCTTAAGCTTTATTGAAAATGCAATTATTAAAGCGCGTCATGCTTCTAAAATTTCAGGTAAGCCTGCTATGGCTGACGACTCTGGTATTTGTGTACCAGTCTTAGGCGGCGCACCTGGTATTTATTCAGCACGCTATGCTGGAGAACATGGTGACGATGCAGCAAATAATGCAAAGTTATTAAATGACCTTTTACCCTATCGTAAAAATGGTGAAGTAATTGAAGGTATGTTTGTATGCGTACTTGCTTTAGTGACGCATGCTGAAGACCCTTTACCACAAATTTTCCAAGGCATCTGGCACGGCGAAATTTTAGAAGCTGCACGTGGTGAAAATGGCTTCGGCTATGACCCATTGTTCTGGTTGCCTGAGCTACAAGTGTCTAGCGCTGAACTTTCTAAAGAGGATAAAAATAAGATTAGTCATCGTGGGCAAGCGATGCAGTTATTCAGAGAGAGCTTAGTATAAAGTTTCTTTCCATATAGCCTTTGAATACCACGTTAGAGAGTATTCGGCTTTGTATAGGCAACTCTTACTTTTCAAAGATGAAAAGTAAGCAAAAATCTTTTGTTAGACTGATGGTACTTCCTTGTACCACAGTCTAACTGGCGGCATCCATGCCGCCTTCGCACAAATAAGTGTAGGAAACTTAGAATTAAATAATTAATTAGACGTACAAGTGTAAAAACACAGCATAAATCGCAATACACACACAACTCACAATCGTCCCTGAAGCGATATAAGCGGCAGATCTTCCCGTTCCTTGATAATGTGTTTCTAGTGCTACAATATTGGCTGCTGGCGGCAAACAGAACATTAAAAACATTACTCCAATTTGCTGAGAAATATTTGGAATCGGTAGAAATCTATAAGTTAAGCCGCAAAGTACAACCCCACAGGCAACTTTAAATGCTTGAGCTTTCGTACTATAAATTAAGTCTTTTAAATGTACCCGAGTACGACGCAACCACATTCCCAATACACACATGCCGGCAAAAGTCATTGCGAACTTAGCAATCTCATATACCCAATGTATGGCGGGATGCTCGATATGTTGAGCCCCTAATAACCTGAACAGAAGTGCACAAAAGATTGAAATACACGGTGGAGATGACAGAACCTTTTTTAATATGCTGAGCTTACTTTGTGGTGCGGTGGTGACGGCCGTAACAGCCCATGCATTTCCAAAAAGAGACATCCCAATATATAGCGCAACAATTGGAGCCGTAGCATCAGGGCCAAATAAAGCCATGGCAAAAGGAAAACCGAGCCAGCCCATGTTGGTATAACTCACGCAAAGCGCTAATAATCTGTCTTTAAATAAAGCTAAATATGCAAAGAAAATAAGAAATGCTGAACCGAAGCTAAAGAGCATCAAACTCAAACTACCCGGCTGATAAAATACCATGTTGTAAATAATCACAACCGGAATCAGTAAGCGAGCAAGCCAAGCTGAAAGAATAGGTTTTATGGTTTCGGCAAGGGAAGTCTGAGCAAGTAAAAGTCCTGTGATAAATGCCAATACAGGCAGTAGTAGCGCCACGCTCTCTCCTCTTGCTCATTAAAAACAGCTTGTTATGCTACACCTTTTCAAAGTGAAATGTGCTTTCCATTTCAAGTAATTTAAGCGCCCGATATCAGCCTGCCTATAAATTAAATAATTAAATAATTTCTCTATGAAAATTAACTTTTTAGGTTTTAGCCCTTATTCACTGTCTTAAAAATGACACATAAGTGTCACATTCCTGTCATGGCAACCTGTTGATATAAAGCAAACTGAAAAGAGGTATAAGATCATGGCTGGTTTATCTATATGGCATGTCGTTATTTTTGCAATTGTCGTTATTTTATTATTCGGTACATCTAAATTAAAAAATATCGGTAAAGATGTTGGTGGTGCAGTAAAAGACTTTAAAAAATCAGTTCGTGAAGAAGACGAAACTGCAACGCTTAATACGCCACGTACAATTGATGCCCAAGTCAAAACTCCTGACAGCACATCAGTAAAAAGCTAAAGGTTTTCGACCATGCTTGATGTAGGAATGACAGAGCTACTCTGCTTTGCAATTATTGCAATTTTAGTTTTAGGTCCAGATAAACTACCGGAAGCTGCACGCTTTGCTGGTCGCTGGTATGTTCGCTTAAAACGTTATATTACCAATTTGCAAAATGAGATTGATCAAGAGTTACGTCTTTCTGAGTTTCGAAAAGAAATGCAAGAAGAGCTCAACCGCATTGAAGCACTAGAAAGAAAAGTTCAACAACAACTTGAAGAAATCCAAAAACAAAATATTGCTGAAAATATAGATAAGACTGAGGCAGTTAAAAAGATGCCTCAACCTATTCGGATATGTCTTCCTATATCAGGCCATTATAAAGTTCCATATGTGGGAAAATTTGTGCCTTTCACATCATCAACTGATATTTCAGAGACATCACCTGTTAAATTGAAGATTGCCGTATGAACCAACTGCCTTCAACCACTGTAAATAGTCAGGAAAATTTAGACCAAATGCCAATCATGAGCCATTTGGTTGTTTTAAGACGCCATTTATTTAGAATTGTCGGGGTAACCTTATTTTTATTCTTTTGCTTATTACCCTTTAGAAATAATACTTACCAATTATTATCCGAACCTTTAAGGCTGCAACTCCCGACCTCCTCCTCAATGATTGCAACCGATGTCACTGCAACATTTATGGCGCCTTTTAAACTCAATTTATTTGTCGCGCTTGTACTGGCAATGCCATTTATTCTTTATGAAATATGGTCATTTGTTCGTCCGGCGCTATATCAAAAAGAACGCCATTTAGCCCTGCCATTACTCATCGGTAGTATTGTCTTGTTTTATGCGGGCGTTGCTTTTGCATATTACATTACCCTTCCGGCAATTTTGCATTTCTTTATTAGTGTATCGCCTGAAACCGTTGCACCGATGACCGATATTAATAGCTATCTAAGCTTCTGCTTAAAGTTATTTTTAGTGTTTGGACTAACTTTTGAAATTCCAATCGCGACTCTCTTGCTTATTTTAATTGGTGTAGTAAATACAAAAAGTCTTGCTGAAAAAAGACGTTTTATTATTGTAGGATGCTTTTTCGTTGCAATGTTTATTACCCCACCAGACGCTATTTCAATGGTGATGTTAGCAATTCCTATGTGGTTGCTTTTCGAGCTTGGTCTGCTCTTCGGTAAAATTCTTGAGAAAAGAAAAACTCATTCTGCCGAATAAAATAGTTTTTAAGAAAAAGCCTGAACCTCGAAGTTCAGGCTTTTTTATGTAGAGCACTTTTTAATCTACAAAGCAATAAACTGTCTTCAAAGTGACTTAAAAATGTAAGAAAAGTGTCATTTTCAATCCATAGAATCAACTCAACAAATATACCCACAAAATTTACGGATTTATTATGACAACTGCTTCTAACCACCCAACACGTCGCGAAGTTTTAAAATGGTTTTCGGGGATTCCTTTCCTTCCATTAGGTGCGATGGCTACGGCAGCAACGTTAGCAGGTTGTAATGATAGTGATGATAGTTCTGTAATCACACCAACACCGCAACCAAGTAAATTAAAAAATGCAAAATTCACAGCAATGTCTGCGCCTACGACTGCAGCAGACCGCGCAACAACTTTAGTGAATTCTAAATTAAAAATTGACTGGGAAAACTCAACCAGTACTGAATACCAACTTGCTTATAAACCCTTCTTTAAAACAGGTGATAGCGTACCAAAGCATGGGGGTGGAACTATTATCGCGGGTGGTTATTTTGATGTTAATGGCAATCCAATTATGGATAAGTCGGTTGCTGGTAAAGAGCGTCAGTTCTTTTCTGACTGTCCAGATGGTTCGTCTTTAATTCAATTAGAAGGTGCAAAAGTTGAAGGCGTAGCAAACCCTGTGTTCCACGTTGTTCAATTTGAATATAACTCTAAAGACCAAGCAGGCGGTGACACTTACGGTCAACTACCATCTCCAATCGCAATTTTGACTTTAGATCAAGACCCGAAAACAGGTCACTTAGAGCTTAAAAAATACTTCAATGTTGATACTGCCCCTGTCCACGGCTTATGGATCACTTGTGGTGCGAGCTTATCGCCTTGGAACACTCACTTATCGAGTGAAGAATATGAGCCTGATGCATTCAATCAAGGCATTGGTGGTACAGATCCAAAATATCTTGGGAAATACTTCTTTGGTGATGAAACTAAAGCAAATCCATATAACTATGGTCATTTGCCAGAAGTAACGGTTAACCTAGATGGTACGGGTAGCATTAAAAAGCATTATTGTTTAGGCCGTATTTCTCATGAACTTATTCATGTTATGCCAGACAACCGTACAGCGCTCATGGGTGATGACTACACAAATGGTGGTTTCTTCATGTTCGTTGCTGATAAAGAAAAAGATTTATCGGCAGGTACGCTCTATGTTGCTAAATACATCAATACGCTAACTGAAACATCGCAAGCCAGCATTCAATGGATCAAACTTGGTCACGCGACAAGTAAAGAAATTGAAGATTTAGTTGCTGGTGGAATTAAATCAACTGACATCATGGAAAGTTTAACAACCAATCCAAATGATGCGAGTTACACTGAAATCACTTTGGCAAAGAAACAGCTCTGGGTAAAACTTAAACCAGGCATGGAAAAAGCAGCCGCTTTCTTGGAAACACATCGCTATGCAGCGTTAAAAGGTGCAAGTATGGCGTTCACCAAGATGGAAGGTACTAACGTAAATATTAAAGATAAAATTGCGTACTCTGCTTTAGCTAATATTCAAGATTCAATGGTTGTTGGCGGTAAAGGTTATGTTGCAGAACATAATGTAGGGTTCTCTAAAAAGATTACTGCTGGTGGCGTGCTTGCGCACAAGTTAGGTAATAGCTTTACAGATAATGAAGGCAGCGCAATCAATAGCGAATGGGTTCCTCTTTACTCATATATGTTGTTAATGGGTGAAGACATTACTAAGGATAGCTTAGGTAATACAGCTAACCCAGACAAAATTGCTAGCCCAGACAACTTAAAATTTTCTGAAACTTTACGTACATTATTTATTGGTGAAGACTCAGGTAACCACGTGAATAACTTCTTGTGGGCATACAATGTAGATACTAAAGAGTTAACACGACTGCTTTCTACACCAGCAGGTGCAGAGTCAACAGGCTTACATGCTGTAGATTCAATTAATGGCTGGACTTACATCATGAGCAACTTCCAGCACCCAGGCGATAGCAGCAGTGTACCTGATGATGTAAAAGCATTAATTAACCAAAATTATAATAATGGTTATAGCGCAAACGTGGGCTATATTACAGCAGACCCAATTGCCCCTTCTGTCACAACCAAATAATTTTTCATAACATCTTTAAGTATTAAAGCTGGCCAAGGTCAGCTTTAATTTTTTACAGTCAACTTTCACTTTTTATAGAAGTGAAATAAAAAATTACAGAACATTTCATTAACTTATCATCAAAACGTCAAAGCCTCGTCACATTCACAAACTAAGCTCATGAAGACTTTTAGAACAATCTCTTTATTTACTTAGGAATTTCCCATGACAGAGCTGACGCCATATCATGAAGATCAAGAACTGGACAATAATACTTCTGACAATATCCACTTTCGTGACATTTTAGAACAACATGTAAGTCGCCGTAGTTTAATTACTAAAGCAGCAAGCGGTGCGGTAGCACTAACTTTAGCCTCTACTTTAACAGGCTGTAATGATAGTAATGATGACTCAGGTTCAAACAACGGTGGGACCACACCAGTAGATCCAAATAAAAAACCAGAAAAATTAACTTTTACCGCAGTTGCGAAAAACCATAACGATATTGTGACTGTACCTGAAGGTTATGAAGCGAATGTCATTTATGCTTTAGGTGATTCAATCAACCCAAGAGTTGGAGATTGGGATGACAATAATATTCCATCAGGCCCAAGCTTCCAGTTTCGCTCTGGCGACTGTCATGACGGCATGCATTTCTTTGGTTTAAATGCTTCAACAAAAAACTTTGATGAAAGTGTTTCAGCTGAAGGTTTATTGGTGATGAATCACGAATATATCAACCAAACATTCCTTCACCCCAAAGGCCCAACAAAAGTTGATGGACGCCGCCCTGAAGATGAAGTCATCCGTGAAACTAATGCACATGGCGTATCTATTGTTCACATCAAAAAAGATGCAGCAACTCAAAAAGTAACAATTGATAAAAACTCTATTTTTAATCGTCGTATTACAGCTTCTACAGTTATGGAGTTTGCGGGTGCTGCAGCGGATTCAAGCCTGCTTGCAACTCGCTTCTCACCAGCTGGTCGTCAAACTCGTGGCACTCATAATAACTGCGGTAACGGTTATACGCCTTGGGGCACATACTTAACTACTGAAGAAAACTTTATTGGTTATTTCCAACGTTCAGGTAGTGATGAATATGCACGTACAGATGCAGAAAAAATTGCATTAAAACGTTATGGTTTAGGTGTTAAAAAAGATGAACCTTATTTGTATGAGAAAGATGAAAAAGGTGCTCCTAAAAAAGATAAAGATGGCAATATCATTTACTTAAAAGATAAAAATGGTGAGTTCATCCCTAACGTTGATGAACAAGGGCGCCAAATTTATTTAGGCACAAGTTCACGCTACGGCTGGGAAACAGCAATTGGTCAAGTAGAGTCACAAGACTTATATGATCGCTGGAATGCTGATGTAAAAACTGCACAAGCTACCCAAGATTATCGTAACGGTCCAAATACATTCGGGTGGATGGTTGAGATTGATCCATTTGATGGACGTCAAAATCCAGTTAAACGTACCTCATTAGGCCGTTTTGCTCATGAAGACAGTGCTTGCCGTGCTGTAGTAGGTCAGCCATTAGCGTTTTATATGGGTGATGATTCTCGCGGTGAGTACATCTATAAGTTTGTCTCTACCGCAGTGTGGGATGCCAAAGATGTAAATCGTGGCTATACAGCTGGCGACAAATATATGAACGCGGGCAAATTGTATGTTGCCAAATTTAATAACGATGGTACAGGTCAATGGATTGAACTTGCTTATGGCAAAAATGGCTTAAATGAAACCAACACCACTTACCCATTTAAATCTCAAGCGGACGTTGTCACATTTGCACGTTTAGCGGGTGATGCAGTCGGTGCTACCAAAATGGACCGTCCAGAATGGTGTACAGTCAATCCAGTAAATGGCGAAGTCTATGTCACTCTAACCAACAACTCAAATCGTGGTAAAGATTACGCGACCGATGCTGCAAATCCACGTAACTACACAGACCTCTACAACGGCACTAAAGAGCAAAAGGGTAACGTTAACGGTCACATTATCCGTTTTAAAGAAACTGATGACAAAACCGCTGCCGAAACCTTCAAGTGGGATATTTATCTGTTTGGTGCAGAAGCATCAATGGCTTCAAACATCAACTTATCTGGCCTAACCGACAATAATGATTTGTCATCTCCAGACGGGATGTGGTTTGACCCACGTGGTGTACTTTGGATTCAAACAGATGATGGTGCTTACACCGATGTTACTAACTGTATGATGCTTGCTGCACTACCTGGTCAAATTGGCGATGGTGGTACTGCAACTACGTCAAATGGCCAACAAACGCTAGTCGGTGCTAAAGTTACAGATTCAACACTACGCCGTTTCTTGGTTGGACCAAAGCAATGTGAAATTACAGGCATTGCCATGACACCTGACCACAAAGCAATCTTTATTAATGTTCAACATCCTGGTGAAGACTCGAAAAGTTACGCAACACCAGACAGTAACTGGCCTGCAACTCAAAAAGATCCTAACAATAAAACTGCACGTCCACGTTCAGCAACTGTGGTGATTACCCGTAAAGATGGCGGTGTGATCGCGGGTTAATTCTTAAGTAATTAAAAATGCCGATCAATTGATCGGCATTTTTATTATCATCGATTTAAGAGAACCTGCTGCTGCACAATTTGTCCACTATGCTCGCCTTGTTGGGTCTTTTCCAACCAAAGCCATTCATTATTGGTCATTCTTAGAAAGTTTGAGCAACGTGTTCCATACACAGGACTTTGAATAAAGGTTGAAGATAACAACTCTTCCATTTCTGGCTGGATGCCTGTATTGGGTAGTAATGCTGTCGTAACTTTACGCTCATCTTCAAGAATATCCCACGCCGCGTGCTGTAAAGTTAACTCTTCTGTCTGATGCTGAAGCATAGGCAAGAACTCTTGGGTAAAGCGTGTTCGTAAATGTTTAGTTTTCTCCCAATGTTCAGACATCAAGCCATTCGAAACCACATACACACCGTTAGCCAATACTTGTGGAGCTTCACCACGGTTACTCATATAAACCGCTTGATCCGCATTTCCCATAAACAAGTTAAAGCCAGCAAAATTCTGTTGCTGCTGTTCTAATTCTTGAGCAAATCGAATCGGCAATAAATCAGACTCTAAAAAAGCCTGAACCAAATGGCCCCGAGAAGTTTCATATGACTTTTGATCTCGTCCATCACGAAAATTGGTTAACACAGCCCATCGACCTTGAGGTGTTATTCCCATCCAAGTACCGCCCGACTGTAAGTCTTGCCCTGCAATAATCGGCGTATGATCCCATTGATGCAATAATGCGGTTGGTCGATGATAGAACTCATCCCGATTTGACATAAGACACAAGGGCATATCATCCAGAACATGCCATGCTAAAGCGACAATACACATCTTTTCTTATTCCCTATCTTTACACATTGAATGTACAACATTTTTCACATCATTCCGCTACAATCTGTCAAAACGTAAGATCAAGGAGCAGCAATGCTGACCTATCCTAATATCGATCCGGTCGCAATACATCTAGGACCTCTTCAAGTTCATTGGTATGGACTCATGTATTTATTGGCATTTTTATGTGCTTGGGGGCTTGCTTCCTACCGTGCCAAACAGCGTGATGGCTGGACATCGGACATGGTTTCCGATCTGGTGTTTTATGGTGCCTTAGGTGTCGTTCTGGGCGGTCGTGTCGGCTATGTCCTTTTCTATGAGTTTGATAAATTCCTTGAAAACCCGATTTGGCTCTTTCAAGTCTGGACAGGTGGTATGAGTTTCCACGGCGGCTTTTTAGGCGTCATGATTGCGATGTTATTTTGGTGTAAAAAGTACCAAAAAACATGGTTCCAAACGCTCGACTTTATTGCGCCATGTGTACCAACTGGCCTGATGTTTGGACGCTTTGGTAACTTCATTGGCGGAGAGTTATACGGCCGTGCGGTAACTGATCCTAATTACCCATTTGGTATGATCTTCCCAACTGATCCATTACAACTGGTACGCCATCCATCACAAATTTATCAAGCAATCTGTGAAGGCTTAATCCTATTTATTATCTTGTGGTGGTTTAGTTCAAAACCACGTCCACGTATGGCAGTTTCTGCTTTATTCTTAATGGGTTATGGCGTTGCACGCTTTGTGATGGAATTCTTCCGTCAACCCGATGCGGACCAAGGTTTTATTCTATTTGGCTGGATGACTAAAGGACAAATCCTCACCGTTCCAATGTTGCTGATTGGCCTTTGGATGATGTGGTATGCCTATCAAAAGAAAATTTATGACTGGGGTCCACAAAAGAACAGTTAATATGATAAATCAGAGGAGTTTCGGCTCCTCTTTTCTTTTTTATGCTACAGTTTTACTCTCCCAAAAATGAAGATATGCCATGCT
The DNA here is from genome assembly GCF_028367635.1 of Acinetobacter sp. P1(2023). NCBI lineage: Bacteria > Pseudomonadati > Pseudomonadota > Gammaproteobacteria > Moraxellales > Moraxellaceae > Acinetobacter > Acinetobacter sp. P1(2023). The sequence goes on from NZ_JAQNDD010000005.1 coordinate 168,574, forward strand.
GGAATTCTGGTTTGACACACAAGTCCCGACATTTAAAAAATTAGTGATTTTAATTATTACTTTGGCTATTTGTATTGGACTATATCAATACCAACCTTTGCCTTTAGATACGATTCTCATGTTTACTGGAACAGGTGTTATCTTTTTAATCTGCCGCTATTTTAAATTACATTTTGCTCAAAAAAATCCGACTGGCTTGCTTTACCGCCTGCTGACTTGGATCCCTATCGCACTGTTATTTGCACTTATTTTTGTTAAAACAATGCCGAACTTGCTGGTCTGGGGTGTTCAAGGAATTGCTTTTATGGCACTTGCAGCTTTTATCTTTTCACCTCAATCACTTTTTAATAAATAGGCTTGATATATGTTGGCTTATTGGTACAACGCTCCGCGCCACATCAAACTTATCTTTATTATTGTAGTTTGTGTTGCAATTTATGCAGCCAATCAAGCTCAGCCCTTATCGCCGACCTACACTATTCTGAGTCTTGTGTTAGGTTTTGGACTTCACTTCGGACAATATTTAAAAACAAAAATTTCAGTTCGTAGCTCACATAAATCTAACTTTCAGTTGCTACTTAAAATTTATCCTCTCATTATTGTTGCTATCGTGATGTGGGTGCTGCCACCTCAACACAATTGGATCGCAACGATACAAGCTCTAGGTTTTGTACTGGTTGGCTTTTTTCTTGTTTCAATTTATCAAAATCGTGCGAAACGATTTTGATTGCAAACTATGGCGCGCTTTCCTACGTATCATTAAACCATGCTATTATCTTCCACGGTTTATCGATCCATAAACCATCTCCCCTTTTATTTGATGGAATTAATCCGAACTCGAGAGTGTTATGCGTGCATATTTAGACCTACTACAACATATCCTTGATAATGGCGGTGACAAAGGCGACCGTACAGGCACAGGAACCCGTTCTGTATTTGGTCATCAAATGCGTTTTGATCTCTCTAAAGGTTTTCCTTTACTCACCACAAAAAAAGTTCATTTCCGTTCTATCGTGATTGAGTTACTTTGGTTTTTAAAAGGCGACACCAACGTCCAATATCTAAAAGACAATAAAGTTTCAATTTGGGATGAATGGGCAACAGCAGAACAAACTGCTCGTTTTGGCCGCCCAGAACATGAGCTTGGGCCTGTTTATGGTCATCAATGGCGTAATTTCGGTGCAACAAAAAAGGCGGATGGTACTTATAACCAAGATGGTTTTGACCAGATTAAATGGTTAATTAATGAAATTAAAACCAACCCAAATTCACGCCGTTTAATTGTTTCTGGCTGGAACCCAAATGAAGCTGGACAAGTTGCATTACCACCTTGCCATACGCTTTTCCAATTTTTTGTACAAGACAACAAGTTGTCATGCCAGCTTTATCAACGTAGTGCCGATGTGTTCTTAGGCGTACCTTTTAACATCGCGAGTTATGCTCTACTCACCCATATGATTGCTCAAGTATGTGGTTTAGGTGTTGGTGATTTTGTCTGGACTGGTGGTGATACGCATCTTTATGCTAACCATTTTGAACAAGCTAAACTTCAATTGACACGTAAGCCTTTCCCACTGTGCCAATTGAAACTAAACCCAGAAATAACTGATTTGTTTGATTTCAAATTTGAAGATATTGAAATTGTAGGTTATGAATCACATCCTGCAATTAAAGCACCAGTTGCAGTATAACGACGGCTTAAATTTCATTAGATTACGGTTTAGAGAATAAAGATTATGGCATGGCAAAATGTAGAAGTTGTCCACGTTGTGGCAATGGACAAGAATCACTGTATTGGTAAAGGCAATGCGTTGCCATGGCATATTTCTGCCGACTTAAAACACTTTAAAGAAATCACCCAAGGCGGTGTGGTCATCATGGGCCGCAAAACACTTGAGTCTATGGGCCGTGCTCTACCAAACCGTGTGAACTGGGTAATTACCCGTGACATTAACTGGCAATTTGACGGTGTTAAAGTTGCATACTCAATTGAAGATGCTTTAAACGCAGCTTTAGAAGATGTAAAAAATACTGAAAAACAAGCATTGTTCATCATTGGTGGCGGTGAGATATTCAAGCAAACTTTATCAATTGCAGACCGTCTTGAACTCACTCATGTTGACTTAGATGTGCAAGGTGATGCACATTATCCAACAATACCGAGTGAATTTCATAAAAGTGCAAGTGAACAGCAAGTTGATGAAAAATCAGGAACTTCATTCGAATTTGCCACTTATAAAAAATAATTTTATGGATACCTATGCACAATATCGGAACACGTGAATTTATTATTGCTCTACTTTTTGGACTTCTACATAGTCTATTCACGCTGTTTATTGTGTTCTCTAGTATTTGGGTATGTCTAGCACTCTGGGTTCAACAACCTTTTGGATGGTTAGGCAGCCGCATACTCATCGGTATCTGGATTGCTTTTGCACTGAGTATGGCGGGCTTATATGTTGAAGGTCATATTATTAGCCGCCGTACCGATATCCTGATTTATCTTCTAGCGTTTGCCTGCTCTCTTGTTTGGTATTTTTCCATTACTGCACGTCAACATCGCGACTGGAACCCAGAAGTTGCCAATATGCTGAGCTATGAAAAGCACGGCGATGTAATCACTTTACACAATGTTCGTAACTTCAACTGGCATCCTGATGGAACTTATGATGTGCGATGGGAAACCCGAACATTTGATCTTAAGCAATTAAATGGCATAAACATCATTGCCTCTTACTGGATGGGACCACAAATTGCTCACACACTGGTGAGCTTCGAATTTAAGAATCAGCAACCTTTGGTCTTCTCAATAGAGATTCGCAAAGAAAAAACTGAAGAGTTTTCAGCAATTGGTGGTTTTTTTAGAAAATATGAACTTAGCTTAATTGCTTCTGATGAAAAAGATATTGTCTATACGCGTAGCAACATCCGTAAAGAGCAAGTTTATAATTTCCCAGTCAATATGCCACGTAGCGAGCAAAAAGCGCTATTTTTAGAATATCTTAAGAAATCGGATGAGCTACGTGCAGAACCGAAGTGGTACAACACGCTTACGAGTAACTGTACAACTTTAATCTTTGATATGGTTCAAGCGATTAACCCCTATGAACTTCCTAAAGATTATCGCTTAATCGCTTCAGGTTACTTACCTAATTATTTATATGATCTTAAAGCACTCAATCAAAATATCAGTTTAAAACAGTGGTATCAAATTGCGCATATCAATCCACGTACTGAAAATTTTGAACAGCTTTCAGATCAGAGTAGTCAACACTTCTCTCAAATCGTTCGACAAGGTTTACCTAAAGCTAAATGAAATAAGTAATGCACTTTTCTTTACTTTTTTATACATGCTTTACTTTGTATTTTAAATACATAAACCCTATTGTAATAGGCAGGAAATAGAGGGAAAAACAATGCAACAGGCATTATTTGGCGGTGGCTGTTTTTGGTGCGTCGAAGCTGTATTTTTACAAATACGCGGTGTAGAAAAAGTAACTAGTGGTTATGCAGGTGGGCACACAACTAATCCTACCTACGAAGAAGTATGTCAAGGAGACACCCAGCATGCTGAGGTGATCTTAGTCGACTTTGATGAAGAGCAAGTAACTTACTCACAGTTACTCGACGTGTTCTTTGCGACTCATGATCCAACAACTTTAAATCGCCAAGGTAATGATATCGGCACACAATACCGCTCTGTTATTTACTATTATAATGAAGAGCAAAAGCAGGCAGCGGAACACGCGATTCAGACTCTAAAAAATGATGATCTTGATATTGTGACTGAGCTATCTCCTGTCCCGACCTTCTACCCGGCAGAAGAATATCATCAGAACTACTATGCAAAGAATCCTTCACAAGGTTATTGCAACTTTGCGATTCCACCTAAGCTGCTTAAGCTATATAGTAAATTCCAGCATCTGATGAAAGATCAATAAATCAGAACAATAAAAAAGCAACCAGATTGGTTGCTTTTTTATTGAGTAAACTAAATTTTAGTTTTCACTGACAAAGGCAATATCGCTCAGTCCGGCTTCACTGGCGCGAGACATTACCTGTGCAACAGTATCGTACTTCGACTCTTTATCAGCACGAAGTTGAACTGTTGGTTTAACATTACCTTGACCCGCTTCTTGAAAACGTTTTTGAAGCTCATCTAGGCTAATTACTTGAGTATCCCAAGCCACTTCACCATTTGCATTGATACTAATCGTAATTGCTTTTGGTGGTGGATCAATAATTTCAGCAGTTGTTTTAGGAAGCGTTAATGGAATCGATGGGTTGGCAACTGTTGCTGTGACCAAAAAGATGATCATTAACACCAACATAATGTCGATTAGCGGAATGAGGTTCATCTCATTCATGCCACTATCGTGGTCTTCACCCAATTGAAAAGCCATTAAGCTTGACCTCCAACGTAACTTTGCTGTGCAGTTTTAACGTCAGACTTTACAGTTGAGTCTTGCTGCAACATCGTGTCAATTAACAAGCTATGCGCTTGATCTTGTAAGTCATGAGCAAGACCACGATTTGCACGTACACAGATGTTGTAAGCCAATACCGCAGGAATCGCAACTGCCAGACCAAGACCCGTCATAATAAGTGCTTCACCTACTGGTGTAGCCACTTGAGCCAAACCTGCTTGTCCGCTTTTACCTACCGCAACCAGCGCATGGAAAATACCCCATACCGTACCAAACAAACCTACGAATGGTGCAATTGAAGCAATCGTTCCTAAAACCGAAATACCTTTATCAGCATTGGCTTTTTCAGCAGAAATCTGACGAAGTAATGCCTGCTCTGCAACCGCTTTACGCTGTTCAAAACTCAAAGGTTGTAACTTTGCTTTTAGCGAAGAGATAGCCTGAGAAAGTTGAGCATAAGCTTGTTGTTTTAACTGGCGAGTCCCCATCAAACGTAAGATGAAAACTGTCCAGGTAGCAATCGACATTGCCAATAAGATGAAATACAGGGTTTTACTCACTGCATCTGCATGTTGCCAATAGATTGAAAAGTTCATATTGAACTCCTGATTAAGGTTAGCCGTTGGGACTCAAATTCATTTAAGGGGTTAAATCAAAGGGTTGCTCTGCTCTAATTGGATAAGCAACACCATTTTCCATATAAGGTTTAAATTTCGCACCGCGAACAGCACGGACAACTTTGTCGTCTAGACTTGAAATACCACTACTTCTAGTCACTCGTACATTAATAATTTTGCCTTTTTCATCGGCTTCAATGAGTACAACAACAGAACGTGCTTCGCCTTGTAAATCTTTTGGAGAAACTGTTAAACGTGGTGAACGACTCCACTGTACCCCCGAGCCACCAATTGAAACTCGTTTTGGTGATGGATCTGGAGCAGGTTGAGCTTTAGGCGCTTCTTGTACCACTGGCTTCGGTTTTTCTACGACTTTTTCAGTAACAGTTGTCGTCGTAGTCACCACTTTAGTTTCAACTTTAGGTTCTGTCTTTACTGTTTCTTTTGGTGTTTCAGCTTTTTTCACCTGTTGAATTTTTTCCACTTTTTTCGGTGGTGTCACAGGCTTTTCAACAACTTTAACTTCTTTTACCTCTTTTTTAGGTTCCGGCTTTTTAGGCGGTTCCTTTGGTTTAGGAGGTAGTGGTTTTGGTTGCTCTTGAATTTTTACGAAACGTACCTGTAAAGGCTTCTTATCGATTGGCTTTAATTCAGCAGGCTTAATATGGCTAACTGCCCATAAAACCCCGATATGACCAATTGCAACCGCAATTAGTGCCGTGATGACTTTCTTTTTCATCGGATTGGGAGAGTTTAAGGCTGCGGAAGATTGACTCATAAGAATCTAATTACCTAATGGATGATGATTTCAGACTTCTATTTACAGAAACGATTTCAAACATCGGATAGAACAATAAAGTGCCACAATAATAAATGAGAAGTGTTTTCATTTGCAACTATTTTTTGAGAAAAACATTTGCTCAAGATCGCTCATTTGTATCAGTTGAGTGTCTTTACTTTTGTTTTCCCATAGTTACATGAAATGGAATCTCTTATTCACAATGTATTTACTCTCACTTATATAGTTAGACTAATTTCACTGTGAATAGACCAAATCCTAACATACATCTACTTAAATTTGTTACGTTATATCATTTCAATAATATTTTTGATATAAAAAAACACGCAAGAAGCGTGCTTTTAAAAATAAGCGTTATTTAAAAAACAACAGTCTTATTACCATCTACAATAATACGGTCTTCCAAATGCCATTTTACTGCGCGAGCCAACACATTACGCTCTACGTCTTCACCTAGCTCACGTAATTGCTCAACATTATAGTCGTGGCTTACACGCTCAACATCTTGCTCAATGATTGGGCCTTGGTCTAGGTCAGCAGTCACATAGTGAGCTGTCGCACCAATCAACTTCACACCTTTTTCATAAGCTTGCTTATATGGATTAGCACCCACAAAAGCTGGCAAGAAAGAGTGATGAATATTGATGATTTTCATTTCCCATTTCGCAACAAAATCTTCGCTTAGAATTTGCATGTAACGTGCAAGAACCAATAAATCATTGCCTTGCATCATTTCATCAATTTGCGCATAAGCTTCAGCTTTATTGTCTTTAGTGACTTTGATTACTGTAAATGGAATACCAAAGTTCTCAACAGATTCACGTAAGTCTTCATGGTTTGAAATCACATGCGTAATTTCACAAGGTAACGACCCACGCGCATGACGCCACAATAATTCAAGTAAAGCATGGTCGACTTTAGAAACTAAAATACCAACCTTTTTAATATCGTTTACGAAAGCAAGGCGCCATTGCATGCTATAACGCTCAGCAACGTTCGCAGCAAATGTTTGAATTAATGCGTCTTTACGTGACTGTAAATGATCAAGTTCAAATTCCACACGCATGAAATAACGTCCGCCCTGAGCTTCCGTCGCATACTGATCAAGCGCGGTAATGTTTGCACCCTGATGGTACAAAAAGCTCGATACAGCCTGTACGATCCCAGGCTTGTCTTCACAAGTAATCAGTAAACGGGCTGTATTGGCAGTGGTCATATTCATTTGGTTAATATCACTTAATTGAGTCAAATTTTTAATAAGCCGAGTATTCTAGCGCTCTAAATAAGCAAGCACAACTATTCATCTTTTAAGGACGACAAGCTGGCAAATAGATCAGAAGGCCCTAATGACTCAAGCAACTGCTCGTAAGTCTCTCGACTTTCTCCCATAAGATAAGGACCTTCAAGGAAAACCATTTGACGTAAAGCTTGCCAAACCCATTTTTCTTCTAAATGGTTATTGTCACTGATATGACCAGACATATATAAAAAGTTTGTCCAGTTTGTTAATACAATCCATAAATTAATAATGAGCGCTTCAATTTCAGATGGTGTCATTTTCATAAGACCAGCATCGACAAAGGCTTGATAAATTTTTTGACCTTGCTGCATTACCTGCCCCGCAAAACGCGGATAAATCTTTTTAAAGTCTTCGTTACTTTCAACTAAATGATAAACATCACGATGAATAAAACGGTAACTCCAGAGTTGACCACTTAACACTTGAAAATAGTTGATTTTATCATTGGTCGTTAGTGGTCTGTCTTCAGGTAAAGAAAGCATGTCCAGAGTCTCAACCTGATATTGGTACATTAATTCCTTAATGATTTCATGCTTATTCCGAAAATGATAATACAAATTTCCAGGACTAATACCTAACTCCGCAGCAATATGATTGGTTGTAACCGACCGTTCACCTCGCTCATTAAAAAGCTGCAAACTGATTTGTAAAATCCGGTCCTTTGTCTTCAGAGCTTTAGGTTGAGACATTTTAATAACCTTTAATAATTCACATGGTTAAGACTTGAACACATAAACTGACTTGACTATTTAGAGTATTTACTCTAAAAAATAAGTATATCAATATATTTGGTAAGTACCGATGAACAGTCAAACAAAAACAAATCCAGAGACTCAGCTTCCTTATGATGTTAAGCATTTACATGATTTGCTTGAACAACAAAAGCTGGCTTACCTACGCCATCCGGTACCCACTGCTAAAGAGCGTATTGATCGTTTAGCTCGTCTTAAAAGAGTCTTGGTAAAATATCAAGATCAGATTGCCGAAGCAATTAACCTTGATTATGGCAATCGTGCAGTTATGGAAACAAAAATTGGTGAGCTACTCACCAGTTTGGAGCAAATTAAGTATTACAGTAAACATCTAACTGCGTGGATGAAACCATCAAAACGCCATATTAGTGTATTACATCAGCCTGCAAAAGGTTGGGTACAATATCAACCTATGGGTGTGATTGGTATTATTACACCTTGGAACTACCCATTATTGCTTTCAGTTGGGCCTTTGATCTGTGCGTTAGCTGCAGGCAACCATGCAATGATCAAAATCTCTAGCGCTTCGCCAAACTTTGGACGAGTCCTTGAAAGTGCACTAGCTGAAGCATTTCCACAAGAATTAGTGGCTGTGGTGAATGGTGGTGGCGTTATCTCAGATGCTTTCAGTCATTTGCCTTTTGACAAAATGATTTTCACAGGCTCAACTTCTGTTGGTAAAACAGTAATGGCAGCTGCAGCTCAAAACCTTGTTCCCGTGATTCTTGAGTTAGGTGGAAAATCTCCTGCCCTTGTGCATGCGTCAATGGACATGAAAGATGTAGCGCAACGTATTGCGGTAGGAAAATTATGGAATGCTGGACAAACTTGTGTTGCACCGGATCATATTTTCTTACCAAGAGGCAAAACTGCCGAGTTCATTGAAAACTTTAAATTGATTGTGGCTGGAATGTACCCTCATTTCCGCAATAACCAAGACTATACTTCTATTATTAATGATAAACAGTACAACCGTATTCAGGGCTATCTCGAAAATGCTCGTGATCAAGGTGCACGTATTGTTGAAATTAACCCGCAAAATGAAATTTTAGATGATGTCCGTAAAATTGCACCGACTTTAGTCACTGGTGTGACAACTGCAATGGATATTATGCAAAATGAAATCTTCGGGCCTATTCTGCCGATTCTAGAATATGACCAAATAGAAGAAGTCATCGAGTTTATTAATAGTCGTCCGCGCCCTTTAGCAATGTATTATTTTGACTATGACCAAGCAAGAGCTGACTATATTGCACAGCACACCCATTCAGGGCATTTCGGAATTAACATGGTAATTACCCATGTTGCACAAGATGATTTACCTTTTGGCGGAATTGGCGCATCAGGTATGGGTAAATATCACGGACCAGAGGGCTTTTTTAGCCTTTCTCATGAGCGTTCGGTGATGTCAAATCCAAAACTTTATAGCCTTAAATACATTCTTCCACCGTTCAATAAGCCTATTCATCGTTTCATTTCGAAAACCTTGTTGCGCTAACTGATCAAGGCATGATCTGTTATACTAAATCATGCCTTGTTTTTACCAATTTCGCTTGTCTTTTAATCGTATTTTTGGTATAAAACGCCCCTTGAATGAATTCATCCGTTTACATTTAGTATGACTGGCCACAGATTTGCTGTTGGCTGAATCAATGGAGTTACACCATGTCTAAGGTTTGCCAAGTTACCGGCAAGCGTCCAGTCGTTGGTAACAACGTCTCACACGCCAACAACAAAACCAAGCGCCGGTTCGAGCCGAACCTGCACCACCACCGTTTCTGGTTAGAAAGCGAAAAACGTTTTGTACGTCTTCGTTTAACCACTAAAGGTATGCGTATTATTGACAAATTGGGTATCGAAAAGGTTGTTGCAGACCTTCGTGCTCAAGGTCAAAAGATCTAAGGAGTCTGAGCAATGCGTGATAAGATTCGCCTCGTTTCTTCAGCTGGTACAGGTTACTTCTATACCACGACTAAAAACAAACGTACTATGCCGGAAAAAATGGAAATCAAAAAATTTGATCCAAAAATCCGTCAACACGTGATTTTCAAAGAAGCTAAAATCAAATAATTTTAGCCTCGAAAAAAAACGACTTCTTTATGAAGTCGTTTTTTTTTTGCATTTTTTTTATACCTACCTTTTTGTTAAACTTTATCTATATTCCGCCTTGGCATTTTTTATGCTTGTCTTTAGCCTAACTCACGTAAAAGGAGTTTTTAGTGCCGCATGACGTAGATTTAATTATTTTACTTGCTGTTGGTTTCGGCGTTGCCCTCATTTTTGGCTATCTTGCAGCCCGATTACGACTCCCTCCTCTTATCGGCTATTTAATTGCCGGAATTATTATTAGCCCAAATACACCAGGTGTAGAAGCAGATATTCATCTTGCTAACCAGCTTGCAGAACTCGGGGTCATGTTCTTGATGTTTGGTGTAGGGATGCACTTTTCATTAAAAGACTTATTACTGGTTCGTCGTATTGCCTTACCAGGCGCAATTTTACAGATCGCTGTTGCAACCTTACTTGGTATTGGCGTTTCAATGCTATGGGGATGGAGTTTCGGGTCTGCACTCGTTTTTGGCTTAAGTCTATCCTGTGCGAGTACAGTTGTATTATTAAAAGCATTAGGAGACCGAGGTCTTTTAGATTCAGTTAACGGCAAAATTGCTGTGGGCTGGCTGTTAGTCGAAGACCTAGTGATGGTACTAGTTTTAGTACTTCTTCCTGCTACAGCAGTTTTACTTGGCGGCAAAGCACCAGCAGGTGCAGACGGTAATATCTGGTTAACCCTTGGGATAACCTTATTAAAGGTGATTGGCTTTATTGCCTTTATGCTCATAGTAGGTAAACGTGTTGTGCCTATTATTATGCAGTTCGTTGCACGTTTAGGCTCAAGAGAACTATTTACGCTGACCGTCGTCGCTGCTGCCGTTTCGATTGCCTATGGTTCTTATGCCATCTTTGGGGTTTCAATGGCATTAGGAGCTTTCTTTGCGGGCATGGTCGTTAAAGAATCAGACTTTAGTCATCGTGCTGAGGAAGAGACTCTCCCACTACGTGAAATTTTCTCGATTTTATTTTTCGTTTCTGTGGGCATGCTGTTTGATCCACACATTCTTGTTGAAAGCCCACTCCACATTTTAGCTGTTATTGCGATTATTATGGTGGGTAAAACACTTGCTGCAATGGCATTGGTTTTATTTTTCCGCTACCCAATCAATACAGCTTTAACAGTCGGGGCAAGCCTTGCACAAATTGGTGAGTTTTCCTTTATTTTGGCGACCTTGGGTGTTTCTTTAGGACTATTAAGTTTAGAAGCTCAAAACCTGATTCTAGCAGGCGCTTTATTCTCAATTACGCTTAACTCTTTCGTCTTCTCAGCTATTGAGCCTGTCCAACGCTGGATTCGTGAGCGTTCTCACTTAGCCCGCCTTCTTGAACGTAGTGGTGACCCATTAGCTATGTTACCCGATGAAGTTGATCAAGCTTACTTACGTGATCAGGTCGTGATTGTTGGATATGGCGGTGTGGGACGACGCATCACTGAAAATCTAATTAATGAGAATATTAAGGTCGTTATTGCAGAAGAAAATCGTGAAATCGTAGAAAAACTACGTCAGGCAAATATTGCTGCGGTGAGCGGTGTTGCTACCGAACCGAGCGTTTTAATTCAAGCACATATCATGCATGCACGACTCTTGGTGATCTCCCCTATGGATATTTTAGATATCCACCGTATTGTGAGCATTGCCAAGCAATTAAATCCTCAAATTCAGGTATTAATTTGCGCAGAAAGCAAAGAAGAAGCAGCAATTATCCGTGAAGAAAATATTGGCGAAGTGTTCTATGCAAAAGAAGAAATGGCAAAGAATATGAGTCACCACATATTAAATCAGATCGAGCTTGCCCATCAGTCAACAATTCATTAACCCATATAAAAAGCGTACTTAAAAGTACGCTTTTTTTAACTCAAGAATTTAGGCTGTTCGTCTAATACCTCAGCCTGCCACTCGTTTACCTGCTTCTCTAGCAGTCCAAACAATGCAGCCTGAATCATATGCTGAGCAACAACTGGAGTCTGCTCACCCAAGATTGCTTTGACTTCATCGCTAAATTGAATTTTAACCAAGGGTTCATTTTCAGAACCTGCATTACGCAAGGCGAGTTCACCACCTTCGAGTTGAACCAATTCCAACACTGCTTCTTGATTTCCAAATAACTCTTTCAATTGCTGTATAGACATATACTTCCTCCATGTTTCAACATGGTGGCAAAGCACCCTTGCACTTTGCTTCTCTTGTCTTATTTATATAGGCACACCTAGTCTAAATTTCAAGCATCTAGGCAGTTTAATTTTAGAACTCGACCATTTCATTACGAAAACCATCAATTAAATGGCTTAATTCTCGGTGCCATTCACGCAAGATTTTAACATCTGGCAACCAAGACTGAGGACCTTGTGTCACTTTAATAATGAGATTAGAAGAAGTTTCTTCTTCTGGAGTCGGTTCTTTTGGCTCTGGGGCGTATTGGCACATACGATAAGCTCGTTTTAACTCCGCAACAAAACCATCTTTTGCTAATTGCTGCAAAACGGACACTTCAGGAGAAACCTGCCCTTTTGCCGCCATATGTTCCTCAATAGATTTTAAAGTAGGTTGCAAATCATTTAAACGGTAATAACGTACCAATTCTTGTAAGAACGCTAACATTGCGCCATGTAAATGAAATACAGCTGTTTCACGATAAGCTTGTACCTGCTGCACATGATCGGTCTGCTCTGCCTGTTGACACGCTAGACGTGCAAAATAGAGCTTCTGATTGGTACGATCGGCATGATAACGAGCAACACGTGACATAACTAAACTTTCCTGTTCTAAAATCGCCATTGCAATAGCTATTCTTAGCTTAACGACTCCATTGATAAAATCAACGTTATTTATGGTAAATCCAGCTCAACTTGATAAATTTTACGTTTAGCTAAAACTTTTACTGGCTGTCTTAAAGGGCGAACATTACTTAAAACCCAAGCAAAATACCCTTCACTCCAAGCAGATGCACATGCTGGCTCAATTTCATCATTTCGCCAACTATGAACAGAGTCAACATCAACTAAAGCGACAGCAACTCCTTCTTCTTCATCAATATCTTTGTTCAGAAAGTTGTGGTTTTCGACAATTAATAGATCTTTCACTGGTAACTGTGTAGGTGTCCATGAACGTACTTCAAGTGTTTTTATACCTTGAGCGATACGAGTACCATTTGGCGTTACAATCGAAAGGGCTAAAAATTGTCTTTTCATAAGAAAAACTTATTCTTCAGCTGCTTTAACTCGAATTCCATAGCCTTTAACTTTAAGCGTATTTAAGCCTTTAATTGCCTTAATCGCTTCACGTGGATTAGGCATTTCAACAAAACCAAAGCCTTTCGATTTACCTGTGTCTTTATCAGTCACAAGAACACATGTATCAACTTTACCATATGCCTTAAACAACTCTAAAACTTCAGCTTCACTTACAGCACGATCTAAATTACGAACTAATATCTTCATTTTCTAACCTTAATTGGCAATAAAAGGGAGGGCCAATATACATTTAAGTAATCACAGCGTCTTATACAGTAGTTTAGTCCAGATCGATACCAAAACCTAAATTTACTGCAGGAGATCTGTTCCATTGTTTTTTAGTAAATTGCTGAGGTACTTGTCTATGTATCTTTGCTTGAACTAAATGTGTAGGTAAATCATTTAAGAAATAACTCTCGACTTTACGACCTTGCTCGTCATACGTGTCTTGCGACCACGTATTAAGATTTTGTTTCGTCAAGATTAATTCATTTTCAGCACGTGTTAAGGCCACATACAGCACACGGCGTTCTTCCTCAACATCATCAAAATCACCCTGTGCTCTTGCATAAGGATATTGATTTGGCGATACATGAGGTACATAACAAACTTTCTGTTCGGCCCCCTTAGCTGAATGAATCGTAACTAGAGTCACTAAATCTTGATCAGCAGCTTTTTCAATTTCAGAAACTGAAATAGGTTCAAGCACATATTCTTCAAGGAATTCACCCAACGATGCATGCTTACGCGCAAGTTGCTTAACCAAATCAAAGTCTTTTAAACGGCGTGACCAGTCTTTAGTTTTATAGTTTTGCTCTAGCTGTTCACCTAAAGCATCAAGAGCCAAGCCAATACTTGCTTCAACATGCTGCTGTAGTACGTCTAGCTGTTTTAAAATTAAAATTGCTTGTAAAGGGACCTTGCCATGGCGCTCAAGTCGTTGACAGCGTTCTTCAACATCAGCGATTCCCATTAGCTCTTGGGCTAACTTACTCGCTCCAACATCACCAATTCCATCCCATAAGGTTAAAAACCGCATCCAAGCCAAATCATCATGAGGATTGCTCACAATACGTAGCAGGCTCAGTACATCTTTTACATGGGCCGACTCAAGAAGTTTTACGCCACCAATAAAGCGATAAGGTATTTCAGCAGCAATAAAAGCCCCTTCTAGATATCGGGCACTATAGCCAGAACGCACCAAGACCATATGGTCATGCCAGTTTGCACCTTGTTGATGGCGCGTTATTAAATCTTGTGCAATCCAGTTTGCTTCTTCAAACTCATTACCAAACAAATGTAGCTGTGGCTTTTGACCTTGGCCACGATGTGCTTGTAGCTGTTTTTGATAATCAATTGGGCTATGTGCCAACAGCCAATTTGATAAATCTAGAATTTCTTGGGTCGAGCGATAATTTAAATCCAGTGTAAGTACTTCTGCATCAGGTATTCGCTCTTTAAAAGAATGAATATTTTCAAAGTCGGCGCCGCGAAAACCATAAATCGACTGAGCATCATCACCCACACAAAACAACTTCACTTTACCAATTAAGGGCTGCAACAAAGCCCATTGCAAAGGGTTTGTATCTTGCATTTCATCAACTAGCAATGCCTGACAGAAGCCTGCCACCCAATTGGTGAGCGCTTCTGAGTTTTGTAAATGCACCGCCACAATCGACAAGATATCGTCGTAATCTAAAAAATTACGCTCTTTCTTACGTTGCTCATAAGTTTTCATCAACTCAGCAATTTGTGCCTTGTGCTCGTAGGCTTCTGGAAGTTGCTTAAGCAGTGCTTCAGAAAGTTTGGTTTGAGTATTTCGAGCAAAAGAATACAAATCGCACAGCTCTGCCGCTTTAGGTAAAACGTTATCTTTGTCTTTACCTCTTAACAAGCGAAACATCAGCAACTGATCATCACGATCAATAATACTAAATTGATTTAAGCCAAAAGCTTGTGGGTTACGGCGCAGCAAATACATGCAAAAAGTATGAAAAGTCGAAGCTCTTAAGCCCTTTGCCTGTGCTCCTACATGCTGCTCGACTCTTGCAACAATTTCACTCGCAGCACGTCGAGTAAAAGTTAAAATCTGAATTTGATTTGCAGGCAAGCCTTGATCAATTAAATAAGCGGCACGGGCAACAATGGTCTTTGTCTTGCCACAACCAGCACCCGCCAAAACTAAACAGTTCTGAGCAGTCGTCGTGGCTGCTTTTTTTTGCTGAGCATTCAGTTCATTAATTAATTTTGCAAGACTCATAACACATATCGCTAAAACACCAAGACATAGTTTAACAGACCGAGGCAACAGATGCGTCTGCCATCCTAAAAACAAAAAAGAGCACCTAAAGTGCTCTTTGATACAGTATTTTTATTTAAGATACTGTTTTTGAACTAGATGGCAGATGCTTAATCGCTGAAGCCAAACCTAGAAAATTAATTCCTTGAAATAAGATATCAATAGCAAGGAACATTCCTAACACCCAAAAAGGCGAATCTTTGGAAACTAAAATTAAAATACCAGTAGCGAGCGTTAATAACCCTGAAAATAGGGTCCAGCCCCATCCAGTAATTGGCTTAAGTAAAATCGCATTTACTGTACGTATAGCCCCGGCAATAATCAGTGCTATAGATAATAAACTCGTCAAAACCACTGCTGTGGTGACGGGAGTAGAAAAAGCGTAATAACCAGCCATTAAATAAAGTACGCCAAACAGTGCCCATAACCATCGGCTAGCACCTTTAAAAACACTGATAGCCGCGACAAGATGTAAAACACCTCCGACCATCATGAGTATTCCAAATAAAAAAACGACAGAGAAGGTCGCAAATGGTAATGAACTAAATAAAATCAGACCAAAGCCAATAAGCACAAAGCCTAATATCAAATACCACTTACGATCAGCATGTAACTGATTACGTACCAAATCATTACCGACAGTTTTCATCATGGCTACTCTTATTATCAGGTATTAGAATTTCATCTACCCAATAATAGTGATGCACTTCACATTTTTTGTCTGTATAAAATCTGCATCGTTTCTTAACAATTGATGTGGATAAAGCAGTATTTATCCACAGTTTTATTTCACCCAGCCAATTTCTTGAGCTGTAGGTAAACCTATGATTGTTTCATGTAAACCATTCGGCATTTTACTGCTCTGCTCAGATAGCGGTGTTCGACCACCCATAATTTCAGCGTCAGTTTGTGGATATAAAGGCACTTTTTCAGGTTGCGCATAACCTAAAGGATAAAGTGGTTGTCCTGTTTGTAAATCATATTTGTCTTGTGCCCCGAAGCCATGTAATAGCTCATGAATAATCACGACCTGATTTTGTGAAGCTTGTGTTTTGGTCGCAAATAAATTCACACTACCAATACGACCTTTTTCTAAAGCAGTCGAATGGATCAAAACTTTTTGATAATTTGGGTCGTAATAATTTAAGTAAAGTTTGAGTGATGCCCCATTATCTTCAGGTTGTTGATACCGCCATGCATAAAAACGAAACTTTAAACTCCACCACATTACATGAAAGATATTGGCATTCTGAGGAACCTCAGGAGGTCGTTGTTGTAACGGTTGCCCTAAACGAATTACAAAGTTCCCTGATTGACTACGATAATGTTGTGACCACTGCTCTAAATAGGTTTTTATTTTCTCAAAATCAGTGTCTTGCAATTGATGGATATAGCTCTGTGATGTCTGTAAACCATCGGCATTAATAGGATGTAAAACGACAACAATAGGTTGATTCCAATCTTGGTTTTGATCTCGCCATGCCTGAACAGCAACAATCAGTAAAATAATTAACAAACATAAAACCCGAATGTTTTTCCACATTCTTTTTCCCCATAAAATTAAAATTTTCTTTTATTGTTTTAGATATAAAAAATGCTAGCTGAGCTAGCATTTTTTATTGTGGACTTAATTAGCCCTCAACCCATTTACCATTTTGATAAATTAGGCTCCATTTAGTTTGTTTGCCTTCTGGAGTTTCCGAACCAACATATTGTGATTGATTCTTACGACTGAATTTCACAACTGTCGGATTACCTTCAGGGTCTACATCTGGTGCTTGTAAAATAAATTGATATTTAGGATCAAGCTGGGCTGCAACGCTACGTAATTCCGCAACTTTTGGCGCACGAGTTTCACGAATTTTCGGGAATTTACTTGCAGCCAAGAATAAACCAGCCGCACCATCACGCAACACAAAATAGTCATCATGTTTCGTTGAGCGTAAATGTTCCATCTTGATCGGTTCTACACGTGGAGGCGCAGGTTGACCACTTTTCAAGACCTTACGAGTGTTGTCACAGCTTGTACAAGCGAAATACGGGCCAAAACGACCAGTTTTAAGCTGCATCTCACCATCACATTTATCACACGGAATGGTTGGACCATCGTAGCCTTTAATCTTGAACTCACCTTCTTCAAGCTCAAAACCATCACAGTCAGGGTTATTACCACATACGTGCAGTTTACGACCACCATCAATAACATAACTGTCCATAGCTGTGCCACATTTCGCACAGCGATGTTTTGACATCAAGTCTGCGGTTTCAGCACCATCATCATCAGATAGGGCCGCTAAGGACTCAACAGGTGTTAAATTCAAAGTACCTTTACAACGCTCTTTAGGCGGTAAGTTATAGCCAGAGCAACCTAAGAATACGCCTGTTGTACCTGTACGAATCTGCATTGGACGTGAACATTCGGGACAATGTACAGCTGGTACTTCAACCGGCTGGTTACGACGCATTCCATGCTCGCCTTGAGCATTGGTAAGACGTTTTTTAAAGTCACCATAGAATGTATCTAGTAACTCTTTCCAGTTACGCTCACCTGTTGCAACTTTATCGAGCTGTCCTTCAAGATCTGCCGTAAATGCATAGTTCATCAAGTTATTGAAGCTTTCATCAAGACGATCCGTCACAATTTCACCCATTTTTTCGGCGAAAAGACGACGGTTTTCTAACTTAACGTAGCCACGTTCTTGAATCGTAGAAATAATCGCTGCATAAGTCGAAGGACGACCAATACTACGTTTTTCAAGTTCTTTAACCAAAGAAGCTTCAGTAAAACGTGCAGGTGGTTTAGTAAAGTGCTGACTTGGGTCTAACTTTTCTAATTTTAAGATTTCACCAACTTTAATTGCAGGCAAAATAATATCGTCATCAGACTTGTTGGCACCACGAACTCGTGTAAAGCCATCAAATACAAGCGTACGGCCTTTTGCTTTTAATTCAACATTTGCAGCTTCAACCGTTAAAGTCGAAGATAAATATTCTGCTGGAGTCATTTGACATGCAACAAACTGACGCCAAATCAAATCATACAAACGTTGAGCATCACGTTCCACACCCGCAAGTTGATCACCTGTAAGCGCAACATTTGACGGACGAATGGCTTCATGGGCTTCTTGAGCACCCGCTTTGTTACCATAGCGGTTTGGCTTTGCAGGTAAATATTTCTCGCCAAATTGGCTTTCAATATGAGCGCGTACCATGCTTACTGCGTCATCACTCAAGAATGTTGAGTCAGTACGCATATAGGTAATAAAGCCTGCTTCATATAAACGCTGAGCCAGCATCATGGTTTTCTTCACAGAAAAACCTAAACGAGTACTTGCAGCCTGTTGCAACGTTGAAGTGATATAAGGTGCACTTGGATTCACCTTAGTCGGTTTATCTTCACGCTGTGCAACTTTATATTCAGCACCTTTTAAAACGTCTAATAGAGCATCGGTTTCAGCTTTATTTTTCAGTTTAAGGGTTTTACCAGCTTGCTTAACTGCTTCAAGACGAATGTCATCTTTCTTGGCTTGCGTGTCTGCAAAAACTTGCCAGTATTCTTCTGGAATAAAAGCACGAATTTCTCTTTCACGCTCTACAACCAGTTTCACCGCTACAGACTGCACACGACCAGCTGACAAACCACGGGCAATCTTTTCCCAAAGTAATGGCGAAACCATAAAGCCAACAACACGGTCTAAGAAACGACGTGCTTGTTGAGCGTTAACTCGGTTTAAATCTAGGCGTGTAGGTTGTTTAAATGCTTCTTGAATGGCATTTTTAGTAATTTCGTTAAATACCACACGGTGATAACGACTGTCGTCACCACCAATAACTTCTCTTAGGTGCCAAGCAATGGCTTCCCCTTCTCTATCCAAGTCCGTTGCGAGATAGATTGCATCGGCATCTTTGGCGAGTTTCTTTAGTTCAGCAACAACATTTTCCTTACCTGGCAGAACTTCGTAATGAGCTTCCCAACCATGTTCAGGATCAACCCCCATACGATTAACTAAAGCCTGACTAGCTTTTTGTTCTTTTTCTGCTTCAGTGAGTTTCGTCCGGGCAGCCGGCTTTTTCTCAGTTGATTTGCTGCCACCTGTTGGCAAATCACGTACGTGACCTACAGAAGACTTTACAATGTATTGCGAACCCAGATATTTATTGATGGTTTTCGCTTTGGCAGGCGACTCCACAATCACTAAGGCACGTTTATGTGCAGCAGGTGCAGTAGATGCTGTGCTTTGAGATGCAGAGCGCGAGGTATTCGCCATATAAAATGTTATTCCTATACCAATAAATTTAAAAATCAGGCTTTAGCCAAGTTCAACAGATAAGCCTTCATCTCATCTAATTGTGTTGCTCTCAGGTCTGATTCCTCATCCCAATAAAGCCCTACACAGTTTGCCTGCATATCAATAGCATAAATCCCTTTTAATGCAATGGGAGAATCATTAAATTTCTCATCGCCCTGAACCACTTTTAATTTGCCGTCTATAACGCGAGCACGCATTAAAGATAAACGAGCATCGGGAATCAATACACTATAATAAGCAACCATGCTGGCACGCTTTTCAGTCGCCATTGGGACATGTGTCCATTCAGGTGCAACGATTACACGTGGGTGTAAACCCATTTTACGAGCTTTATCACGCATAATACCAAGTGCCTTTTCACGTGGGCTCACTCTTAAACCAAAAATGGAGCCTAGTACGAAAAGAACAATGATAACGGTAACCCAAATTCCCATATTGTCCATAGCAAAACCTATTAATCTCTTTTATTAGAGTTGCATAAGCTGACCAGAAAACGCAAGTTTCAACATAAAAATAATGCCCGATAAGATGGCAAGGCTCAAAATATTGAGATTTCACAGCGCAAATTGCGATGAGCTGACTCAAATATCATTAAGGATTCGAATATCCATCAACAAGTGTCAGCTTTCCAAATTGGTCAATGTGAGCATCACCCCACTGTTTTAAAGCAAATAGAATTTTCTCAAGACTTTGTCCCAAATCAGTCAGGCAGTATTCCACTTTAGGCGGTACCTGAGGATAGACTTCTCGATGAATAATGCCATCTTGTTCCAATTCACGTAGCTGATTTGTCAGCATTCTTTGAGTAATACTCGGAACACGCTTTCGAATTTCATTAAACCTTAAGGTGCCTTCATTAAATAAATGCCAAAGAATGACACATTTCCATTTTCCATCAATCAAACTAATTGCAGCCTCAACGGCACATCCTGGGGAACAGTCAAAACTTGAATGTCTTGCTTTTGCCATTTTACAGTATCCTTTTTGACACTATGAGCGTTATTTGTCTGTAGTCACTCTTTTAAAGCTTACGTTATGATCAAACTCTCAACAAGAGGAATCATCATTATGAAAGCTGTGGCATATCAAAAAGCGGGGCCTATTACATCATCAGAAGCACTCGTGGATATTGAACTCGACACTCCCGTTGCAGAAGGCCATGATCTACTTGTTCGTGTCCAAGCTGTTTCAGTAAATCCAGTCGATACTAAAATCCGCAAGAATGTAAGCCCTGAGAATAATCAGTGGAAAACGCTTGGCTGGGATGCAGTAGGTATTGTTGAAGCGATTGGAGATAAAGTTACTCAATTTAAGATTGGCGATGTTGTTTGGTATGCGGGTGCTCTTAATCGCCAAGGCAGTAATAGTGAATTACAGCTTGTTGATGAACGCATTGTGGGTCATAAACCAAAAACTTTAGAAGCAACCGAGGCAGCAGCTCTCCCTTTAACTGCAATCACAGCATGGGAGATGTTATTTGATCGCCTGCAAGTTCCAAAGAACGCACCAGAAAAAACATCAATATTAGTCATTGGTGGAGCGGGTGGTGTAGGTTCAATCACTATTCAGCTTCTTAAACAATTAACTAACTTAACGATTATTGCGACAGCTTCACGAGCAGAAACTCAAGAATGGGTTAAGCAACTTGGAGCAGATTATGTCTTAGATCATCGTCAGCCTTTAGCAGCCCAAATCAAGCAATTAGATTTAACAGCACCTTTATATGTATTCTCAACTACTCAAACAGATCAGCATTTATCAGATATCGTAGAGTTGATTGCGCCACAAGGCCATTTCGGACTTATTGATGATCCAGAACAGTTAGATATTAAACCGTTTAAATCTAAGTCTGTATCGGTACATTGGGAGTTTATGTTTACACGTTCAATGTACCAAACCGAAGATATGGTAAAACAAAGTGAACTATTAAATGAGGTCAGCAAGCTGGTGGACGAAGGGAAAATTAAGACGACTGTGACGCAGGTTTTAAGCCCTATTAATGCTGAAAATTTAAAACGAGTTCACCAGCAAATTGAAAGTGGCACAACAAAAGGGAAAATTGTGTTACAGGGTTTTTAAGCAAAATTGATGATATTCCCAAATAAAAAGGCAAGTATCGAACTTGCCTTTTTATTAATAGTGAGGAGGTTTATTCGTTAATGGATCAAAAGGTGCAATACCTTCTGATAAATCCGAAGATTCCACACGTTGATAAAGAAATTGCATTTGTTTTTTCAAATCAGCTATTTCCTGAGTCTGAATAGCGAGTTGTTGATTTAATTGTTCAACTAAATCATCCAAAAATGTAATTCGCACTTGCAAATCTTCAATGGGTGCGGAAAATGACGCTTGATCATCATGATATGGTGGTTTAGTCATTTAAATCCTCATTTGAGATTCTGGAAAACATTATGGCCTATATTACCCTAAGGGATGTCCAACTTGCTTTTGGCGGACCTGCCCTGCTCGATGGCGCGAACTTTAATCTAGAACGTGGCGAACGAGTCTGTTTAATTGGTCGTAATGGTGAAGGTAAGTCTACTTTACTTAAACTGATCGAGGGAAGCCTATTACCAGATTCTGGTGAAGTTTCCATTCAAAATGGTTTAACAGTTTCAATGTTAGCCCAAGACGTTCCAATGGATTCTGGCAAAGTTGCTGACATTGTGGCTGATGGTGCAGGAGAAGCTGCCGAAGTACTCAGAGCTTATCATGAAGCAACTGATGCTTGTATGCTTGGCGACATGGAAGCGTGTGACCGTATGGGGAACCTACAGCACAAGCTCGACCAACTAGACGGCTGGGCACTCGAAAATAAGGTCAATGCCCTATTAAGTAAAATGGGACTCGACCCAAATGCGGATTTGGCAGATCTTTCAGGTGGACGTAAACGCCGTGTTTTACTCGCTCGTGCTCTTTTGACACAACCGGATGTATTACTTCTAGACGAACCGACGAACCATCTAGATGTTGAAAGTATTGAATGGTTAGAAAAATTCCTACTCGATCAAAATAATTTAACGCTTCTATTTATTTCGCATGACCGCTCTTTTGTAGACAGTATTGCAACTCGTATTGTTGAACTTGATCGTGGCATCTTACGTGGCTATGAAGGTAACTATTCACGCTATTTGGAGCTTAAAGCTCAGCAAATGGAAGCAGAAGAGAAACAAAATGCTTTATTTGATAAAAAATTAGCTGAAGAAGAAGCTTGGATTCGCCAAGGGATTAAAGCTCGCCGTACCCGTAATGAAGGTCGTGTGCGTGCCTTAAAAGCTTTACGTGAAGAATCGAAAGCCCGCCGTTCACAACAAGGCAAAGTGAGCATGGCGACTCAAGAAGCAAATCGTTCTGGTAAATTGGTATTTGATATTGAGCACTTAAGCGTATCTTATGATGATAAACCGCTTATTAAAGATTTCTCTACACTTGTCATGCGTGGTGACCGTATTGGCCTAGTAGGTGATAACGGTGTCGGTAAAACCACCTTAATTAAAGCCATTTTAGGTGAAATCGAGCACGGTGGCTCTGTTAAGACAGGTACACAGTTAGAAGTTGCTTATTTTGATCAATTACGTAATGCCTTAGACCTTGAAAAAACAGTAATGGCAAACGTTTCAGAAGGTTCTGACTTTGTTGATGTAAATGGTAACCGCCGTCATATCTACAGCTATTTACAAGATTTCTTGTTCTCACCTGAACGCGCACGCACACCGGTAAAAGCTCTTTCTGGTGGTGAGCGTAACCGTATCTTGCTTGCTAAATTACTGCTTAAACCATCGAACCTGATTGTGATGGACGAACCAACCAATGACTTGGATATGGTGACTCTAGAGCTTCTTGAAGAGATGCTTTCTGAATATAAAGGCACTTTGTTGCTCATTTCGCATGACCGTGCATTTATGGACAACGTCGTAACATCAACTTGGGTCTTTGATGGTAAAGGCAATATTGCAGAGTACATTGGTGGCTACCAAGACTATTTACAGCAACGTCCAGATGATAAAGTCGTAGACCAAAAGTCTGACGTTAAAAAAGCTCAGGCAAAAGCCGAAGCTGAAAAAGCCGCAGCACAAAGTAACGTTAAAAAGGTCAAACTGAGTTATAAAGACCAACGTGAACTTGAGCAACTTCCTGCGGAAATCGAAAAACTCGAAATTGAACAAGCAGAGCTATCTGACAAACTTGCAGATGGTTCATGGTTTGTCAGTAATGCCGATGAAGCAACTAAAGCAAGTCAACGCCTAGCAGAAATTGAAGAAGTATTACTTGAAAAATTAGAACGTTGGGATGAACTTGAACAAATGAGCAAAGGAAATTAATTTGCGTTCTTTCCTACGAATTAAATAACAAAAAAGCCTCCTGAAATTAAGGGGGCTTTTTTTAGAATATATAAATTTTGAAAGCACAAAAATCTATAAAAAACACGTGATGAGTGATTAAATTTGGTTAGGCTTAATCGTTTAAAATATCGCTCTGTTTGAATATAAGACTTATAAAAATAATTATGTTATATCTACCCATATAATAATATTCGAGTAGTTTTTCATGCTAGATCTTTCTCAAATTTTAGCATTCGGATTAATCTGCTTGGCGATGGTGCTTACCCCTGGCCCAAACATGATTTACCTTATTTCTCGTTCAATTTGCCAAGGAAAAACGGCGGGATTTATTTCACTTGCTGGTGTCGGCGTTGGCTTCATATTTTATATGCTTTGCGCTTCTTTCGGGATCACAGCGCTTATTATCGCAGTCCCTTATGCTTATGACACTATACGCATTGCCGGAGCCATTTATTTACTCTGGTTAGCATGGAAAGCTCTACGCCCTAATGCATCCCCTATTTTTGATGTAAAGCAGTTATCAGTAGATTCTCCAGCTAAACTATTTTTAATGGGTTTTGCTACAAATCTACTTAATCCTAAAATTGCGATTATGTATCTATCGTTATTGCCACAGTTTATTCACCCACAACAAGGCAGTATTTTATGGCAATCTATTCAACTCGGCACTATTCAAATTTTTGTCAGCGTTTCAGTAAATGCGCTGATTGTGCTTTCTGCGGGTAGCATTGCTCTTTTTCTTCAACAGAAGCCTCTTTGGGCAAATATACAACGCTGGCTTATGGGTACAGTGCTAGCTGGACTTGCAGTTCGCATTCTTTTAGAAAATCGTCGATAACCGCGCTTTACTTCTTCATCTTAACCGCTCAATTCAACAGTGTATTACGACGATAAATTCAGTTCGTGATACACTTTTGCCAGTTTTAATTTTGAATTCTTTATATCGCTATGAGCCAAAAGCAGACTTATACGCCCGGTGAATTTCAATGGTCCTTTTTATTGCCTAAATATTGGGGTATTTGGATTGCCATTGTTTTTTTAATGCTTTTGGCTATTTTGCCGTGGGCAATTCAATGGCGTCTGGCTCATGGCTTAGCAAATCTTGCTTGGAAATATTTAAAATCTCGCCGAAAAACAACTATTCGTAATTTAGAAGTCTGCTTTCCCGAATGGTCAGCCGAGAAAGTACAGCAACAAGCTAAGCAAGTTTTTGTAGATATGATGCTTGGTATTTTTGAGACATTAAACGCATGGTATAAACCTTACTGGTTTAAAAACCGTGTCACCATTGAAGGTTTAGAACACATTACCAATGCTCAAGCTCAGGGCAAAGGCGTTTTATTATTGGGAACTCATAGTACGCTTCTTGATGCAGGGGGTTATGTGTGCGCTCAATATTTCGAGCCAGATGTCGTCTACCGACCTCAAAACAACCCATTGCTCGATATGCTGATATATCGTTGCCGTGGCACCATTTATAAAGCGCAAATCGATCATGATGATATGCGTGGTTTAATTCGTCATCTTAAAGATGGTGATGCAATTTGGTATAGCCCTGATCAAGACTTCGGACTCAAGCAAGGCGTTATGGCACCATTTTTTGGTGTACCAGCTGCTACAGTGACTGCTCACCGACGTTTATTAAAAATCTCGAAGGCAGTCGCAGTTCCTTTATATTTTTATCGTCAAGGCGATGTACAAGACCCTAAATATCATATCTTGATTGAACCGGCAGTTGATAACATGCCAAGTGAAGATGAAGTTGATGATGCAACACGTGTGAATAAGATTATTGAAAATCAGCTTCGTATCGCACCAACTCAATATATGTGGTTCCATCGTCGCTTTAAAACACGTCCTGAGGGATATGAGGAAATTTATTAAGATAAGGCTGTAATAATTTTAGATTAGTAATAGGCACAGCCTCGATTTATAGTGATATTCAAATAATTTCGAATAGGCAGACCTCACTTTTTAGGGATAAAAAGTAAGCAAAAATCCTTTGTCCCGCTGATGTTACATCCTTGTAACACAGCGCAACATCGACATCCATGTCGCTATCACAATAGTAAACTCTGGATAATGATTTAGTTTGAGATGATGTATCTGTGGATGATCCATCTTTTATGTACGTATAAGGCAAAAAACAATGAAAGTGATGCAACTTCTCCCTGAACTTAATAGCGGTGGCGTAGAACGCGGCACACTAGAAATTGCACGTGCACTGGTTGCACAAGGCCATCAATCTTTGGTTGTTTCAAATGGCGGACGTCTAGTGTCCCAGCTCGAAGCTGAAGGTTCTATTCATTTAACGCTGCCTATCCATAAAAAATCATTGTCGAGTTTATGGCAAATCCGTCCATTACGTCAGCTGATTGAACAGCATCAACCCGATATTGTACATGTACGCTCTCGTGTACCAGCTTGGCTTACTCACTTCGCTTTGAGAAAAATACCAGCAAACAAACGCCCTCACCTCATTAGCACGGTACATGGCTTTTATTCAGTTAATCGTTATAGTGCGATTATGACTCAAGCTGAAAAAGTCATTGCTGTTTCTGACAGTGTGGTTAAGTACATCACTGACCATTATAAAAACTGCCCACCACAAGATATTGTGCGGATTTATCGAGGCATTGACCCTGCCGCTTTTCCACATAATTACCAACCCTCAGCACAATGGTTCAATCAAGTTTTTAATGATTTCCCTGAGCTTGAAAATAAGTTTTTACTTTGCTTACCTGGTCGTATTACGCGTTTAAAAGGACATGAAAGTTTAATTGAACTGATGCAGCAACTTCAGACGCAATATCCTCAGCTACATGCAGTTGTTGTCGGTGGGGCTGATGCCAAAAAGCAAGCTTACTTAAACGAACTGCAAAGCACCATTCAAAGCAAAGGACTTACTGATAAAATCACCTTTGTAGGCCATCGCTCTGATATTCGCGAATGGCTGGCTTTTAGCGATATTGTGCTCTCTCTATCCAATCAGGCAGAAACATTCGGTAGAACAGCATTAGAAGCACTTTCAGTCGGTACGCCAGTGATTGGCTGGAACCGTGGAGGTGTTGCCGAGATTTTATCGAACGTCTATCCTCAAGGTCTTGTTGAAGCAGAAAATGAAAAAGCTTTAATAGTTACTGTAAAAAATCATATTGAACAACCGCAAGTCGTTGCCCCTGTCACGATGTTTAGCTTAAAAGACATGTGTGACCAAACTCTAGAACTCTACCAACGCGTTTTAAAATAACCCAATAAAAAAACCCGCGATCTTCGCGGGTTTTTTTCGACTAAAAAACTTCTTTCTTATTTAAGAGATGCTTCATAAGCAGCAGCTTTTTCAGAGTCGTATTGCTTTTCCCATTTACTAATTACAAGTACAGCAAGCGCGTTACCAACAACGTTCAGCGCAGTACGAGCCATATCCATAATACGGTCAACACCAGCAATAAATGCTAAGCCTTCAACAGGAATACCCACACTACCTAATGTCGCTAATAACACAACAAATGATACGCCAGGAACACCAGCAATACCTTTAGAAGTAATCATTAATGTTACAACCAAAATCACTTGTTGGCTGATTGACATTTCAATACCGTAAAGCTGTGCAA
The DNA here is from genome assembly GCF_028367635.1 of Acinetobacter sp. P1(2023). Classification (NCBI taxonomy): domain Bacteria; kingdom Pseudomonadati; phylum Pseudomonadota; class Gammaproteobacteria; order Moraxellales; family Moraxellaceae; genus Acinetobacter; species Acinetobacter sp. P1(2023). Next base: position 196,379 of record NZ_JAQNDD010000005.1, read on the forward strand.
TAAAGATTGCTGCGATACTTTGGTACAGTGTAGAACCATCAAGGTTAAATGAATAACCTGTTGGAATCACAAAACTGGAAATCGCTTTTGGCGCACCGTAAGCTTCCATTTTTTGCATAATACGCGGTAAAACTGTTTCCGAGCTTGCAGTTGAATAAGCTAAAATCAATTCATCTTTCAAAATCTTAAACAAGATAAAGATATTGATACCGAAAAATTTTGCAGTTAAACCAAGTACCACTAAAGCAAAGAATAAAATCGCACCGTATACCAACACGACTAATTTGCCTAAAGGGATAAGTGAAGCAAAACCGAAGTTTGCAACAGTTACAGCGATTAAACCAAACACACCCACAGGCGCATACTTCATAATGATATGCGTTACGCGGAACATCGTTTCTGAAACTGCATGAAACACGTTTAATAATGGGTCTTTTGTCGTTGCTGGTAAAGAAGATAAACCGATACCGAATAGCACAGCAAAGAAAATCACAGGTAACATTTCACCATGTGCCATCGAACTAATAATGTTCGTTGGGATAAGCGATAATATTGTTTGAATAAGACCATGTGACTGAGACTGAACTTCTTCAGTTGTATGCTTGTACTGAGAAATATCCGACTGTACCAACTGAGACATATCAATGCCTGAGCCCGGATGGAAGATATTTGCTGCAACCAAACCAACCAAAATAGCAATAGTCGTAATAATTTCAAAATAGAGAATGGTTTTAAAACCAAGTCGCCCTAAACTTTTCGTACTGCCAACACCTGCAATACCTAAAATTAAGGTAGAGAAAACGATTGGAATAACAATCATTTTAATCAGGCTAATAAAGATCTTACCCAATGGGTTAAGAACATTATTCACAATACTGTCTTTGATTTCAGGCTGGTTATGTAAAACAGCCCCGACAACTATCCCTAGGATTAAAGCAATTAAAATTTGCCATGCAAGGCTAAATTTAAAATTCTTCATAAGACAATCCTTATGCACCGCAAAGTATCAAATATGAGAGGGAGAAGACCACTAACTAAGAGTGAAACCTCAATATGTACAGTAATTTCCAAACAGAAATTTAAATGCACAAACAAATCACAACTCGCCGATCTGGCGAGATAAACAACAATGCCTGTTGACGATCCAACATGTCAACGATCGGCACATTCTATTGAGATTTATTAATTAAACAACCCCAATTTATCCTTAAATAGATCAAAGCCTATATTTATTCGTCAATAATCTATAAAAACAGAAGCTTAATAAAAAAAATTTTTGTATCTTTTTTCATTAAAAATTGCTCAAATTTATATCAAAAAATGTGAGTGTTTACCTAGTATGAGATAGCTTTAAAAATTAAGATGAGCTCAAAATTTTTTATTTTATTTACACAGAATTAAATAAGGTATATAAAAATATCAACCCGAGTTCTGCGTCCTGCAAAACTCGGGTAAATGAGGTTGTGCTTTCAGGTTAATAATTATTTTTATCGTGTCCGTTCCAACATCTGATCCGTGATGCTATTCCATATCAGCTTCGTGTATCCTTACGTGGGACTATCCATTCCCGTTTCCATGTGCCGATGAATATAGAATAAGGTTTTTATAACTATCTGCCTATTCGCCCTAGACTCAAATCTTTGTACGATATTGCTTACATCGATTTTTATATTCTTTTTATTTATAAGGCTGTGCAATTTTATCAGTCACTATTTTCTCTTCTACTTCTGCTTTGGCAATTCCTTCCTGAATGGCACTTTGCGCTTCCTCTTCATCATTTTGAGTTTGCTCAAGCTCTTCTTGAATAAGTTCAAATATTCGACCAGTCTGCAAAACCACATAGACAGGGAAATGATCAGATCCGATATGAGGCAAACGCTGCATTTTAACCAAACCAAAATCGGTACTATGGAAAATATGGTCTAAAGACCAACGCAGTAACGGATAGTCTGCATGAAAAGTATTAATGAAATGACGGCCAACTCGTGGATCAAGTAATCCACTAATTCGCTGAAATAGACGCGTAGTACGCGACCATGCTACATCGTTTAAATCCCCCATCACTATACAACTTTCATCAAGATCTTTAATTTGGTCACCCACAATTAAAAGTTCTGCATCACGTAAAGTCGAATCTTTCGCCTCAGTCGGACTAGGTGGTTTCGGATGTAAACAATAGAGTTGAACCGGCATACCGGATCGTAAAGTCACAGTGGTATGAATAGAGGGAATTTCATCACTGAGAATAAATTTAACTTCAGTATTTGATAAAGGTAAACGACTATATAAATGCATGCCGTAGAGGTTATCTAAAGGTACAGGAACACGATAAGGATAGTCATCTTCAATCTCTTTTAAAGCATTCTCCCATGTCTTATCACTTTCTAGTGTAAGTAATAAATCAGGTTTTAATGTTTGGATATGCTCAAGAAGTAAATGATATTTATCATTAGGAGTAAGAACATTCGATACGATTAATGAAATCTGCTTTTGCGGATCTAATTGAGACGGTCTCACCTGTTTAACCTGTTTTTTCCAAAACAAGGTATAGGGCAAAACCATTTTAAGCTGGTAAGCAAGAGCGGCAATGAGCACAGCCAGAACTATTTCACGCCAGAGGTTCCATTCAGCAGGCCAAAACAGCATTCCAATAAAGGCTAACAAACCAACAAATAGAATCTGCAAACGAGGAAAATCGGCACCACGAAACCACCACTCATCACGAGGAATAAGTGACCAGAAACTCAACCAAATCACCAGACCAGCTAGAACTTCGATATAAATCATTGAATTTTCTCTTTTAAGATGATTTGTTTTTTAAAGTTTTTGTCATCTTTATCAATTTTGTATGTAACATAAACAAGATATTCTACTCAATAAACATGGTGTTTTGTTTCTGTAACGCTTGCAGTTGTGAACACTTTTGATACACTCAACTCCCCCTAACAATTTTAACGCACCGAGGCAAAATGACATGAAAGTAGGTCTGGTCGGTTGGCGCGGGATGGTCGGTTCCGTCCTTATGCAACGTATGGTTGAAGAGAATGATTTTGCTCATATTGAGCCATTTTATTTCTCTACCAGTAATGCAGGTGGTGAAGCTCCTTCATTTGGTGGTAAGACTGCCCCAGCACTTATGGAAGCTACAGACATTAATAGTCTGAAGCAAATGGATGTCATTATTACCTGTCAAGGTGGTGATTATACGTCTGAAGTTTTCCCACAGTTAAAAGCAACTGGTTGGGATGGCTACTGGATTGATGCAGCCTCTACTTTACGTATGTCAGATGATGCAATCATCGTTCTTGACCCAGTAAACCTTAACGTGATTAAAGACGGCTTGGTTAACGGCACCAAAACTTTCGTAGGTGGTAACTGTACAGTATCGCTTATGTTGATGGGTGTAGGTTCACTTTTCCAAAATAATTTGGTGGAGTGGATGACTGCTATGACTTATCAAGCAGCATCAGGTGCTGGCGCACAAAACATGCGTGAGCTAATTACTGGTATGGGCTACTTATATAACAATACCAAAACATTGTTAGATGATCCTAAATCTGCAATTTTGGATATTGATCGTCAAGTTGCTGAGTTACAACGTGGTGAAGGTTTTCCATCTGCTAACTTTGGTGTGCCATTAGCGGGCTCATTGATTCCTTACATTGATAAGCAACTTGAAAACGGTCAATCAAAAGAAGAGTGGAAAGGTCAAGTTGAAACCAATAAGATCTTGGGTAACTCACAAATTGTTCCTATTGACGGTCACTGTGTTCGTATTGGTGCAATGCGTTGTCACTCTCAAGCACTTACAATCAAGTTGAAAAAAGATGTACCGCTTGATGAAATTGAAGACATGATTCGTACTTCAAACCAATGGGCGAAAGTTGTACCAAACACTCGTGAAGCGTCTATGACTGACCTTACACCTGTTGCGGTAACTGGTACTTTAACTGTGCCTGTAGGTCGTCTACGTAAACTCAACATGGGTAAAGAATATCTAGGTGCATTTACAGTGGGTGACCAGTTACTCTGGGGTGCTGCTGAGCCTTTACGTCGTATGTTACGCATTTTAGTTGAATACAAAAACTCATAATTTGATTTGAATTATTCAGTCAAAATAAAAAGCCGATCACATTAGATCGGCTTTTTCGTAACTGGTTTGTGAAAATTTTACAATTTATTTACATTTCATTATTGTATAATTTTGAACGACTTTACGACTTATTAGGTCATGGATTGAGATGACTGTTTATAACAAATTAAAAATTGCCATTTTCACCATTATGTCTTCACCTTCTATTTATGCGATTACATTAGACCCTATACAAATTCAGTCTGCACCTGGCGATTTGTTATATGCCGAAATGAATTTCCAACAAGCTGATCCCAACGCTACATTACAAGTCAGTTTGGCAACTCCTGAAGATTTAAGCGCGTTAGGAGTGACTCATCAGCCGCCCGGAAATCTTAATTTTTATACACGCCAAAATGGCCAAGGCTCAGGGGTTATTGTGATTACCTCATCTCGCCCTGTGATTGATCCTGAACTGAATATTGTAGTAAAAATTAGTGAAGGTTCTGCCACCCGTTTACAGCATATCAAAACCGTAATTAAACCTTCTTCTATAAAGAAGAATGAAAATAACGAAAGTACTTTATCACCTCAGTTTATTGTCAATGAAAAAGATATTGCTCTAAATCTGCCAGAAAGTACCCGTTATGCATCAACAACTTCGGCTCCAGCGACAACTGATTCGAATGGTGAACATAGCCTTAACATTAGCTCTGGAACTGCTCCCCCTATAAACACCAACTCATCCAATACATCCAGCGAAAGCTCTTCTAGTCAGGTTGCTCAACAAGTTACAGCAAATACTACTTCTGATCAGGTAGCATCAGAAAGTCCAGTTAAACCAACCACCGCCAAAACAGTTGCAAATAACTCAGCAAAAACTCCAGTCAACAAACTAACAGCGAAAAAGAAATCTACGCCTCAAAAGACGCTCAACCAAAACCCTGCCAAGAAACAAACCCTAAGTCCCTATAAAGGCCCAGCAACATCAGGTAAATATGTAGTACAGCGCAACGAGTCTTTATGGAGCATTGCTAATCGTATCGCAGCAAAAACCAAACAACCTGTTGCGAAAGTCATGCATGATATTCAAGCTCAAAACAGACATGCTTTTATTCAGGGCGATGTAAATCGTTTACGTCAAGGAATTGCGCTTAATCTAGCCCACTCACCTGCTCATAAACCTCAGCAAAACAAGCCAAAAACAGACATAGCACCTACTGCAAAATCAACTTCTGGCAAGGCAAAATACCGTTTACAGCAAGCTGAAATGAGTATTGTGGCTGAAAACAGCCAAAATTCTACACATGGAACTGCTAAGAAGAGCACACAACAAGGTCAAAACAATACTGAGTTAGCAGTAAAAGTTATGACAACACGAGAAAAAACCGTTACATTACAAAGGAATGTAACCAAACTAAATCAAACTTTACGTTTAAAAGACCAACGTATTCAACTTTTGAATGCACGTTTGGCAGAGTTACAACAGCAGTTACAAGCACAGCAACAGACTCATAAGCAAAAACATTAAGTTAAAATTAGAGTTAGCTCGCTTTATATTGCAAATATTTATTTTTTAAGGGGAAAGTAATGTTATATGTGATTCCGTTCATCATATTGCTCGTGGTCGCTGTCATTTTAAAAAAACGCGAAAATAGCCAGAAGCAAGAGGCTAACTCCCCTAAAACGGTAAGTAGAAAAACCAATAAAAAAGCGAACTCTAAAACAAGTAAAAACTCGCGTGAAAAAAGTAAAGTCAATGTGGTTGAAGACCCCATTCCCTCTACTCCACAAAGTAGCCCTGTTCCGGATGCTGTACGTCAAAAAATTCAGCTACTTATTCAAGAAAGACAATTCTCAGCCGCTGAAGCTCAAGTCAATCAGGCGCTCAAAAAAGATAATACACAACATGAACTTTATTTATTGCTACTAGAGATTCATATTGCACAAAAAGATGAGTTTGCAATAACTCAACTGATTGGCCATATTCGCAGTTTGTCACTCAATGAAATAGCCATTCAAGCAGAAGCCAAACAAAAAGAGTATGAGTCATCAAGACAACCTGATGCCATCGATTTTCCTCAAGCTCAAATATCCCAAGAGCCAAAAAATAAAGCTGACACAACAGCTCAGTTTGACCAGTTAACAGCAAGTTCTTCTGAGGCTTCTTTTGATAACTTGCAGCAAGACTATACCCCTGTAAAGCAAGAACCTGCTGTTGAAGTTGAACCTTTAGAGTTTAACTTTTCATTCGAACAAACCACGACTACAGAAAGTGGCAGCCAACCGACCCAAGAATCGGAGTTACCATCATCTCAACAAACAAATGATTTGGCTGACTTAGATTTTTCTTTTGATTTAGCACCACTGCATGAACCTGAGGAAAAAGCTCAAGTAGTAGAAATACCAGCAGACCAAGAGAACAATACGAATGTTTTGGATTTTAATCTTGAATTAAATCCTGCAAATTCGGAGCTAAAAACTCATGAGCAGACCTCATCGTTAGATGAGCTTAAATTGTTAGAACAAGCTCCATTAGAACCAATTTCAATAGCACCTCTTGAGTTTTCTTTAGATGAACCTACCTTAGTCACAACATCAGAGATTGACACTCAAAATCATATAAATTTAGTAGGTGAAGAGACTACTCCAGCTCAAACTCAAGACCCTCTTTTAGAAGCTTTTCCAGAATTAAAACAGTTAGATGAAAATGAACTTGATCTAAAACTTGCAGAGCAATACATCAAGTTAGGTGCTTATCCGGCAGCTCAAGCGTTATTGGCAAGTAATGAGCAAAAATTCAACACAGAACAACAACAACGCGCGAAAAACCTACTTAATCGCATAGCTTCTTAGAACTGTTCGATTTACCATAAGCAGTCAGAGATGACTGCTTTTTTATGCCTGCAAAAATATGAAAAAAATAGCCTTATTTTATATGGGTGGTACTTTTGGTTGCATTGGTGAACCTTTAGCTCCTATGCCTTATGACCAATTCCTACCTCAACTTGAAAAAGTGATTCCCCCACACTTAACAGTTGACTGCTTCGCTGCGCCCAATATTGTTGATAGCAGTGCATGTACAGCACCTGATTGGTTACGTCTAATTCAACGCATACAACAACTACAACTTGAAGGTTATCAACATTTCGTTGTTATTCATGGTACAGACACTCTCAGTTATGCGGCTGCAACCCTAGCCCGCTTTTTAGGCCAAAGCTGTCATATTGTAATTACTGGTAGCCAATACCCGTTACTTAATATTCAAGGTGACAATACTCGTGAATTTACTGATGCAATTGAGAACTTATACCTTGCATTAGAACAAGTGATTTCTCTACCTGTGGGTGCTTATCTCGCATTCCACCATCAAGTATTCCACGCACAAACTGCATTAAAAACGCATACGACTGAACTCGATGCTTTTTCAGGTTTAAGTAGTGAAGTTGAGTTTACGCCTCAGCGAAATGAATTGATCGTACAAGACACACAAATTGAACGAGCAGCTTCATTTCAGATTTTAAACTGGATGATGCAACCGATTGCAACAGAGCACTTAGTTCAGCAATTACGTCACTTACTTCCAGCCCCTCCGCACTTTTTAGTGTTACAAGGTTTTGGTACGGGTAATATTGCGGCAAACCAAGAATTACTCGCAACATTAGATGAACTGTATGCTCATGGTTGTGTTGCAATTTTGGCAACACAAGTGACTTTTGGTGGTATTGATCAACGTTATGCAATTAGTGCATGGGCGAAAACTGCAAAAATTGTCATTAGTGATGCTAATAGTCATGCAGATCTCTATGCAAAAGCACTTCAAATCTATTTAAAATACCCAACTCCAGAACAATGGCTAAGCCATTGGAACGAAAATTTGCATTAAACAGAGGTAAAGCCATGCAACGTTATGCGGTCGGTATTGAATTTAGCGGAGTTCAATACCGAGGTTGGCAAACACAACAGCCAGGCGTTGCCAGCGTTCAGGAAACGATTGAGCGTGTACTTAGCAAAATTGCAGATGAGCCTATCGCACTTCACGGCGCGGGTCGTACTGACGCTGGAGTACATGCAACAAATATGGTGGCACACTTTGATACGAACGCTATTCGTCCAGAAACAGGATGGTTAAGAGGGGCAAACAGCCAACTGCCTAAAGATATTTCCATTCAGTGGATTAAACTGATGGATGAAAGTTTTCATGCGCGTTTTAAAGCGACTGCACGACGTTACCGCTATATCATCTATAACACGCCCCATCGCCCAGCACTATTATACAAACAAGTTACTCACATTTACCAAAAGCTAGATGTGAAAAAAATGATTGAAGCTGCCAGTAAGTTTGAAGGAACGCATAACTTTGAAACCTTTCGCGCAGCAGCATGTCAGTCCAATCAGCCTGTGCGACATGTAACGCATTGCCGTTTATTTGAACATGGACGCTATTTGGTTCTAGATATTCAAGCAGATGGTTTTTTACATCACATGGTACGCAATATTGTCGGTTGCTTACTCGAAATTGGTCAAGGTATGTATGAAATTGATCATATCGATGCGATGTTTGCGGCACAGGATCGTAAAGCAGCTGGTGTAACTGCCCCACCCGATGGCCTTTATTTTATTCAGTGTAATTATCCTGAGCAGTTTGATTTACCGCAGCCACCACTTGGACCACATTGGCTAAACCTACCTGAGTAAGCTTAGCCAATTCAACCTATACTTAATCTAGCGATGCTGTTTACGCTTACGGTACTCAACCGGTGTCTCATTCGTCCAACGCTTAAAAGCACGATAGAACGTACTTGGTTCAGAGAAACCTGTTAAATACACAATACGCTCAACACTCTCATTGGTATTTGCCAAAAGCTTTTTAGCCAAACGGCAACGATAGTCAGAAAGTATTTGTTGAAAACTGGTATTCGCCTCACTGAGCTGAGTACGTAAACGACGCGGAGTAATATTCAACTGAGCAGCCACCGTTTCCAACGTAGTTTCTCCGCTTTCTAGTGTTGAACCAATTGCGCGACGAACTTCACCCACTAAATCATAACGGGCCAGTTCCTGCAATTTTTCAATTGCGAGCTGCTCATGCAATTGCAATAACTCAGGCTCTGCTTGCCAAAGCTGGAAATCTAAAATAGCAGGGTCAAAATATAAACGTGTCTCTTTCTGACCTAAGCTCACTGGGCAGCCGAATACACGGAAATATTCATCCTCAGAAGCACCTTCACTAAAATTAAAATCGATGAAGATAGGATGAAATTGCCCTTCGGTAATGAATTTAAAGAATCTAAGTATACCTGAAATTGCACATTCGGAAAAATGACGGTTGACTAGATTGTCAGCGCCAATCTGTTCGCCATTGGTTAAATAACAACGTCCTTCTTCAACTACCAGTTTTGCATCAAATGCATCACTAATGAGTCGTTGATAAGCTAAAGCTCGTTTTAAGCCTTCACCAAAGGTTTCACTACTAATAAATAGATGTTCAATCACCTGCCCTCGATACAAAGGCAAATGCTCACCTAAATGCAGACCGATGTCTGGATCTTTACTGACTTCCTGAGCGGCAGTCCAAAAGGCGTACTGTGCACTTAACGGTGTACGTGCATTGGTATCGACCTGATTTAAAGCAACTCCCGCTTTGGTTAATATTTCTTCTGTTGGCAAACCCGCACGACGAATCGCTTGGTAGCCAAAGCGTAATACAACTGATGCATCTGTTAGCTGACCCACGCAGTGCCCTTCCATGTAGATACTTCATTGATATTTAGGGCTGTTGACCTTTATGCAATTAACAGTCCCTAATAACTATGATTTTAGATTAGCGTTGATTGACCAAACTGACAACAGAATTACTCTTCTTTTGTGAAAAAAATTACATCTTTTTTTATTAGTCATACTTTAACCAGATGCTTTAGCAGAAGTGTGTCTATCTTGTTTTTTTTAAAAAAATTGACTATAATTTGCGCCTTTCCAATTTGATCATCAGGTAGGCTATGGCCAATAAAGAGGAACTCATTGAGTTCGAAGGCGTTGTCACCGAAACGCTTCCTAATACGATGTTCCGTGTACGTCTTGAAAACGGTCACGAAGTTATTGCACACATTTCTGGTAAAATGCGTAAACACTATATTCGTATTCTTACTGGCGACAGTGTAAAAGTCGAAATGACTCCATATGACTTAACTAAAGGTCGTATTACGTACCGTGCTCGCTAATTAGTGAATGCAAAAAAGCCACTTTATGATGTGGCTTTTTTATTGCGTCATTTATTCATTTAAGCGACTGGTTTTACATCCTACCGTTTGGCATTCACGCAATCTTTCTTGCAGCCAATGGTTTCTTTCCTGCGTTGTCTGTAAACGACATTGCACGTCTACGCTATTCCTATTTGAATCTGTACACTCGGCATCACGTTGACGTATCCATGCAAGTTGAGACTTCTTAAGAATATTTTTCTGCGCGGTGTTTAACTTTACTCGTAGAGCTTGATAATTCTTATTCAGATCTGCATCAGCGTTCGCATAAATTTTATTTGTACAGTAAATATCATCGTAAGTATTGCGGGCACTATCACAGTTATCCGCATAGACCGAAGTCACTCCAACGCTGAATAAAAAAGCAAAAACTATTTTTCTCATCCTTTTCTTCCTTAAGTTTTTTATGAAATTATTATTAAAGCGGTTCGAATGTAATTGATAAATCTAAAAACAAATTCACTTTCATTTATCATAATCTTCCTTTTTTACTTTACAAGCTTGTAAATACAACCTATTGTTCTTTAATAATAAATATAATTTTATATAGAGAGAAAAATGAACATATATACCCGATGCCAAATTGGCCTATTCTCTTTCATAATGATTTATCTTAACGGTTGTGCTAGCCATCCACGCCAATCTATAGATTTACAAGAATATTTAAAAGGTTTTCTAGGTAAATCAACGGCGACTATTCAACAAGATATCAATCTACGGAGTCTTGGCTTTCAAGTCGCCAACACTCCACAAAAAACATCCAATCAACTCATCTATACGATTTTACGTCCGTTAAGCATTCCAATTCCGATGGTGAGTAATGTTGATATGAGAGGTGGTTCTGTTCCCATACAATCGGGGAATTTAAGCAGTAACTCTTATGATCTAAATTTCAACTGCAAAGTGATTTTCCAGCTTAAGAATGATATTGCCGAGTCTATTCAATATGAAGGTAAAGCCTGCTAAAACATAGGCACAAAAAAACGCAGCGTTGAGCTGCGTTTTTTATAAGAAGCTTTTAAGCAAGAGCAGCGACAACTGCCTCACCCATCTCAGCTGTACCAACTTTTGTCATGCCTTCAGACATAATATCCGCTGTACGTAAGCCTTGATCAAGTACTTGACCTACTGCATCTTCAATTGCTTTTGCAGCAGCTTCTTCACGGAATGTATAGCGAAGCATCATTGCAACTGAAAGAATTGTTGCCAATGGGTTCGCCACATTCTGACCCGCGATATCCGGTGCAGAACCATGACAAGGCTCATACATACCCTTGCCATTTTCATCTAACGATGCAGATGGCAACATGCCGATTGAGCCTGTAAGCATTGCTGCTTCATCAGATAAGATATCGCCAAACAAGTTACCGGTTACAATCACATCAAACTGTTTAGGCGCACGCACAAGTTGCATTGCAGCATTATCGACATACATATGTGAAAGCTGAATATTTGAATAATTCGCTTGCTGTAAATCAGTGACTGTTTGCTTCCAAAGTTCTGTTACTTCCAAAACGTTCGCTTTATCAACTGAACAAACTTTACCACCACGCAAGCCGGCAAGTTCAAAAGCTACTTTTGCAATGCGCTTAATTTCGCTTTCAGAATAAACGTCAGTGTTATAACCTTGTTTCTCACCGTTTTCGAGTTCACGAATACCACGTGGCTGACCAAAATAAATACCGCCGGTAAGTTCACGAACAATAAGAATATCTAAGCCAGCAACAATTTCAGGCTTTAAGCTAGAAGCATCTGCTAATTGAGGATATAAAATCGCTGGACGCAAATTAGCGAACAAGTTTAGCTCACTACGAATTTTTAAAAGACCACGTTCAGGACGAATAGAGCGCTCAATGGTGTCCCATTTCGGTCCGCCTACCGCACCCAACAAAATTGCATCAGCTTTTTTTGCTTGTTCACTTGTTACAGCAGGATACGGTTCACCATGTGCATCAATTGCCGCACCGCCTAATAAGCCATGTTCCCAAGTTAACGATAAATTAAATTTTTCATTTACTGTATTTAATACTTTTTCTGCCGCCCCAACAATTTCAGGACCAATACCATCACCAGCCAAAATTAAAATCTGTTTAGACATAAATTTTTCCATTTTCCAAAGACAAGCAGCGTTATAACTGCCGTGGCGTTAGTTTTTTCTGTTCGACAAATTCACCTAGCCCTGTTGTCACATCAAATGGTCGACAAAAGCGGCGAATAACTCGCTCATCTTGTTCTAAGTCAACGCATAATGGATCTGGTACAGAAACATTCAGCAAACTACCCGAACGGTTAGTTTTGTCTCGGTACATTTTAAATGTATAGCGATGGTTGGCATTAAACTGGTGAATAACATGGATTGTTTCAGCCCGATCTGGAGAGATCGGATAGAAACGGATTACCACTTCATATTGTTTAGCAGGTACAGATAAATACAAGCTGTTGCTTTGGCTAAGCACTGAACCTTGTAATCGTACAATTCCTTGATGAATTGCCTGATTACTAATTCGACGTGTTTGCGCATCCACTACAGTAATATCATTTAGTCGTTCAAATTCACAACTTTTCGCACCCGAACAATATATCGCTGCATTCTGCCCCAAACTATCTTGTTCAGCCTGCTTAATACGGACAGTATCCACTACATTGTAAGTGCTCTGACAAGCACTGAGTGTTATTGCGCACAGGCTCAACAAAAAGCTATGAGTAACGTTCCTCTTCATTGTTCAAGCCCAATCCTCATCTAGTGCATAATTTTAAGGTGTTTTTATGCTTTAGCATGTTAGCAAGAGTTTGAACGCTACGCCATGGCTATGTTTAAAATGTACCAAAAGGTTAATTTAACTCTTGGAATACCCAAGGACGAACTTGTTTAGTTTTTTCTTCATAAGCGCGAATTGCATCCGCATTTTGAAGCGTTAAACCAATATCATCCAAACCATTTAACAAGCAATGCTTACGAAATGGATCAACTTCAAATTTAAAAGCTTCACCTGTTGGCGTACGTACTTCTTGAGCCGCTAAATCAATTGTTAATTGATACCCTTCATTGGCAGCACATTCTTTAAATAACTGATCAACAACTTCTTCTGGCAAAATGACAGGTAACATGCCATTTTTGAAACAGTTATTAAAGAAAATATCAGCAAAGCTTGGGGCAATAACAGTACGGAAACCATATTCGTTTAATGCCCAAGGCGCATGCTCACGGCTTGAACCACAACCAAAGTTAGTTCGAGCAATCAAAACTGTTGCTCCTTGATAACGAGGCTGGTTTAAAACGAAATCCGGATTTTTGGGACGCACTGAATTGTCTTGTCCCGGATAACCTTCATCTAAATAACGAAGCTCATCAAATAAATTGTCTCCAAAACCTGTACGTTTGATTGATTTCAAAAACTGTTTTGGAATAATTAAATCTGTATCAACATTGGCACGATCTAATGGTGCAACGATACCTTGTTCAACTGTATAAGCTTTCATGGTTTGCTCCAGACCGAATTAAAATGAACGAACATCAACAAAGTGACCTGCAATTGCAGCCGCTGCCGCCATTGCCGGGCTCACTAAGTGAGTGCGACCACCATTGCCTTGACGGCCTTCAAAGTTACGATTAGACGTCGATGCACAGTGTTCACCTGGTTGTAACTTGTCTGCATTCATTGCTAAACACATTGAACAACCCGGCTCACGCCATTCAAAGCCAGCTTCCAAGAAGATTTTGTCCAAGCCTTCTTTTTCAGCCTGTTGTTTAACTAAACCAGACCCCGGAACAATCATAGCTTGCTTAATGGTAGAAGCTACCTTACGGCCCTTAACTACCTCAGCTGCAGCACGGATATCTTCAATACGAGAGTTGGTACAAGAACCGATAAAGACACGATCAAGTTGAATATCACCTAATGCCTGTCCTGCATTTAAACCCATATATTGATAAGCACGTGTCCAGTCATTACGCTGAACATCATCTTTCGCTTGTTCTAAAGTTGGTACAGCTTCAGTGACCGGAATAACCATCTCAGGTGAAGTTCCCCAAGATACTTGTGGTTCGATTTCCGCGCCATTTAACTCAACTACAGCATCGAACACAGCATCGTCATCTGAATGCAATGTGTTCCAGTAAGCAACGGCTTGTTCCCATTGCTCACCTTTTGGTGCATAGCTACGGCCTTTCACATATCCAATAGTTTTGTCATCGACTGCAACCATACCAACACGGGCACCTGCTTCAATTGCCATGTTACATACCGTCATACGCCCTTCAATCGACATATCACGGAACACTTGGCCACCGAACTCGATTGCATAGCCTGTACCACCAGCAGTACCAATTTTAGCAATGATTGCTAACACCACATCTTTTGGTGTTACGCCCTTGCCCAATACGCCATCTACACGTACTAACATATTTTTAGATTTTTTCTGGATCAAACATTGTGTTGCTAACACATGTTCAACTTCAGATGTTCCAATACCATGCGCCAAGCAACCGAAAGCACCGTGAGTTGCTGTATGTGAATCACCACATACAACTGTCATGCCCGGCAAGGTTAAACCCTGTTCGGGTCCAACCACATGCACAATACCTTGACGAATATCATTGATGCTAAATTCAACGATATTGAAAGCTTTACAGTTGTCATCTAAGGTTTGAACTTGAATACGGGATGTATCATCTTCAATACCGGCGATACCTTGGTCACGTTCTTTTTTAGATGTTGGAACGTTGTGGTCCGGTGTCGCAACGTTTGCACTTAAACGCCATGGTTGACGACCCGCAAGTTGCAAACCTTCAAATGCTTGTGGACTAGTCACTTCATGCAATAAATGACGGTCAATATAAAGTAAACATGAGCCATCATCACGCTGTGAAACAACGTGGTCATCCCACAATTTGTCATATAAAGTTTTGCCTGCCATGTCGTCTTGCTCCATTGGACTGGGTAATTCTAATCTTTCTTCGATTATAGCCAGAGTTTCACATAAATCTAATTTATCATTTTTATAAATTAGAAAACTTTTTGGAATTAATCATCATCCTTTTGAGATACATCATATTTAATAAATCGTTTTTGTTAATGATTATCATTTGCATAATCAATTTTTAATCTTATACTCTACTCTCTATACTAAAAATATCTAAAGTGGCTAAAGAGAATGATCATGGCTAATATTCAAAAATTCGTTATAAATAATCAACGTACCTTAAAGAAAACCTTAAGCTATTACATTATGCATATTAGTGTAGCGATGCTAGTCGCATACTTTGTAACAGGTAATATCTGGATGGCTTTAACATTAAGTATGCTTGAACCAACCGTACAAGCTTTTGCCTTTTTCTTCCATGAAAAAGTATGGGCAGCTAAAGATCGCCGCGTATCAGCCTTAGCCGAAAAAGAAACAGCGGCTTAGACTAAAATTAGTGCGGTAATTCACAACTTTCTCACTCGATTCGCTGCAAGCATGATACGATTTTGGCTTGGCAACTTTAGCCTCTCGATTTTTCTATTCCAAGTTGAGTTGTATTATGAATCTTGCAGCCTTTGAAGCTTTTGTAAAAGTTATGGAAACAGGGTCTATCTCTGTGGCAGCAGATCAGTTATTTATTACTCAACCTGCTGTTACCAAACGAATTCATAGCTTAGAAGAATATTTTGGCGTAAAACTCTTTGAGTCCGCAGGCCGAGGTGTTCAAGCAACTCATGCTGCACATTCATTATTACCTAAGGTTAAAAACTGGCTCAATGAGCTGGGTGATATTCACCATACGCTTAGCCATGAACAAACGCAGGTGCAAGGCCGCTTAAAAGTCGGTACGAGTCATCATATTGGTTTGCATCATTTACCTGCACCACTTAAACACTTTGTTCAGCAATTTCCTCAAGTCACCTTAGATGTGCATTTTGTTGATTCAGAGCAAGCGCATGAACAAGTATTGGCTGGTGATTTAGAGCTAGCATTTTTAACGCTTCCACCTTCAGGTGATGAGCGTCTTAACTACATTACGATCTGGAATGATCCTTTAGTCTTTGTTGCCGCTCCATTTCATCCACTGGCTCAAAAAAAGAATCTCACCTTACAAGATTTAATTGAATATCCAAGCTTATTACCAGCTGCACAAACTTACACTGCTCAAATCACTTTAGCTGAGTTTGAAAAACAAGGGCTCAAACCAAAAATCACCATGAGCAATAACCCTCTTGAGTCTATTCGCATGTTGGTGTCGATTGGTTTAGGTTGGTCAGTTTTACCAAAAACTTTGCTGAATCAGGATATGCAGCAGCTTGATTTAAATGTTGAGATGAATCGTCAATTAGGCATGGTGTGGCATCCTGCACGTACTCAATCTAGAGCCATGCAGGAACTGATTAAAATGATGCAAGACTAGCCAATTAAATCGACCAGTCCTGAATTTCCCATTTATTTTCTTGAGCCAGTTTTTCAAGGCGATCATCAGGATTTACTGCAATTGCATGCGTTGCATATTCAAGTAAAAAACGGTCATTAATTGAATCGGAATAAGCCCAAGACTCAGACACGCTACGACCTTCCAACCATGCATCTAGACGTGCAAGCTTGCCTTTTTGATAACACGCTAAACCAGCAACTTTCCCAGTATATTTTCCGTCAGCCATTTCAGCATTGGTCGCTAAAATTTCAGTAATCCCAAATTCACGGAAAATTGGCGCAGTAATAAAATCACTTGTTGCCGTAATCCCTACAATGGTATGGCCTAAATCTTGATGTTTTTTGATTGCATCAAAACCTTTTGGGCGCATTTGCGGACGAATCACTTTTTGCATGAACAATTGGTGAAGTTCAGTTAAATAATTATTGTCGTGCTGGGTTAAAAAGCCAAAAACGAATTCATTATAAGCATATGGGTCAAGTTGCCCTGCTTTGTAATCTTCATAAAATTTATCATTCATCTGACGATGATAAACCGGATCAACCAAACCTTCATTGACTAAAAATTCACCCCAAGAATGGTCTGAATCGGTATTTAACAAGGTATGGTCTAAATCAAACAACGCCAGTTTCATGAAAATTCTCGTTTAAACTGAAATTTAAGAAAAAAAATGTAAATCTATCTCCGCTAGTCGATAGAAATTCGTTAAGATCGTAGCAATTTAAACATTTTACTTTGATCTTTTCGAGCTGGACATAAAAAAGTGTTTGTCCCCGCGATTAAAGTCAACGATATAGACAATATTTAGGTAGCCAAATGATCGATTCAGAAGGTTTCCGACCGAATGTCGGGATCATTTTGGCAAACGATGATGGACAGGTTTTATGGGCAAAGCGCATTGGTCACAATGCTTGGCAATTTCCACAAGGAGGCATCCAGTTTGGAGAAACCCCTGAACAGGCACTTTTTCGAGAACTGAGAGAAGAAATCGGCTTATTGCCCGAACATGTCCAGATTATTGCGCAAACCAAAGGATGGCTGCGTTATCGTTTGCCACATCGGTACATTCGGTCAGACTCTGACCCCGTATGTATCGGACAGAAACAAAAATGGTTTTTACTGAAGTTAACTGCGCCTGCAAAAAATATTCAGTTAAACCTCTCCGACCCGCCCGAATTCGATGAATGGCAGTGGGTTAGCTATTGGTATCCTCTTGGCCAAGTGGTGAACTTCAAGCGTGATGTTTATCGTAAAGCCATGGTGGAGTTGTGTACACAGTTGCCGATGCAACAATTACCCTAAAAATCATTTATCTAGCAAATGATTTTTATTAAAAGTGCTGTTATAAATACATTCATAGTCTAAAAAATACTGGAGTATACATCCATGTCAAACATGCAACTCGACACTCTACGGCGCATTGTCCAAGAGGTTAATGCGTCCGTCAGTTTGCATGAATCGTTAGACATCATGGTCAATCAGGTTGCTGAAGCCATGAAAGTGGATGTTTGCTCTATTTATTTACTCGATGAACGCAACCAGCGCTATGTATTAATGGCCTCTAAAGGCTTAAATCCAGAATCTGTAGGCCATGTGTCTTTGCAACTCGGTGAAGGCTTAGTCGGTCTGGTCGGGCAGCGTGAAGAAATTGTTAACCTTGACAATGCACCAAAACATGAACGGTTCTTGTATTTACCTGAAACAGGCGAAGAAATTTATAACTCATTCCTTGGCGTACCTGTCATGTATCGTCGAAAGGTTATGGGTGTTTTGGTTGTCCAAAACAAACTTCCTCAAGATTTTAGCGAAGCAGCCGAGTCTTTTTTAGTTACGCTCTGTGCTCAGCTTTCTGGCGTGATTGCCCACGCTCATGCAGTTGGAAATATTGATGTATTTCGCAAACCAAGTAATGGCCCTGCCTATAAAACCTTCCAAGGTGCTTCAGGTGCAGGCGGTGTTGCTTTAGGTCGCGCTATTATTTTATATCCACCTGCTGATTTGGGTTCTGTGCCTGACCGTGAAGCAGAAGATATTAGCGATGAACTCCGAATTTTAGATCAAGCCATTTCATCAGTTCGTTCAGAGATTCGCTCTCTAGATGAAAAAATGCATGATTCTTTAATGGCTGAAGAGCGCGCTTTATTTAGTGTTTTCTTAAGAATGCTAGATGAAAATGCTTTACCAGCAGAAATTAAAGAGCTCATCCGTGATGGACATTGGGCACAAGGTGCAGTACGCCGAGTCATTGAAAAGCACACTGCCCTATTTGCACAAATGGAAGATGATTATCTTCGTGAACGAGTTTCTGACCTTAAAGATTTAGGGCGACGTATTCTAGCGTGTTTACAAGAAGAAGACTCTAGCCACCGTGAACTCAGCCCAGACAGTATTTTAATTGGCGAAGAAATTAGTACTGCGGCACTCGTAGAGCTGCCTGTAGACAATATTGCAGCAATTGTGACATCAGAAGGTGCTGCCAACTCACATATGGTGATTGTGGCTCGTGCCTTAGGTATTCCGACCGTAGTTGGTGTAACTGAACTGCCTGTTAACACACTTGATGATGCAGAAATGATTGTGGACGCCTATCAGGGCCGTGTTTTTGTAAACCCTCCACGTCGTTTACGTCAACGCTATAAAGAAATTCAAAAAGAAGATGAGCAAATCGCAAAAGATCTCAAACAATATGAGACCAAAGAAGCGATTACTCCTGATGGTGTGTCTGTTCAACTTTATGTAAATACGGGCCTCATGATTGACGTAGTACGCGGAGTACAACGTGGTGCTCAAGGTGTAGGTCTATACCGAAGTGAAATTCCATTCATGTTACGGGAACGTTTCCCGGGTGAAGAAGAACAACGTGCAATCTACCGTCAACAGTTGAGTCACTTTGCCAACAAGCCTGTGGTGATGCGAACTCTGGATATCGGTGCAGATAAAGACCTGCCATATTTCAGCATTGAAGAAGAAAACTCGGCTTTAGGCTGGCGTGGTATTCGTTTCACGCTTGATCATCCTGAGATTTTTTCTTCACAAATTCGTGCCATGCTCAAAGCCAGCATTGGTTTAAATAATTTGCATATTTTATTACCAATGGTCACTACAGTCAGTGAAGTCGAAGAAGTACTTTATTTGCTTGAACGTGACTGGATTGCGGTGCAAGAAGAAGAGCAAGTAAAAATTACCAAGCCAAAAATTGGCATTATGGTTGAGGTGCCGAGCGTACTGCTACAAATTGATGAGTTTGCTGAACTCGTCGATTTCTTCTCGGTCGGTTCAAATGACTTAACACAGTATTTACTTGCGGTTGACCGTAATAACCCGCATGTGGCCAACGTTTACTCACACTTCCATCCATCCATTCTACGTGCGCTAACTCGCTTAGTTAAAGAATGCCATGAATATAAAAAACCTATCAGTATTTGTGGTGAGATGGCAGGTGATCCATTATCGGCAATTTTGCTCATGGCGATGGGCTTTAATACCCTTTCAATGAGTTCGAGTAACATTTTGCGAGTACGAAAAGCAATTTGTCATGTTCCTATGACAGATGCACAAAAGTTACTGGATGATGTCATGAAAATGAATAATCCACTCATTGTAAAAAGCTGGCTTGAGTATTACTTTAAAACGCATGGCCTAGCTGATATGGTCAAATCGAATCGAATCGTAAATGTTTAATATTTAAACGATAAAGGAGAGCAATGCTCTCCTTTATTTTGTTTAAGATAACTTCTACTACAACTAAATATAAAAAATATCTTTTTCAATATTTATCCCGCTCAAACCTTTTAAACAAACATACAATCGGTTTTTCAAATTAATATTGACAGTTTAATCCATTTGAAAAATAAGACTCTGACTCCTAGTATATTTAAAGAGCGTTATTAAAAGATCTTACGTTGTTCCAACAATTGAAGAGGTAATTCTATGCATCGTTATTCACAGGTTTCATCTTATTTTTCCTTTTGTTTTTTAACCTTCATGCAGTAAATTGGAGGAATAACAACTAAAGGGATCTGATGCATTATTAAATAAAAAATAATGGGCTGACATCTTAGTGAAAAGACTTTTCAAACAATTTCTCTCACCATTTGTTCACTCATTTCTTTATTTGATAAACATGAGTTTTTAAACCAGAAGTCCAGGAAAATGAGCCCTAACATTTTTACTAAGAGCTCAATAATTATTACCCAGAGAGAATATAACCATGTCAGACGAATCAAAATGTCCTTTTTCAGGCCATAAATCAAAACCAGAGGTAACGGTCGGTGGTGGCACGCCTAGTTTACACTGGTGGCCAAAACAACTACGCGTTGATTTACTGAATCAACATTCAGAACGCTCTAATCCACTCAGTAAAGATTTTGATTATCGTAAAGAGTTTAAAAAACTCGACTATTATGCACTCAAAGTTGATATCAAAAATGTGTTAACCGATTCTCAAGATTGGTGGCCAGCCGATTGGGGAAATTATACAGGCTTATTTATCCGTTTAGCATGGCACGCTGCCGGCACCTATCGTATGGGCGATGGCCGTGGTGGTGCTGGTCGTGGTCAACAACGTTTTGCACCTTTAAATAGTTGGCCTGACAATGCAAGCCTAGATAAAGCACGCCGCTTATTATGGCCAGTTAAACAAAAATACGGTCAAAAAATATCGTGGGCAGATTTATTTATTCTTGCTGGAAACATCGCACTTGAGTCTTCGGGCTTCCGCACTTTCGGTTTTGGCGCAGGCCGTGAAGATGTCTGGGAACCAGACAACGACGTAAACTGGGGTGATGAGAAAGAATGGTTAGCTCATCGTAATTCAGAAGCTTTAGAAGGCAGTAATCTCGCTGCAACTGAAATGGGTCTAATCTATGTAAACCCTGAAGGTCCACAAGCCAGCGGTGACCCAAGATCAGCTGCGCCATTTATTCGTGCGACTTTCGGCAATATGGCAATGGATGATGAAGAAATTGTTGCTTTGATCGCAGGCGGTCATACCTTAGGTAAAACCCACGGTGCTGGCTCTGCTGACCATGTTCAGGCTGATCCTGAGGGAGCGTCAATTGAACAAATGGGCTTTGGCTGGTCAAACAGTTTTGGTACTGGTGTTGGTAAAGATGCGATCACTTCAGGCTTAGAAGTCATTTGGTCACAAACGCCAACCCAATGGAGCAACTACTTCTTTGAAAATCTATTCAAATACGAGTGGGTACAAGAACGTTCCCCTGCTGGTGCAATTCAATGGGTAGCAGCAGATGCTGAGGCGATCATCCCAGATCCATTCGACCCATCAGTTAAACGTAAGCCAACAATGCTTACTACAGATTTGACCTTACGTTTTGATCCTGAGTTTGAAAAGATCTCTCGTCGTTTCCTTAACGATCCACAAGCCTTTGCCAATGCTTTTGCCCGTGCGTGGTACAAATTAACTCACCGTGATATGGGGCCAAAAGCACGTTATTTAGGCCCTGAAGTTCCGGCTGAAGATTTAATTTGGCAAGACCCATTACCGGCTGCTAACACGATTCCGTCTTCTGCTAGCATTGATGATGCAAAAGCAAAAATCGTTGCACTAGGGCTATCTGCTGGTGAGTTGGTTTCTCTTGGCTGGGCTTCAGCGTCAACTTTCCGTGGTGGAGACAAGCGTGGCGGTGCAAACGGCGCACGTATTGCTTTATCGCCACAACGTGAATGGGAAGTAAACAAAAAAGCTGTTGAGACTTTAACTAAAATTGAAGAACTCAAAGCCTCAACTCAACTGTCATTAGCTGACTTAATTGTGCTTGCAGGTAACGTTGGCGTAGAGCAAGCTGCTCAAGCGGCAGGTTTCAATATTAGCGTTCCATTTGCCGCAGGTCGTGTTGATGCATTACAAAGTCAAACTGATGTCGAATCTTTCCAATTACTTCTCGGCCTTGCCGATGGTTTTAGAAACTGGAAAAAAGACGGCGTCAGCGCATCAACTGAGGCATTATTAATTGATAAAGCACAAAAATTGACTTTGACTGCTCCAGAGTTAACAGCATTGATTGGTGGTTTACGTGTACTGGGCACTAACTGGGATGGTTCACAACACGGTGTATTCACTCAGCAAGTTGGTGTACTCAGCACAGACTTCTTTACAAACTTACTCGACATGTCCACTGTATGGGCACCTGTTGATTCAACAAGCGAAGTATTTGAAGGCAAAGACCGTAAAACAGGCGCAGTAAAATTTACTGCAACACGTAATGATTTAGTCTTCGGTTCAAACTCAATCTTACGTGCGTTAGCCGAAGTTTATGCTCAAGCAGATGGTAAAGAAAAATTTGTTCAAGACTTTGTTGCTGCATGGACTAAAGTTATGAATCTTGACCGTTTTGACTTAGCATAATTTTGTCAAAATAATAAAAAGCCAGTTCAAATTGAACTGGCTTTTTTCATATCAAGCATTGAGTTTTAGACGGTTAGTTTATGCCCTTCCCGAATGCAATAAAAAGGATTAGCAAGCTTTGACGAGGCTTTAATTGCTTGACCTAGAGCATGCTCAGGATCTTCTCTGTCCTCATCAGTCAACTGGAAAGTCCGATAATGAATCGCAACAGAACGATGAGCCTGTAAATCAAAGTGTGCATGTAGCGCATCTTGTGGATTCATATGTACATAGCTCATCAATTCACGAGGTTCATACGCACCTATTGGAAGTAAGGCTACACGTGGTGCACCATAACGAGCATGAATTTGCTTAAAGTGCCCCGCATAACCGGTATCACCCGCAAAGAAACAATGGCCTGTTTTAGCTACAACCGAAAAGCCACCCCAGAGTGCTTTATTCTGGTCACGTAAACCACGACCTGAACCATGCTGTGCAGGTGTATAGATTATTCTTAATTCGTGATAGGGAATTTCTTGCCACCAATCCATTTCAATCACATGAAATTCTTTTGGTAGGTAAAACCCATTCCCGAGTCCAGTGTAAATTGGCATTGCGAATTTTTTGTGTAGCCATTCAAGCGTAGCCAAATCCATATGATCATAATGATTATGGCTGAGTAGAACACCATGAATTGTCGGTAATTGCTCTAGTGCAAAACCTGCAGGGCATACACGGCGCGGTCCACGTCCTTGGGAGGGACTAGCATAATCACACCACACTGGGTCAGTAATAAAGTTATAAGGTCCGATCTGAATCAGCACAGTTGCATGCCCAACAAACCAAACTTGCCAATCATCTAAATCTGCTTGAGGTCGATTTTGTGGCAATGCTACAGCCGTATTTATGCGGGTTTCATATTCACTTTGAATATCTACTTTCCATGTAAAAGACTCACGCGTAACTAACCAACGCAATAACTCTTTTGAACCACGTGCAGGTGATTTAGGCTGTTGATTATAAAAACGTGTATCCGTTTCATGCCCAGACTCGGGATGACAAAAAGGAGGTTTTATCCATGTATGCGTCCAACAGGACTGAGTCGGCAATTGATATGTTAATGTCGGCTTGTCTTTCATGGGCTTTTCTATGTTTTAGCATCAGCAGAATGGATGTGTTCAGGTTTCTATCTTAACGATTAAAAGAAATTAAGCTATGGCACTTACACTTATTTATCATATAAATATCCTTTTTACCGTGGACACAGCCAACCTAAGTCGAATTAGAGTGCCATAAAAAATACATAGATGTGTTGGGTTTATGCGTCAGTAATTACCATTCTTATTAAGACCTATTGTATAACATAACAATTAGAGAATGCCTAAAGCCACCATAGAACCGTACCGTTTCCTTTTTATCGCTTCCATTTTTTAACTTTGAATTAGTTTACTCAACAAAAAATAATATATTTAGTAACAATTACAGTTCAGTAGATTTAGACGGCCTACAAGTTATAAAAATATTATATTATTCTCGTTTTTGCATATTATGAGAATTTCTTAAATGAATATTCAAAACATTTAAAAAATTCTTTGATTAAGTAAAGATAATGTATTTATTGACTAATCAATAATATATTTTATGAATTATTAAAGCCTACTCCCCTATATTAAATCTTTAATGAAAATTAAAATTCCATTTATTTTATAAATACCTAAAGCACCTTCACGCTATATCTATTTATGCTTTATACTTCACTTAAATCATAGTAAGACATTTTTTGGATTAGTCTTATGGAACTACGCCATCTCCGATATTTCATTACCGTTGCTGAAGAATTAAATTTTAGTAAAGCCGCTCTTAAACTTTTCACTGCACAACCCTCCCTTAGCCAGCAAATTAAAGATTTAGAAGAAGATGTCGGTGTACGACTTTTAAACCGCACAAAACGTAAAGTTGAGTTAACCGAAGAAGGTGAGGTATTTTTAGAGCATGCTCGGCTCACCCTCGCTCAAGCCGAAAAAGCGGTTGCTATGGCACGGCAGGTTTCAAAGGCGAAACAGCAACTCTTACGTATCGGTTTCGTCCCCATCGCAGAAATGAAAATTTTCCCTTACGTTCTTCCTAACCTACGACTACAACACCCCGACCTTACTATTGAATTATCTAACTTAAACAATACCGAACAGCTTAAAGCCTTAAAAAAAGGTGAATTAGATATTACATTTACCCGTGAAAACACAGATAGTGATGAAATCCAAAGCCAATTTGTTTTAACTGAACCCTTAATTTTCTTGCTTCCTAAAAATCATCCGCTTGCTCAATACGAAAGAATTCCCGTTCATGCTTTACAAGGTATTGATTTTATTATTCCCGCTGCCGAACAATCACAAACATTACATAACACGATTTTAGACTTCGCTAAAACTCACAATATCGACCTCAATATTGTTCAAAAAGCAGACAGCATGCTCTTCAATATTAACTCTCTTGGCTCTGGATTAGGTTGTACAATTTTACCCGCTTACGTGGCACCTTTAGGAATCAAAAATACGGTCGTTCGTCCACTTGACGTTGAGTTGCCGACACTTGATCTATTTGTAAATTACCGTAAAAACTCACAATCTATAGGTGTGCAAAAATTTATTGATCAACTCACTAAAGTATTTCATCTCGATAAAAACTTAAATCACGCTTAATTATCCAAAATAATTTTATTATTAATAAGGCTATTTTTATAAAAAAGTATAAATAAATATTCTTTCTATTTATTCTATACTTTTTATAAATAGTCTAATCTTGATTATTGTTCTATTTTATCATTTGAGTAAAAGCACGCACCTCATAATATATAAGTGAAAGAAATTGGAATAAAATCTATATAAAACTGGATATTATTTTCACCATTCAATAAAAAATAATATATGTATTACGTAATAAAAGGAGATAAGGAAAAAAATGGTTGGTATATTTCAACATCTTGGACGTAGTGTACAAAACCGCCCTCATTTCTTTATTGCTTTATTGATGGGAGTGATTACAGCCAGTATTTTGACATGGTTAACTTCATGGAAATGGTCAACTATTTTATTAGTCAGTTGGAATGCTTCGGTTAGCATTTATTTACTCCATGTTTGGCAACTCATGAAAAGTGCCGATCATTCACAAATGCAACAGCAAGCTAAAAAACAAGATGAAAGCAAATGGGTCATTATGCTGATAGTTTTATTGGCCTTAACCATGTGTCTGGTTGCGATCCTAATTCAACTATCACAACTCCCTTCTGACAGTTCTGCAAAGTTAGGTCATGTGGCTTTAGCTTTACTCACCATTGTTTCTGCATGGCTTTTTATGCATACCGTTTTTGCCCTACATTATGCCCATGATTTTTATATGGCTTTGTCTAGAAATGAGGAAAATGGAGGGTTAGATTTCCCGGGAACACAACACCCCACTTATCCTGATTTTCTATATTTTAGTTATATTATTGGTACATCTGCACAAACTGCCGATGTATCAATTACCACCAAACATATGCGCCTTTTAAACTTATTTCACGCAGTGTTGTCTTTTGGATTTAATACTACCATTTTAGCGATCTGTATTAATGTGGCTGCGGGTTTTCTTACCAACTAAAACCTTTATTCAAACAACAAAAAGCCACCCTTTTGGGTGACTTTTAAGAATAGTACGTTTACAACAGTTGGCCCATAGTGCTTTGTTTTAAGCCTTCACGCTGTTTAATCGTTTCAACATAACGTGTAATAGCCGGATGTGATTCAATCGTTTTCATTTTTAATTGCCATAAAAGCATGGCGCCAACACTTACATCTGCTGCGGTAAATTGTTCGCCACATACATACGGGTTCGCTTCACTCAAACCTTGCACTAAAGCTTGATAAGCATCATTGTAATCGCCATAGCCAACAAACATCTTTTGCTCAGGCGATACTTCTATTCCTAAAGCTTTATCAACACCAGCAGCTTCCCAAGGACCTGCCATCACAAATAACCAACGATAGTACAAACCGCGTTTTGGATCATCTAAAGCAGGTGCCAAACCTTTTTCAGAAAACTTATCAGCTAAATAAGCACAGATTGCGCCTAACTCATAAATAACCACATCGCCATCTACCAATACCGGTACTTTTCCAAAAGGATTAAGTTTTAGATATTCAGGGGATTTCATTTCGGTCTTGTATGCAACTTCAATTCGTTCACATTCAACACCGAGCTCGACTAAAAGCCAGTCAATAACGACACCACGCGACTCTTTGTTAGTATAAAGTTTAAGGCTCATTCTTATCACTCCTTGTTTATCGTAGATCCTAGTTTACAAGTGGGCTTTGTCAATTTTTGTCAGTAGCGTTTTGCATTTCCTGTTTCCACCATTTTTGGAACAGAAGCTTTTTAAATTCGGGATAACTATCTTGGCTAATATGAAGCTGATGAATTCGATCGATTCGAAAGTGGCGGAATGCCTGACGTAATTCACACCAAGCAGCGAGTACCACTTTACCGTTTAAATATCCCAAAGCAAAAGGCCAAAGCGAACGTTCACTCAAAC
Organism: Acinetobacter sp. P1(2023); assembly: GCF_028367635.1. Classification (NCBI taxonomy): domain Bacteria; kingdom Pseudomonadati; phylum Pseudomonadota; class Gammaproteobacteria; order Moraxellales; family Moraxellaceae; genus Acinetobacter; species Acinetobacter sp. P1(2023). Next base: position 224,030 of record NZ_JAQNDD010000005.1, read on the forward strand.
GGTTTTGCTCATCACAATAATCTACTTTTATTTTTACTTGATTACGAATGGCTATACGCACTTGCGCTACCAGCGTTTCATCAACAGGATACCAATAATGGGCAACCCCTAAGGTCATATCATCAAGCAAATATTTTCGATGTTTAGGTAAGACTGCATAAAGTTTTGAATAAATTGAAACCGCAGCAGATTTTAATGATTGATCAGGAACTTCTTTCAACCATTCTAAAGCTAAAAATAAAGCTTCTGCCTCATCTTCATTAAATGTTATGGGCGGCAATAAAATGTCTTCTTTAAGCTGAAACCCAAGGCCTGCCGATGCCTCAATTCGTACACCTTGCTCACGTAAGCTATCGATATCTCGATAGACACTTCGAACACTAATTTCTAGGCGCGCAGCCAAGACTTGCGCTGTGATGGGGTAACGGGCTTCACGAAGCTGTTGTAAAAGATTTAGTAGGCGAATTGAACGGCTCATTTTTTTCTCTTCTTATTATTTTGTTATTTAACTTAGATTAAGAGGGAACGCATTCCCTCTTTGAAATCTTTTAAATTAAGCGACATCTACAGTAGATAATTGCGCATATTCTCTTAAAAAGCGATGAAGCTCCTGTACATCTTTAGCAATCGTTAAAGGTTGAAACTTTTGCAGAACTTCAACCGAATGCACCCCATAGCCTACCCCGATACGCGGCATACCCAAACGCTGTGCCATCTCAAGGTCATAACTACTGTCACCAATCATGACCGCCTGTTCAACACTCACTCCTGTTACAGTCAAAATTTCTTGCAACATTAGTGGATCTGGTTTCGAACGGGTTTCATTGGCTGCTCGAGTAACGTCAAAAAGATGAGTACTCTGTGTTTTTGCAATCACACGGTCTAAACCACGACGGTTTTTACCCGTTGCTACAGCAAGTTTTAAACCTTGCGCTTTTAAGTCATGTAATAGCTCAGCAATACCGTCAAACCATGCATCATCTGTAGAATTAGCAATATAGTGATCGCCATATGCTTTTAAGATCGATTCATGCAACTCCGGCGCTTCTGGAAATAAGGTCTGCATCACCTCTGGCAAGCCTAACCCAATAATACTTTTTGCTGCTTCATCTGTTAAAGGCAATTCATGTTGCTCTGCTGCATGTTGTAAGCTAGCAACAATCTGGCCAACAGAGTTATATAAAGTTCCATCCCAGTCAAAAATAACTAATTCGGTTTTCAGACTCATTTTGCTACTCTCAAAGCCTTTAATAACTGGGTCATGTCTTCTGGTAACGGCGCTTCAATCGGTGGATAACCCGGAATATCTAAACGCATCGCGTGTAAACATAAACGTCGTGCCTGCGGACCGGCATACTCAGTGGTGTGTCCATATTTATCATCACCCAACAACGGATGTCCAATACTTAAACCATGTACACGGATCTGATGGGTACGGCCTGACAAAGGTGAGGCATGAACCAGAGTCGCATTTTTAAAGCGCTCTGCAACCACCCATTCCGTTTTACTCGGTTTACCTTCTTTAGATACACGTACACGACGCTCGCCATTGGCTAACTCATAACGAAATAAAGGAGCATCAATGAGTTGTTTATCCAGACTCACCTGACCTTTTACAATTGCTGCATAAGTCTTACGAATTTTGTGCTCACGCAACATATCTTGTAGCAGCTTTAAAGTACTACGTTTCTTGCTAATCATGACCAGACCAGAAGTATCACGGTCAATACGGTGAATCAGTTCTAAGTATTTTTTACCTGTTGCTGCACGTAGAGCCTCAATCAAACCATACGCCACACCACTACCACCATGTACGGCAATACCTGATGGTTTATTGATGACTAACAGACCTTCATCTTCATAGACCACACGGCTGAGTAGGCCTTGTGCTACACTGTCACTCACAGGAGCGGCTGTTTCATCCTTTTGTTCATAGCGAATAGGTGCAACACGAATCTGATCTCCAATCTCTAATTTGGTCTCAGCTTTAATACGTTTTTTATTTACTCGAACCTGACCTTCACGAATCAAACGATAAATACGACTCTTAGGTACACCCTTTAAACGCGAAAACAGGAAATTATCAATTCGCTGTCCTGCTTGATGTTCATCCACCTCAAACCAAGTGACACTTTGCCATTGCTGTGTAGAATTCATACTAATATTTAAACCTGAAATTTTGCTAAATTTGATTAATAAATGACCGATTAGCTTAGTTTTTTCACAAGAAATCTAAGCTTAGCCCATAGGCAGATGCTGCAAGGTTTGATATAGTCAGCGCACGGATACCGCCGTAAGTGAACATCTAATAGGGAATTTCCCTGATTGAAACCTCAATCAAAATGATGCTTTCATCACCAGCTCGGATTGGTCCTAAAGAATTATGCCGACGCCGAAGGCTTATTATATCGGCAAAATGACAAACTGTTGCGTTTAATTCAGTTTGTTCAAAAAAATATGTTACCAACTCTAGTTGGTTATGGAACGTAAACTGATACACATCAGACAAATCGCTCCTTAATGTTGCCTTCAGGCTAAAGCGTTGATGCATTGGAACTGCCGAAAGCACCGATACGATGAGCATTCCGTATCAAACTTCCAAAAAGAAGTCACTTCGCGCCCAATGACAGTGAAAGTCATTAACCAATGCACCGCTCACCCGCCAGTGAAGCACTAAGGAAGTCTGATTTAAAGGTTGAAGCAGTATTGCCTACATCACAGACGAGAATCGAAGCTAAGGCTAAATGTAGCCGGTAACAGATGACTCAGACCACAAATATTTTGAGATCTGGGAAATGATCCGTCATGTTCGATGTTCGTTCAGAACCTTTAAGTTTGTGCGATATGTTTGTGTGGGTCACTATTAGGTGTCACACCCATGAAACGTATGTTGATTAATGCAACTCACGCAGAAGAAGTCCGCGTTGCACTTATCACTGGTAATCGTCTTTACGATTTTGATTTAGAGAATCGTACCCGAGAACAGAAAAAATCCAATATCTATAAAGGCCATGTAACCCGCGTAGAACCCTCTTTAGAAGCTGTTTTTGTTGAATACGGCGCAGGCCGTCAAGGCTTCTTGTCTATGCGCGAAATTGCTAACAGTTATTTCCAAGCAGACCCACGACAAACTTCAAACATCCGTGAACTTATCACTGAAGGTACTGAATTACTTGTTCAAGTCGAAAAAGAAGAACGTGGCAATAAAGGCGCTGCCCTTTCTACCTTTATTTCACTTGCAGGACGTTATTTGGTTCTTATGCCAAACAACCCGAAAGGCGGCGGTATTAGTCGTCAAATTTCAGGTTCTGTACGTGAAGAGCTAAAAGAAATTCTAGCTTCTTTAAATTTACCGCGTGGTATGAGCGTTATTGTACGTACCGCTGGTATTGGCCGTACCCAAGAAGAATTACAGTTAGACTTACAGCATTTGCTTGACCTTTGGACACAAATCCAAGGCACAGCGAGCTCTGGTCCATCTCCAATGCTGGTTCATCAAGAAGCTGGGGTTGTTACTCGTGCTATCCGCGATTATTTACGTGATGATGTTGCAGAAATTTTAATTGATAGCGAACAGGCTTATAACGAAGCTTATAACTTTGTTAAAGCAGTGATGCCACGTCAATTAGACAAACTCAAAACTTATACTTTAAACGAGCCATTGTTTGCTCATTTTGGTATTGAAAGCCAAATTCAAACTGCTTATGAACGTGAAGTAAAACTTCCTTCTGGCGGTTCAATCGTGATTGACCAGACCGAAGCTTTAGTTTCAATCGACATTAACTCTGCGAAATCGACTCGTGGACATGACGTTGAAGAAACTGCACTAAATACGAACTTAGAAGCAGCAGAAGAAATTGCTCGCCAACTTCGTCTTCGTGACATTGGTGGTTTAGTTGTAATCGACTTCATCGATATGACTAAAGAACGCAACCAACGCATGGTTGAAGCAAAACTTCGTGAAGCAACACAAAGCGATCGTGCACGTATTCAGTTTGGCCAACTCTCTCGTTTTGGCTTAATGGAAATGAGCCGTCAACGTTTACGTCCATCTCTTGAAGAAGCAACAGGTTATGTGTGCCCTCGCTGTCATGGTACAGGTATGGTTCGTGATTTACGCTCACTTTCACTTTCTATTATGCGTAAAGTAGAAGAGATCGCGCTTCGTGAACGCCATGGTGAAGTACAAGTAGAAGTACCTGTTGAAATTGCAGCGTTTTTACTCAATGAAAAACGTCATAGCCTTGTTTATTTAGAACAAACTTCTAGTGTTCGTGTGACTGTTTTACCTCACCCACACTTAGAAACACCTCACTACGAAATTCAGTACAATCCAGATGGATTTGCACCATCTAGCTACGAACGTACTGAAGCAACACGTTCAAGTGAAAAAGAGTTAGGTTATGAATCTTCTGAATGGCATTTAGAAGAAGCTGATCATGGCCATACTCATGCAGCCCCTGCTGCCAACAACGTAGCTAACCAAAAGAAAGTAAATCAAGCAGCTCAACCTGCTGTTGCTCAGGCAAGCGCTCAAAAAGCAGCAAGCCCATGCGCATGGTTAGAAAATCTTTTTGTTCAAAAACAAGCTCAAACAGTTGATCAATCTCGCTCAGCACAAAATGCTGCTGCCGCAATTGAACAAATGGTGAATACAGGCGCTGTTAGCCGTGGACAGTTTGGCCAAGTTACAGCACCAGCAGTTGCTGAAGTTACTTCGGCTCCATCTAACAATGCTTATATTTCTCAATCTCCTGTTAAACAGGAAGCACGTGAGAATGTTGAGAAAGACGATAAAGTACAACAGCAGCGTCCAAACAACAAAAAACGTAAGCACAAAGAGCAACGTGAACAACATCAGCACCACCATAATCAAGAACCACAACAACAGCAGGTTCATGAAGAGGTTGTACAGTTATCACGCCAAGAGCAACGTGAATTAAAACGTCAACAAAAGCGTCAACAACAAGATCAGCCACATGCCCAACATCAAAATGATGGTCAACAAGCTGAGCATGCTGTACCACGTCGTGACCGTAATAATCAACAACGTCCAAACCGTCCGAATCGCCACCGCGATCCAAGCGTATTAAATGAAAATCAAAATACGCCAGCACCAGCAGTTGTGGATGAAAAACAAATTAAGGTTGATTTGATTGATGCTCCACAGCATGAAGTCATGAATACAGCCTTAGTCATCAATGTTGATCAAGCACAAAGCGAAATTATTGCTTTAACGCCTGAGCAATCTATTGAACGTACTGAAAAAGCACCTGTTGTTGAAGTTGTTCAAGAGCCAGCTCCAGCACCTGTTGCTGCTGTGGAAGAGACAGTAACTGCTGAAGCAGAAGCTCCTCAACCAAAGGCTGAGAAAACTCAACCGCAAATTCAACGTGCGAGTAATGATCCTCGTATGCGTCGCCGTGAACAACGCAACGCAAAACGAGCTAAAGCTGTTACACCATCAATTGCCCCATCGCAAATTCCAACGTTGGCGCAATATACGATTGGTAGCTTGATCCGTCATGTTTACGGTGAAGACTGTACAGTACTGATTGAACAGTTTGGTTTAGTTCCAACATTCAATCGTGCATTGCAGAAATTTGCAGAGCAATATGCAAGTACTCTAGTAACCGAAGTCGCAGCTGAAGCTGAAGATAAAAAGCCTGTTACTCGTGATGCTGAGCTTCCAAGCAACAAGCCTTCACAAGAAGCAGAACCTGCGCCAGTACTTCCGTTGACGCCACCAAAAGAGGCAACACCGCGTGTTGCTAATGATCCGCGTGAGCGTCGTCGTTTAGCGAAACTTGCTGCTGAACAGGCTTTTGAGCAAGTTAAACAACAACATTCTGCACCAGAAGAAGCTGCTCCTGTAGCGTCGACTGTAGAAGAAACTGTGGTTGCTCCTACTGCTGAAACACAAGCGCCTGTTGAGTCAAAACAGCAACCGCTTGAGCTTGATCAGGAAACTGAGGCTGCAGCTAGCGTAGAAGAAACACCAGCGACAACTGTAGTTGAAGCTCCGGTTGCGAAACAGTCAAAAGCAACTGCAAAAGCCAAAGCAGCTACAGAACAGGCTGTAGAGCCAAATGAAGCTGCTGCGGAGAGTGAATCAGAAGATTCTAAAGCTGATAAGGACAAACCAAGTCGTCCTCGTCGCCCTCGTGGCCGTCCACCAAAGAAAGCAAACCCTGTAGCTGAGTAAATCATTTGCTCAATTGCAGCTAATTTAAACAAACCTAGTCATTTCGATGACTAGGTTTTTTTTGTTATTTTTAACCAATTAGGTTGATTGCACTAGAAGAAAAGTTTTAAAAGCATGGTGAACCATGAAAAATACTGTACTTTTGCCAACGCAACCTTTTTTGGATTGATCGAAAAATAAATAGGATTGATATGAGCCAGACAACACAGACCGATATCATTACGCTTGGGGATGTTGCCACTAGACTTCCTAGCTTTATTCCCAAAGTACCCCATATCCTGAATGGTCTTAAACAGGCTTATTTAAGAACAGCAAATACACCAACTGGATTAGGCGTAGCTTTTGAGAAAGCTGTTAAGCGAAATCCAAAAGGTACTGCTTTATTATTTGAAGATCAAAGTTACTCATACGAAGCTTTAAATGAATGGGCTAACCAGATTTCTCACTATTATTTATCTCTCGGCGCACGTAAAGGTGATGTGATTGCCGTAATGGTTGAGAACCGTTCAGAGCTCATTGCTACTATTGTGGGTTTAGCTAAAATTGGGGTGACTATTGCACTTGTGAACACATCTCAAGTCGGTAAAGTCCTCGCTCATAGCATCAATCTTGTAAAACCAATTGCAGTGATTGCGGGTGAAGAAGTCCGTGCTGCAATTGATGAAATTCGTCAAGACTTAAACGTTCCTCAAGACCGTTTCCATTGGTTTGCAGATCAGGCAACGCGTCAAGACGCGGGTACTGCGCCTCAAGGTTATGCCAATCTTGCAATAGAAATTGATCAATTTCCGAAATTCAATCCATCGACCACACATTCTGTTCATGGAAATGATGGCCTGTTTTATATTTATACTTCGGGTACAACGGGTTTACCCAAAGCAGTTATTTTTAAACATAGTCGTTGGACACTCGCCTATGGTACTTACGGCCATATTTTAAATCTTGGTCCAGATGATGTGATGTATGTCACTTTACCGCTATATCATGCAACAGGCGTGGTTGTTTGCTGGTGTGGTGTGATTGCAGGAAGCGCTACCCTTGCCATCCGTCGTAAATATTCAACCAGTGCATTCTGGAAAGATGTACAGAAGTTTAATGCGTCTGCAATCGGCTATGTAGGTGAACTTTGCCGTTACTTGATGGATGCTCCAACTACAGAACTTGACCGTGCTCACCGTGTAACCAAAATGATTGGTAACGGTATGCGTCCAAACATCTGGGATAAATTCAAACAACGTTTTGGTGTTCAGGAAGTTCTAGAGCTTTATGCTTCAAGTGAAGGCAACGTTGGCTTTAGTAATATTTTCAACTTTGACAACACAGTAGGCTTCTCCCCTACGCCATACGCTATCATTGAGTTTGATAAAGAGAAAAACGAACCGATACGCGATAAAAATGGCTGGTGTAAGAAAGTTAAAGCAGGCGAAGTCGGTTTACTAGTAGGAAAAATTACCAGTCGCTCTCCATTTGACGGTTATACCGACCCAGAAAAGAATAAATCTGTGATTATGCAAGATGTCTTTAAAAAAGGTGACTCATATTTCAACACAGGTGATCTTGTTCGTAATATTGGTTTCCGTCATGCTCAGTTTGTTGACCGCTTAGGTGATACCTTCCGCTGGAAAGGCGAAAATGTATCTACCACCGAAGTTGAAAACATGGTGTGTGAATATGACAAAATCGCTGAAGCTGTTGTCTATGGCGTAGAAATTCCAAATACTAATGGTCGTGCTGGTATGGCAGCAATCACACTAGCTGATGGTGCCGAGTTAAATGACGCTGATTTAACAGAAATGGTGACTGTATTTAAAAAATGCTTACCTACTTATGCGGTACCAGTGTTTTTACGTATACAAGCTAAAGTTGAAACCACAGGTACTTTTAAGTACCAAAAGAATAAATTGAAGGAAGATGCGTTTAATCCAAGCAAAACTTCTGAACGTTTACTTGCATTATTGCCTGGTGAAAGCAGTTACTGTGACATCACAAGTGAAATTTTTGACAACATTCAGGCGTATAAATACCGTTTTTAGTTCATTTTTTAGCTAAACAAGAGGAAATCGTGCTTTTTATAGGCAATCATGCAAATGTTTTTAAATTTCCTCTTGTGTTAGTTGAATAACTTGCTAAAATACGCGACATCAAAACGATACGGGTCGTTAGCTCAGTTGGTAGAGCAGCGGACTTTTAATCCGTTGGTCCCGCGTTCGAGTCGCGGACGACCCACCACTTATCTGTTTTGAACCTATTTGGGTCGTTAGCTCAGTTGGTAGAGCAGCGGACTTTTAATCCGTTGGTCCCGCGTTCGAGTCGCGGACGACCCACCAAATTCTAAAAAGCCTCTCACTGCGAGAGGCTTTTTTTATTGTTATCTTATTTTAGTTTCATGACTAAAAGATGACGATACATTTCTTATAGAGAACATCTCGGACCCATTCCATAAAAATTTCCAAACGTTTAGGAATATAACTTCGGTTCGGATATAGAATATTAAGTGGTAATGATTGAGCCGTGTAGGTGCTCAACACTTCAACTAAAGTTCCCTGCTCAATTTTGTCCTGAACATCGTAATATGGAAGTTGAATAATTCCTAAACCTGCACTAGCCGCTGCAATATAGGCTTCCGTATTATTTACGCTTAAAGCACTATCCATCATCACAGTTCCATTTTGATATAAAAATACGCCCTGTTTCTCTCCTACCGCTCCTGCATAGTTAATAAGTTTGTGCTGAGATAGATCTTCTAATTGTTCAGGAATGCCATATTGGTCTAGATAGTCAGCACTTGCACAGTTCACCATAATCAAGTTACCAACAAATTTTGCAATTAAACTACTACTCTCTAGCTGTCCTACCCGAACAACACAATCAATTCCTTTCTCGATTAAGTCAGTCATGTCATCAGAGCTATGAAGTTGTAAATGGATATCTGGATAGCGGCTATAAAAATCGGGAAGTTCAGGAATAATCACTTGATGCACGATTCGGCTGGGCATTGAAATTTTTAGCGTGCCACGATAATGCTGCTTTTGTGTCTGTATTAACTGTTCGAGCTGTTCATAATCAAATAACAGGTTTTGGCATTCGGGCAATATTCTTTGTCCATCTTGAGTAAGACTGACTTTACGCGTAGTCCGATGAAATAAGCGTACTCCATAGTGAGTTTCTAGCTGTTGAATAGCACTCGTCACTGTAGAGCGAGGTAAATCAAGCTGATTTGCCACTTCACTAAAGCTTTGTCGTTTAGCGACTTCTGTAAAAATAAAAAATTGCTGCAACCGATCCATTTAATTGTTCGTATTTTCTGAATAGTTAAACCAAACTAGCATAATTGATCAAAAATTACCGCCAATCTAGACTAAAACACATTAAAACAAGTCATCATAGGAATAACATCATGACAACTCATACCCTTAAAGATAAAGTTGTATTGATTACAGGCGGTGCAAAAAACTTAGGTGGGCTGATTAGCCGTAAATTTGCAGAGCAAGGTGCAAAGCTTGCGATTCACTACAACAGCGCTGAAACTCAGGCAGACGCAGAGCAAACGCTCGCAGAAGTTAAAGCATTGGGTGCAGACGCTGTTTTAATTCAAGCAGACCTAACGAATATCGAGAACATCGAAAAGCTTTTTGTAGACACCAAACAACATTTTGGTGGAATTGATATTGCCATTAATACAGTTGGAAAGGTTTTAAAGAAATCATTTTTAGAAACGACAGAACAAGAGTTTGATAGCATGAGCGATATCAACTCAAAAATTGCCTATTTCTTTATTCAATCCGCTGGACGTCATTTAAATGACGGCGGAAAGATCTGTTCAATCGTGACTTCTCTTCTTGCAGCCTACACTGGGCTCTATTCAACCTATGAAGGTTTAAAAGCACCTGTTGAGCATTACACCCGCGCTGCATCCAAAGAATTTGGTAATCGCCAGATTTCTGTGACTGCTGTTGCACCTGGCCCTATGGATACACCGTTTTTCTATGGACAGGAATCTGCCGAAGCAGTGGCTTACCATAAATCAGCGTCAGCTTTAGGGGGGCTTACTAAAATTGAAGATATCGAACCTCTAGTTCGCTTTCTGGTGACCGATGGTTGGTGGATTACCGGCCAAACTATTTTTGCAAATGGCGGCTATACCACACGCTAAAATCAAAAAAGCCGCATCTCATTGTGCGGCTTTTGCTTTGTTATTTAATTACAAAAATTCTTCAAGTACCGAATTTAAGAAAATATGCCCTTGCTCTGTACAAGCTAAACGAGAACTATCCTCTACCAGAAGTTTTCTAGCTCGTAGTGAAGTGAGTACCTCGTTTAAATGATCTAAGCTTAAGCCTGTACGCTGCCCATATAACTCAGCTTTTACCCCGTCATTTAAACGTAAAGCATTCATCGTAAACTCAAAAGGTAGCTCTTCTGCCTCTATCTTTTTCATTTGCAGATGTTCGGCTGGAACCTTAGCTAAATAGTCTTTTGGCAAACGGGTTTTTTGGAAACGATACACCCCATCTGGTCGTGTCACTTTGCCATGCGCCCCTGCACCAATCGCAAGGTAATCCCCAAACTCCCAGTAATTTAAGTTATGCGCTGAAGGTTGTTCTTTACGCCAAGCCGATACTTCATAGTTTACAAAGCCATTTGCTTTTAGATAGGCCTCACCTTGCTCTTGAATGTCTTCTAGCACCTCATCTTGAGGTAAAACGGGTTGGGTACGGAAGAATACGGTGTTTGGCTCAATGGTGAGTTGATACCAACTAATATGTGTCGCCCCCTGCTCTACAGCGACTTTTAAATCATAAAGCGCTTGCTCTAAAGTTTGCTCAGGCAGACCATGCATTAAATCGACATTAACTCGCTTAAAGCCTGCTTGTCTTGCCTGCTCAATTGCATCCATAGCATTGTTTGCTGAATGAATACGTCCAAGCTTTTGCAAGTGATCAGTATTAAAAGTTTGTACACCAATGGATAAACGATTAATGCCTGCTTCTAAATAGCCTGCAAACGGGTCATGTTCTAGTGTTCCCGGATTAGCTTCTAAAGTAATTTCACAGTCATCTTCAAAGTTAAGCCGTGACTTAAGCTGTTCAAACAGCCATGCATAGCCTTTGGCAGAAATAAGTGAAGGCGTCCCACCACCAATAAATACACTATGAATTGAACGTCCTTGTGCCATCTCAATTTGAGTTTCAAAGTCGGCCACCAATGCTTTTAAATAAGTTTTCTCAAGCTCTGACGAAAGCGCCCCATCAGGTACCGCATGCGAGTTAAAGTCGCAATATGGGCATTTACGCACACACCAAGGCATATGAATATATAAAGATAAAGGAATAGAAGCAGGGTTTAATACGGCCAAGGAGCAGGTCCAATTTACACAATATTTCTATTTTAACATGACTGCATCAATGGGCTTATGAAAACATACCTTAATTGCTTTAGACTAAATTTAAATAATCTTAAATATTGATAAAAATGATGAAATTCTCTAGTCAACTTTTCCTATTCTTACCTTTAGCCTTGGGAATCGGTGTTGCCATGGCTTTTCAAACTGCAATTAATGCTCAGCTTCGTGAGCAGTTACATTCACCATTACAAGCGGCATTATTATCATTTTTCATCGGTACTATTGTTTTAGCAGTTATGGTTTTCTTCCAAAGTGCCGAAAAACCGAGTTTAAGTGAAATATCAAATATTCCATGGCTTCTTTGGACAGGAGGATTCCTTGGGGTTTATGCAATTAGCATGAGCATTTATACTGCACCTAAACTTGGTTTTTTAACCTTTACAGGGTTAGTCGTTTTTGGGCAAATCGTGATTTCTATGTTACTTGATCATTTTGGCTGGTTAGGTACAGAAAAAACACCTGTTACATGGCAACGGTTTCTTGGTGGAGTCATCATCTTTGTTGGTGTAGTACTTACTTTGCAACGTTAGCTTCATTTTTATATTTAAAAAGAGTACCTTTTGTGTCGAATGTCACATCTTTTCGGTCTGAACTAAAACAACTCTTCCACTTAATGCTACCGATTTTAATTACCCAGTTTGCTCAAGCAGGATTCGGGTTAATTGACACTATTATGGCTGGGCATTTATCTGCAACCGATTTAGCTGCAATTGCTGTAGGGGTCGGTTTATGGATTCCAGTCATGCTCCTGTTCAGTGGCATCATGATTGCAACCACACCATTGGTCGCTGAAGCAAAGGGTGCAAGAAATACAGAACAAATTCCTGTCATTGTTCGTCAATCATTGTGGGTTGCTGTCATTTTAGGCGTAATGGCTATGCTCATTTTGCAGCTTATGCCATTTTTCTTGCATGTATTTGGTGTGCCTGAAAGCTTACGACCTAAAGCAAGCTTATTCTTGCATGCCATTGGCTTGGGTATGCCAGCAGTGACCATGTATGCAGCTCTACGCGGTTATTCGGAGGCATTAGGCCATCCACGTCCTGTAACGGTAATTAGCTTACTGGCCTTAGTAGTTTTAATCCCTCTTAACATGATTTTTATGCATGGGTTGGGGCCAATACCTGCTTTAGGTAGCGCAGGCTGTGGTTTTGCAACATCCATTTTACAGTGGCTCATGTTGATTACGTTAGCTGGCTATATTTATAAAGCTTCGGCTTATCGAAATACCTCTATTTTTAGCAGATTCGATAAAATTAACCTGACTTGGGTTAAAAGAATTTTACAGCTTGGCCTACCAATCGGTTTAGCCGTGTTCTTTGAAGTGAGTATTTTCAGTACAGGCGCATTGGTGCTTAGTCCATTGGGTGAAGTCTTTATTGCAGCGCATCAAGTTGCAATTTCAGTGACTTCAGTGCTGTTTATGATTCCACTTTCACTTGCCATAGCCTTAACCATTCGTGTGGGAACCTATTATGGTGAAAAGAATTGGGCTTCCATGTACCAAGTACAAAAGATTGGTCTAAGCACAGCAATATTTTTTGCTTTATTGACTATGTCTTTTATTGCCCTAGGTCGTGAACAAATTGTCTCGGTGTACACTCAAGACTTAACCGTATTTCCTGTGGCGATGTATTTACTCTGGTTTGCCATGGCTTACCAGTTGATGGATGCATTACAGGTCAGTGCCGCAGGCTGTTTAAGAGGTATGCAAGATACGCAAGCACCGATGTGGATTACACTCATGGCGTATTGGGTAATTGCTTTCCCTATCGGACTTTATTTAGCACGTTATACCCATTGGGGTGTAGCTGGCGTGTGGCTAGGTTTAATTATTGGTTTAAGTATTGCTTGTGTTTTATTACTTTCAAGGCTTTATTTGAATACCAAACGTTTAAGCAAAACCTAATAAAAAAGCCGATTATTCATCGGCTTTTTTTTATTTTATGCAGACTTGGCCCGCGGGCTTGCTCCAATTTGCCAGACAAAAGGTAAATCGGTACGGTTTACTTCCCAATCTCCAATCACCTTTTCTTTATAGATGAGTGGATTATGCGAAGATACCGTGCGTGCGTTACGCCAGAAACGGTCGAGTTGTTTAACCTGACTACTTGCTGATGCACCTAAAGCATTAAATAACTGGCTGGTTAAATCCAGTACCAAATTAGAAATCACCACCTGCCCTTGGGCTGACTCAAGCTCTGCATCTACATTAAACTGATGCTCTTTTACCTCTAACTCACTAAAGTGACTTACATAAGCCTTTTGTAATGCTTCTGCTGTTTTAATCGTAATTGCTAGGCTTGCATAGGCTTGAGCAGAGGCTTTACCCACCACCTGTAAAACTTGTGGGTCATGACGAACAAGGTCACCATTACCATGACTAAAAATACGCTTTCGCTCTCGTATTTCTTGGCTAAAAGTTTCGACCGCGGCATGCGCAATCCCTGTTAAAGTTGCAAGATGAACAACCTGATAAAAAGCTGTTTGATATTTAAAACGCTGGTCAAATGGAATAAGGTGCGAAGCTGGTAAATGAACCTGATTTACTTTTAAAGTACCACTGCCCGTTGTCTTTTGACCAAAGCCATCCCAATCATCAATCACACTCACTCCTGATTCATGACGATAAATAGCAGCAATTACATGGCGGTCATTCACTTCATCATAAGCAAATAAATCGATCCAGTCAGCAAAGATACTTCCAGTTGAATAGTACTTTTCACCATTCACCACCAAGTTACCCGAAGCATCTTTGGTTACTCGTGTAACGACATCACCAATCTGTACATTTCCAACTTCGGTCCATGCATTCCCGACTAAATCACCTTGCACAAAACGCTGAAACCAAACCTCCTGCGAATGCTCTTTATGGGCAACTAAACGATCTTCAACAAAAGCGAAGTGTCCACGTAAAGCTTGCACAATATTCGAGTCTGCTTGCGCCAATTCAGCTAAAAGCTGGAAAAGTTGCGGCAATGACACCCCATCTCCACCATATTTACGGGGTACCCGTACTGCACCTAATTTCAGTTCTTTTAACCACTGAATCGGTTCAAAAGGCAAGATTCGTTCTTTTTCACGTTGAATTGCACCTTGAGCAATTTTTTCAAAAACTGGACGAAATCTACTTGCGACCTTTTCATAATCGGCGCCGACAGACAATTCTTCTAATTCAATTTGGGTAACTGTCATCTTTATTCTCCTAATCTTATTTTTTCTTCACTTTAGCTCCATGCATGACGAGGTGGATGGATGCCATTGAGGTAGTAATTACCGACAATGTGATATTTCCAACGCACTGGATCATGCAAGGTGTGAGTGCGAGCATTACGCCAATGGCGGTCCAGATTAAGCTCTGACAAGGTCGATCGTGTTCCAGACAACTCAAAAAGCTTATTCGCTGCTAAAATCGCAATTTCTGTGGTTAAGACTTTTACTTCTGCAACTAGTAATGTCGCTTGATTTACATGCTCTTCTGTTGTGTCGGCAATTGCCTGATCAATCGCATCTCCTGCTAAATCTAATACCGCTTCTGCTGCACGCAGTTTTATTTTTAAATCACCAATATTTGCAATTGTGTAAGGGTCATCACTCGCTTTTTCCAAACCTGAATCGACCCATGCACGGCTATGATTTTTGACATAGTGAATTGTTTCTTCAATTGCGCCACGTGCAATACCTGCATCGACAGCAGCTTGAATAAATTGTGAAATTGCACCTGCTGGAGTAGGACGTTCAAAAGCTTGATAAATCGGAATTAGATATTCTTCACGTACGGGAACTTGATTTAACTCTACCGTACCACTAGCCGTGGTTCGTTGCCCGAAACCAGACCAGTCATTAATAATATTCACCCCTGAAGTTTCCCGAGGAACTAGCGCCGCATAAGGCTGCCCCTGTTCATTTACAGCGACAATTGGAACCCAATGTGCAAGCAATGCGCCTGTTGCAAAGAATTTCTTCCCATTAATTTCATAACCGTGCTCGGTCTTTCGTAAGGTCGTAGTGAGGTCAGCAACCGTTTTGCTATGTTTTTCCGAAAAGGCATTACCAAAACGAATTCCTCTTAGCACCAAATTAAAGAAGAACTGTTGTTGTTCAGGTTTCGCATCAAGACGTAAATGTTCAATAAAAGCCAAATGATTTTGAGGCAGTTGTGCAAGAGATGGATCAACGCTCGCAATTGTTTTGATGACCTCAGCCAAGGTTCGATATTTAACTTGTGCGCCACCAAATTGCTTAGGGACCGTAATGGCCCATAAACCACTTTGTGAGAACTGTTGAATTTCATTGAGGGGTAAACGGCGCTCTCTGTCTCGCTCAGATGCTTCTTGTGCAAACTCTTGGGCAAGAAGTTTGGCAACCTCAATTGCTTCTTCATCAGAACGAATAATATGCGCATCTTTTGACTGCTCAAACACAGATAAAGGAACCGCCTGAGACCGCCCATGGGCTGAACTTAAACTTGTCATAACTTTTATTGTCTCTATTTCTTATTTAACCTGCCATTCACATTAGCACCAAAAAAACAGCCCCTTTATAGATATTAAAGCTTTGTTTATGAAATGAATTTTCAAAAGCTTTTCATATTTTTTACTATAAAAATAACATTTTGTTTTTCGAAAATTTTCTTACATGAGATAAACAATTTCATATAGGCTTTTTAAGTTTTGTCACCTATGATCAAAACTAGGCAATATTATGTTGTAGTCAATGAGGTATCGAAGATATGGCAAAGAATGCAAGTTCACCTGGCAAACGATTTATGAAACTTGCAGGAATGACCGCGAGCATTGCAACGAAAACCGTTTCTAACTCGATTCGAAACTTGACCGCAGACGAAGAGCAAAAGCTGGCTTCAAAAACCAAGCTATTTCAGGATATTGGTTTGCAAATTGCCGACACCTTAGGCGAAATGAAAGGTGCCGTCATGAAAGTCGGTCAAATTGCATCGCAATATAAAGATATTTTCCCGCCCGAAGTCGCTAAAGCAATTTCAAAACTACAACGCCAAGCCCCAGCCATGCCCTTTGCTGCAATTCAGCAACAAGTTGAACGTGAACTTGGGAAACCGCTGAATGTTGCCTTTAAGTCTTTTGATAGCGAACCTTTTGCCGCTGCTTCAATTGGACAAGTTCATAAAGCTGTGCTGCCTAGCGGTGAGCAAGTTGTAGTTAAGGTTCAATATCCAGGTGTTGATGAAGCCTGTGAAAGTGACTTAAAACAAGTACGTTTGGCACTGCGTTTAATGGGTGTACTTAAAATTGATAAAAAACTACAAGATCAGCTTTTTGCAGAAATTCAAGATAGTCTTTCAGCAGAGCTTAACTATGAAATTGAGGCTCAAAACCTTGAAGTTTTTAAAACATTTCATAGCCAGTTAGATGACAAAATCATCATCCCGACCGTTTATAAAGATTATTCTTCACGGCGCATTTTAACTTTGAGCCTCGAACAAGGTGACAGTATTGAAACTGCCAGTGCATGGCCTATTGAAATTCGAAATACGATTGGACGTCGCCTGATTCGTGCTTTAGGTCAGGAAATGTTCTTTTTAAAACGTTTTCACTGTGACCCTCACCCGGGTAACTTTGCCTTCCGCCAAGACGGTAGTGTCATTATTTATGACTATGGCAGTGTTAAAACACTTTCAAATGAAATTGTGTATAGCTTTAAACGCTTAGTAAATGCAGCTCGCCATGAAAATATTGATTTGATTGAAACTGAGTTACTTGAGCTACATTCAATTTCTGAAAAAGGCAAATTCCCAACCGATCTATATAAACTCTGGATTGAAGTGTTATTACGCCCGCTTACCACCACTTATGATTTTGCCGAGAACTCATCGCACCATGATGGCATGTTACTTGTGAAAAAATCTTTGAAGTACTGGGATGTCTTTAAGCCTTCACCAGACACTTTGATGGTCAACAGAACCATTTCAGGACACTACTGGAACCTGATTCACTTAAAAGTACATGACAATCTGAACGATTTATTTGAAGAGCTTGTCCCGCCTTCTAACTAACTTAATTTACTGATCAGTGTAGCCTTTTAGGGGTTACATTGACTTTTCAATTGTTATGTTATAACATTTCTTTAATCAAAAATAATTTAGGACAATCTCTCATGCGTAAAGATATTCATCCTGCTTATCAACAAGTGTTATTTCATGACACCAATGCAGATGTGTACTTCTTAATTGGTAGTACTCTTCAGTCTAAACAAACCAAAGAATATCAAGGAAAAGTCTATCCTTATGTAACCCTTGATATTTCAAGTGCATCTCACCCTTTCTACACAGGTGAAGTACGTCAAGCAAGTAACGAAGGCCGTGTAGCAAGCTTTAATAAACGCTTCGCTCGCTTTAATCGTAAGAGTTAATCTTACGTTAAGATTTGACTAATACACTTAAATCATTGGAAGCCTAAGACTATCTCCTCCACTTAGGCTTCTTTTTTTATGTGTATTTTTGCGATCTTTTTATGTTGTGTATAAAAGAGAACTTATCCACAACTTGTCTAAAAACGCTTCTTATTTTTCCCACAACTCATTATTTTTTTGTATTCGTCGAGCTTTCAAAATTGCTATTCGATGCTATGCTTAAACCCTCATTTGATAGGAAATTTAAGATAATGGCACAAGAGTTACTTGCCCAATTACAAGCAGGCACAGCAAAATTTTCAGACGTTTTAGCTCATATTGAAGCACGTTACCAACACACTCCAACAGCTTTTCAAAATGGTGCACAGCATAACGATGCAACTGAAAATCAAGGCAGTGCGAAAGTTTTCTCTTTTGCTAAGTTACAAGGTTTAGACCAAGCACAAACTTTAAGTTTGTTTGCAGAACATTACGCATCTGTATTAGCGACCCCTGAGGGAACTGATCATCAAAATATTCGACAGTTTATGCAAAATGGTTGGGATGGCGTGAAGTTTGAAGGTCAGGCTTTAACTGAAAAATAATAGATTTAAATAAATAATAGAAACGTCTTAATTTTTATTATGAGCACTGCCTTAAAAGGAAGTGATATCCAAATGATGGATTGTATAGGCTAAGCTTACTTTTCAAGGATGAAAAGTAACAAAAATCCTTTGTTACGCTGATGCTACATACATGTAGCACAGCGAAACGACGGCATCCATGCGGTCTGTCACGATAGTAAATGCCTTATTTTTCTTAATTATTTTATTAGCCCCTTACATTTAATACGCGATAACGTCATTCGCAGCCTGCGTGGTGTCAATAAAAGATCGTTTTTGCAAAGCATAAGATAAATGGATTCAGTGAACAGGTTCTGCGAATGACAGATGCCTTTGATTACTTTGGGCAAAACCAAAGTAACTTAATTAGCTGCTCCCATTAGATAATTCAACCGTAAGACTCCGTCGTGAAAATCCTACTCAACATTCAACTTCGATGGGCTCTCACAACTTGAAATCATACTCAATTCTTAAATATAAAAACTCAATGCCCCGCTACCCAATAATAAGTCGCCAATCCCAAACACGTAAAAATTAAAGACCCAATTAAATGAATAGAAATCCCCAACATCGCCATTCCCAATTTGCCACTTTGTAATAAAGTCACAATCTCAATGGAGAACGTTGAAAAGGTAGTTAAAGCACCACAAAAACCGGTAATCACAAAAAGTTTATAGTTAGGGCTTAAATCACTTTGAGAAAAATAGGCAATCGCAAAACCAATAATAAAGCCACCGACTAAATTAACAGTGACAGTACCGAGTGGAATTTGCGGGTAGATCGGGTTGAGTTTTAAACCTAAAAACCAACGCAGCCATGCCCCTAGAACCGAACCTAAAGCAATTGAAAGTAGAGAGTAATACATAAAACCACCCCTTTAGATAGACGCTAAAAGAGCAAAAAATAATGAAGGGAAATATGACATGGCGTACTCCAAAAATAAGCAGAGTACGCAATAACCTACGTACCCAGCGATATCAATACATGAGGGTAACGTAGGCATCATTAGCCAATCCGGCGGTTTTTCAGAGGAGGAATGCCATCTCCCCACTTTAAGTATATTAAATCATCTAAAATTTGATTAAAACATACTTTTTAAAATCATGGGCGTTCATCATATTGCGGTAAGTCATCCTGAATACATTCCCACTCTGCCTTAGAAGCAGCAAAAATATGCATTGTCGGCTTTTGATCGAGCGGTGTATCAAGCGTCCCAATTCTTAAACGATACAGTTCAGGCTGCGCATCACGCGAACTAATAAGCGGTGAACCACATTCGCTACAGAACCAACGGTACACACCATTCACCGCGAATTTTTTGACTAGGTCTTCACCTTGGGTAATTTTAAAATCTGTACTTTTAACAGGAGCATTCGTGGCAAATGCTGTTCCATTAGATTTTCGGCAGCGTTGACAGTGACATTGAATAATATCTCCGATATCGCCTTTAATCTCGTAGCGAATACCCTGACATAAACAACTTCCCTGATAGACTGGTGATGCTTGAGACATGATCTCGTAAATCCTATTTTTATTGATTGTTCAAAATTACCACTTTTCACATATCAAACATAGCACCAAATCAAGCTGTTATTTCTCTAGAAATGAATGTACGCCTTCACCAGCCGCTCGCCCTGTAGCAAAGCATGCGGTAAGTAAATATCCACCTGTAGGAGCATCCCAATCCAGCATTTCGCCACAGCAAAATACCCCTGAGGTTTGTTTAAACTCTAAGTTTTCAGTTAATGCATTTTGCTTAACACCACCAGCACAGCTAATCGCTTCCTCAATAGGTCTAAAACCTTCTAAGTTGATTTGAAGAGCTTTGATTTGCTGAGCCATAACATTGGGTTGGTTCCATAGTGCTTTATCAACCACTTCTCTGACTAAGTTAATCTTAGCTGTATCTAAGCCAGCTTTACGCCATATATTAGTGAGCGATTGTTTTTTGCTAGCCTGCAATTTTTTAATTAACTGTGAAAGCTCTACATCAGGCAATAGATCTAAAAACAGATTTAAGCTTTTCCCTTGTTTTTGCTGTTCTCGTAAGACACGTCCCAGTTTATAAATAACACCACTTTCTAACCCATAGTGAGTAATCACAATATCGCCATGTGTAACTTGGCCGGGTTCAACCCAAGCATTGATACGCTTTAAAGGCTCACCAAAACAGCTTTCCATAAAGGTAGACCAAGCGTGCAATACTCCTGCATTACTTGGCTGAAAAGGTTCAATATTGGATTGATCTAGCCATTGTTGCCAAGCGCCATCACTACCCAATTGTGACCAAGACACCGCTCCACATGCCAATATCACTGCATCGTATTGCTGGGTAAAAGTCTCGCTGTTTTGATTATTCTGATTTTCTAAAGTTACTGTTGTACCTTGTAAATTAATACAACGATGACGATAAAAGAATTTAACTTGCTGTTCTGCCAAACGTTTTAGCCAAGCACGTAATAGAGGAGCCGCTTTCATTTCGACAGGAAAAATGCGACCTGAGGTGCCAACGTAGGATTCTATTCCCAGATTTTTCATCCAGCTTTGAATCCAGACTGCATCCCATTTTTCAACCCAAGGTTTGAGCCATTCTGCACGATCATAACGTTCAATAAATTGCGCTAAAGGTTCAGCATGCGAGATGTTTAACCCTGTTTTACCTGCCATTAGAAACTTACGTGCCGCTGAAGGTTTTTGCTCATACACGTCAATATCATAAGTATATTGGCTGAGCACCTCAGCTGCCATTAAACCAGCCGGACCAGCACCGATAATGGCAACCCGCTTATTCGCCATGTGTTTGCCCTTGCAGTGGTGCAAACTCATCAAATCGAGTTTTATAACCTTCAGGCTTGGTCATAATGAGCTGCTGACAAAGCTCGCCACGTTCTAAATACTTAATTTCAAAATGAGTACGTGCAGATGTTTGAGCAATTTTTTCTTTTTGATAAGGCAGTTTCCAGACATTAATTAATTGTTGTTCTGCTTCTTCAATATATTCAGGGATATTACTTGCCAGAGTAATGGTTCCACCTGTTTGCAAGCGTGAGATTAAGAACTCAAAAAATGGCATATTCAACCAGCGCTGTGCTGGATTATGCGGTTCTGGGTTTGGGTAGAGAATAAAGAAATGTTCAACTTGGGCGGGGTACAAAGCATGTACCACCCACGGTAAAGCATCTGCATGTACAGGGATTAAGTTATCTCTTGGTTCCAGTCCATGCTGTTTTTGCATTGCCAAGAATTTTTCTCGGGTTCGTTCAATTGCATACAATGTGTGCTGTGGCTGTTGCCCGCTAAATAGCAAAGCATGTTTACCCTTGCCCGCTCCAATTTCTACACAAATCGGGTTATTTTCAATTGGGGTAAAATCGCGAGGCGCTTGCATACGTTGTGCTTGAAATTGACGAATCTGCATAATCACATCAAACTAAATAAAAATCGGCATAAGTCTAACAAGTCACCTGACTTTTGCCTAATCTATTTCTCTTCACTTTGAGGATATTGCTTTATGCCACGTACATTCCCCTGCCCACGTTGTGGTGAACCAAGTGTTTGGGAAGGTAATGAATTTCGTCCGTTTTGTTCAGAGCGCTGTAAACTCATTGATTTAGGGGCGTGGGCAAACGATGAATATAAACTGCCTACCCAAGATGCGCCTCAGCATGACAAGGGTAGTCAAAATGAAGATGATTACGAGGATTAACCTGCTTTGCCCGCGACAAATGGGTTAAATTGTTTTTCATAGCCAATGGTACTCATCGGACCATGTCCTGAAATAAACTGAGTATCATCTGGCAAACTAAAACATTCACGTTTAATCGATTCAATGAGTTGTTCATGGTTTCCACGCGGGAAGTCTGTTCTTCCAATCGAACCTTTAAACAGGACATCGCCTGTCCAAAGTAATCCATGGTTTTTATTATAGAAAATGACATGTCCTGGTGTATGACCCGGCGCAAAACGCACCTCAAACTCATCTTCACCCAGTTTTAGCACTTCACCGCCTTCAAGCCATTGATCGACTTTTACTGGCCGTGGAATTGGAAAGCCATAACGTGCTGAAACTTCCTGAATCATATCCAGCCAGAACTGATCTTCTTTATGCGGCCCAATAACCGGAACATTCCATTCTTTAGCAAGCTCTCCTACCGCTCCAGCATGGTCTAAATGTCCGTGAGTGAGCCAAAGAGCTTTCACTTTTAAACCTAAGGCTTCTACTTCTTCTTTCAAAACCGAAGCGTCACCACCCGCATCAATCAAAACTGCTTCTTTGGTTTCACTGTCCCAAACAAGGGAACAGTTTTGGGCAAATGCAGTAACTGGAACAATTTTGACTTGCAGCATAAGGACCTCTGGCTAAAACGCAATTAACGGTGGGCTAAGGTATAAGTAAGGGCATCAAGATTAGCCTGAAGTAACCCTGCAAGCAAATCAATGTGAGCTTGATCGCTATTTAAAGCAGGAATATAAGCATAGCTACCACCGCCCGCCTCTTGAAACAACTCAGCATTTTGAATGGCTAATTCTTCAAGTGTCTCTAAACAGTCGGCAGAAAAAGCTGGGCTTAATACCTGAACAGACTTAACACCCTGCTTCGCCCAATCTTGTAAAAGCTGGTCTGTATAAGGTTTCACCCACTCTTGTTTTCCAAAGCGTGATTGGAAACTAATTGCCCATTCATCATCTTTTAAATGCAAAGCTTCAGCGACTAACTTTGCGGTAATACGACAACGATCTGCATAAGGGTCGCCTTTATCTGCATAAGGCTGTGGAATACCATGAAATGACATCAACAGTTTTTCAGGTTTCCCATGTTGCTCTTGGTAAGCTAAAACACTTTCTGCCAATGCCTGAATAAACATGGGATGTTGATAATAGTCTTTAATAATCGTTAGACCCGGCAAGTTTCGCTGGGCCGGAATCCACTTCGCAAACGCATCGTATAACGGCGCTGTAGAAGTTGCAGAATATTGAGGAAACAAAGGCAATAGAATGACATGCTCTTGCGGGTTAGACGCCAGTTTTTCTAATACTGTATCAATACCCGGATTACCATAGGTCATTGCTGGTATCACGGTTAAATCAAACTGATTATTTTCTTGCTGTAAATAAGCCTGCACACGTTTGGTTTGTTCAAACACAATTTCACGCATGGGTGAATCTGTTGACCATACCGAAGCATAGGCATGCGCTACTCTTTTCGGTCGAAAAGGTAAAACAAACAGATTTAAAATAATCCACCAAATAAATTTTGGTATTTCAATCACGCGTGAATCAGATAAAAACTGCTTTAAAAAACGGCGCACCGCAGGCACAGTCGCCTCATCCGGTGTACCTAAATTCGCTAAAATGACAGTAACTTTCGGTTTTTGTTCAAACGACATGTGTAAATGCCTTTCAATTCATCTTATGGCATTAATGTAACAGCTTTTATTGTTATATATAAATTGAATCGCTCTAAGCTTTTAATCGAGTACCCCGATGGCTCCATTTATAGCTAAGTAATAACTTTTGAGCTTTAGCTGTAACTTTCCATAAGTTATAGGATTGTTCAGTTTGAGTTGGAACAATCCAGCCTTGCGATCGCATTTGCTTTTTAATGCGGAACAACGCCTTATGGTTAATCTGAGCACCAGCCACCGCATGTGCTCTTGGCAGCTCCTGACGAGCATCTTCTAGCCCAGCATGATTGAGATATTCATTGAGACAAGTTCCAAAGCTCTCTTCTGGCATCGGTGTTTCAAACTGCTTTGCCAATATGCTTAGTAACTGAGACCACGTCATTTGCCTCTGTCGTTTAAGCTCTTTAAAGTTGCCATCCTGAAATGCTTGAATTTGATATTCAAATGCAAAAACATCTTGAGGAGCAACTTCATTGACTTGAGCTGATGACTCTACCAACTGTTGCTCTAACTGCAAAATTTTACTTTTTAATAGCTTAATTTCATCTTCTAAGTGTTGAGCTTGATGAGCAGGAATCCAACCTTGTCCTATATGTTGCTCAACCATTAAAGGCATATTTAAACGGACAGCTAGCTCTAAGTCACGAAGGCTTTTAAAGTAAAAAATATGGTTTGCATCAAGTAATAACTTTTTTCTAAATGCGAGAAATTTATCTTTAAGCTGTGGATGTGTTTCTTGTAAATGTATTTCACGGCTTTCAAGTTGCTCATGCATGAACACAATAATGGGTTTAGCCTGACTTAACGCATATTCATATTCTAAAGACAAATAACTCGCACCAGAAATCGACTGTTCTCCATACTGGCTGCCTAAAAGTAAGATTACATAATCACATTCATCAATTTGTCGACGTGCAAGTGTGGTTGTTAAAGGCGTTCGATGTTCTAGTCCCCAAGCAAAGAAACCCATCCCGACCAAGGTTTGAGACAAAACCATCCGCTCTGGCTGCATGTCGCGACCGGATGTTGAAATAAAAATCTGATAGCGTGTATCGAGCATAACAATACCCTTCCGCCCCATGATCTATCCGTGACTTAATATCAGCCAAGATCATGAACCGCCCCAAATAAAATAATAAATCTAAAAAACACTATTTTCTAAATGATGCTAAACGATCAGTTCAGATTATGAAGTGTCCAAGTTAACTCTTGTGGAATCATATGTTGTAAAACAGGTTGCAGTGCCTCAGCATTATTACCGCTGACATAACATTCAATACGTGCAACATTCTGACCTATTTGGTCACATAATAACTCATTTTTTATTAAAATACGGGCTGTTTGTCGGGCAACTGCCAACCCAGAATCAACCAGTGTGAATTGGTTATCAAAAAGATGATGGATTGCTTGATTTAAGAAAGGATAATGCGTGCAACCAAGCACTAAATAGTCGGCACCTTGCTCAGCAGCAGGCTGTAAAACTTCTTTTAATGCCTTTAAACATGTCTCACCCATTTGCTGACCTGCCTCGACACAAGGAACAAGTTCAAGGCTGGTTAAAGTCATCACTTTAACACCTGCCGGAACAGCAAACTTCTCGACCACATCTTTAATGAGTTGGCCCCGAAAAGTTGCAGGTGTCGCCAACACGGCAACCACTTTAGAACGTGTCTGTAATACAGCAGGTTTTAATGCTGGAACCAATCCCACAATTGGAAAGTGTTCTCCATAATGCTCACGTAAATGATCAAGGCTAAAAGCGGAAGCTGTATTGCAGGCTACGACTGCAATTTTACAGCCTTGACGATATAGCCAATCGACTGCTCGAGCCGTAAGTTCCCTGATTTCTTCATCAGAGCGTGGGCCGTAAGGAACATAGGCCGTATCGGCATAATACACAATACGTTCGTTTGGCAAATATTTGGCAATTTCTGCTGCAACTGACATTCCTCCAATTCCCGAATCAAAAATACCAATTGGGGCATCTGCTGATGCTTTAGGCATAGGTTCTAGCTCGGAAAATAAAGGTTGTATGGCGGTCATAGCTGTACTGAAGTGTCAGAAAATTTCACTCCCTAAAGCTTAAACCTCAAGTGCCTAATTGCAAGAGCAAATTACCACTTTTTAGCTCTAAAATGGTTTCACCTTTATCGTTTTCAATCAGTGTTCCATAGTTCACCAAATGATAGAAAGCCTGACGTTGAATCAGCGCATTAATCCCAAAACGCACATGCACATAAGGGCGTAACTCCCCTGCATATTCCCGCATAAAAATTGGATGTTCTGCATCAACTAAAATCACATCTTGATTGGTCGTGGTCAGTTGTAAAAACTGCTCACCTGAAATTTCGACCTGATCTGCCTGATTGACTAATAAAGGTTCATCTTCAACTTCGATTTCAATTTGTTCTACAGGGGTTTTCAGGTAGAATTTACCATCTTCTTTCCATAGGACTTTGGTAAACAGATCTAATAGAGCTTGGCGCTTGATTAATTGACCTTCGTGCCACCATTCTCCATTGGATTTCACCGTCAAATCCATTTTGCCGCAATGCTTTGGATGCCACTGCTCTAAAGGTGGAATTGACCTTTTGTGACTTTGCTGTACACCTTTTAAGTATTGTGCAATGTTCATTAAGTTTTTATCATCAGATAACGGTATTTTTCCCATATCCGATGGTGAATTATTTTGATTTACCATAGTTTATGCCTTGCTGACGAAAAAATGTTACGACTCAGCCAATTGGCTAGATCATGGTTTAAAACTATACTAGCCCAAACGATAAAAGGCACAATAGCATATTTGCGCCTATGGATTAAAACACTCACGGCAGCACCGAATTTTCTGAATATGACGGTTGCCACCTTTAAGTATTGAGGAGTCCTACATGGAACACATCGAACGTGAATCGATGGAGTTTGACGTTGTCATCGTAGGTGCAGGACCTGCAGGTCTATCTGCTGCGATTAAGATCCGTCAATTAGCGATTGAAAAAAACTTACCCGATCTTTCTGTTTGTGTAGTTGAAAAAGGCTCTGAAGTAGGTGCGCATATCTTGTCTGGTGCTGTGCTTGAGCCACGTGCCATCAATGAACTTTTCCCGAACTGGAAAGATGAAGGCGCGCCTTTAAACGTACCTGTAACTGAAGACAAAACATTCTTCTTACTTTCAGACACCACCTCAAAAGAAGTACCTCACTGGATGGTTCCTAAAACCATGCACAACGACGGTAACTATGTGATCTCTTTAGGTAACGTGGTTCGCTGGTTAGGTCAAAAAGCTGAAGAGCTAGAAGTTTCGATCTTCCCTGGCTTTGCTGCATCTGAAGTGCTTTACCATGAAGATGGTACTGTAAAAGGTATTCAAACTGGTGACATGGGTGTTGGTAAAGATGGCGAACCAACGCATAACTTTACCCCAGGTTATGAGCTTCACGCTAAATATACTCTCTTTGCTGAAGGTTGCCGTGGTCATTTAGGTAAACGCCTGATTGCGAAATACAACCTTGATAAAGATGCTGATCCTCAACATTACGGTATCGGGATTAAAGAGCTTTGGGAAATTGATCCAGCAAAACATAAACCGGGCTTAGTCATGCACGGTGCAGGTTGGCCTTTAGCTGAAACAGCGTCTTCTGGTGGCTGGTGGTTATACCACGCTGAAAACAACCAAATTACTTTGGGTATGATCGTGGACTTATCTTATGAAAATCCACACATGTATCCATTTATGGAAATGCAGCGCTGGAAAACTCACCCACTGATTAAACAGTATTTAGAAGGTGGTAAGCGTATTTCTTACGGCGCACGTGCGGTAGTGAAAGGCGGTTTCAACTCATTGCCTAAACTAACTTTCCCAGGCGGCTGCTTAATTGGTGATGATGCAGGTTTCTTAAACTTTGCAAAAATCAAAGGCTCACACACTGCCATGAAATCAGGCATGTTATGTGGTGAAGCTGTATTTGAAGCTATTGCTGCCGGTGTAGAAAAAGGCGGTGACCTTGCGATTGCGCGCGTTACTGAAGGCGAAGATTTATTCACTAAAGAATTAACCTCATACACTGACAAATTTAACAACAGCTGGTTAAAAGAAGAGCTTTATAACTCTCGTAACTTTGGCCCAGCAATGCATAAATTTGGTCAATGGATGGGTGGTGCATTTAACTTTATCGACCAGAATGTCTTTAAAGTTCCATTCACTTTACATGACTTGAAGCAAGACTTTGCTGTATTGAAAACTGTTGATGCAACCAGCTTCAAGCCAAACTATCCAAAACCAGATGGCAAGCTTACATTTGACCGTTTATCTTCTGTGTTTATCTCAAACACTGTACATGAAGAAAACCAGCCAGCTCACTTGAAGCTTACAGATCCTTCAATTCCAGTGAATGTAAACTTACCGAAATGGGACGAGCCTGCACAGCGCTATTGCCCTGCTGGTGTTTACGAAATCATGGAAAATGATGATGGTTCTAAACGCTTCCAGATTAACGCAGCGAACTGTGTTCACTGTAAGACCTGTGACATTAAAGACCCATCTCAGAACATCACATGGGTAACACCGGAAGGTGGTGGTGGTCCGAATTACCCTAATATGTAATTCCTTGCGACACGGCAAAGCGTTGCTTTGCTAGTCGTGTCTCATATCCTAATATGTAATAGTAAAAAGCCCCGATTATTCGGGGCTTTTTTATTGGGACCTGCTTATTGAAAAGGCGGTATTTTTGCTAAGTTTAAATTGAGGTTCTTTTTATAGAAAATAAATGAGCCTAATAAAAATAAGCCAAGAAAACCAAAGTTTCGCGCTAAATCGAAGTACCAAACTGATTTACCAAACAATAAATCAAGAATTAACATAAGCCCCATAAATCTTGTATGCAAAATCAGACTCATCTTTATTTTTGGTTCGGGAGCAAAATATGTATTTCTATAGCCCAATAGAATTGAGCCAACAATAATAACAGTAACTAAAATAATGGTAGCAACAGTTTCAGATAACCAAGGGGTTTCTAGATTTAATAAACCAGCAATAGAGAAAAACCAAAGAAAAATAAATAAGCTTCGTTTTACAAAATATTCATTCATTTTTATACGTCATTTATACACATCATTTTATAGATTATATAATGATTCTTATTTGTAAAAAATTATCATTTCAAATTAAATTTGAATTATTAATGGCTTCTAATAGTCATTATTAGAAGCCTTATTATTCTATTACCCTTTCTTCACCAAATAATGAAATTCTTTATGACCGTTTTCATCTAAGCGTTCTTCTTGCAAAAGCAACTCATGGCCTAAATGCATACAAAATTTAGGAATATCCCACGAAGTCGAATTATCTGTTGCGAACACTTCAACCACATCCCCAGATTTAGATTTGCGGATGGCTTGATGCAACATCATCACAGGTTCCGGACAACGTAAACCACGCGTATTGAGTTGTACAGTAGGTGAAATGGGTTGCTCTGACATAACAAACTCGAACAAATAGAATTTTCACATTTTAGCATAAACAAATTACTGAGCTGTTAACTGTAACTGGCTTTTACATAACAATATACGTTTTGTCTTTTAGCTTGTTTTATAGATGCATAAGCATCTTTTCTTCGGTATGATCTGTGTATTCATTTGATACATTGAGTCTTTAGGAAAGATCATGCAAGAGGAACCAAGTCCGTCGTGGGGAATGCGAGGCTTACGAAAATGGTTAGGTACAGCGCCAGAAACCCGTGATGAATTATTAAAATTAGTCCAAAATTCACGCCGCTTTTTAGAACCAGATACCGTTGCTATGCTTGAAGGCGTTCTTGACCTTCCAGCTACAAAAATTCGTGAAGTCATGACGCCACGAACAGCAATGATCAGTTTGCAAGAAGATGATCAATTACTTGATATTCTTGATGTACTGGTTGAGTCTGCTCACTCACGCTTTCCAGTCTTCTCTGCCGATCAGCCTGACAATGTTGTCGGGATTTTGCTCGCAAAAGATTTGTTGCCGTTTCTAACTGAACCGAATACCAAAGTTGATATTCGAGTTCTTATGCGCCAGCCTTTATTTGTTCCTGAAAGTGCACGTTCCGATCAGGTCCTACGTATGTTGAAACATACTCAAACTCACATTGCGATTGTGATTGATGAATATGGCTCAACAGCAGGTCTTGTTACGCTTGAAGATATTCTTGAAGAGATTGTTGGTGAAATTGAAGATGAGCACGACACGGTTGATGAAGATGCTCAATACATTGTTCCTGACAATGACCATACGGTAGCAAATGCATGGATGGTGCAGGCACTTACACCAATCGAACATTTCAATACTGTTTTAGATGCTGATTTTTCTGACGATGAAGTAGAAACTGTCGGCGGTTTGTTGCTTCAAGAGATTGGTTTGGTAAGTGATTTACAAGGTCAAACTGTTGAGCTTGGAAATTGGTTATTTACAATCGTTGAAGCAGATGCCCGCACTATTCATCTGATTCGAGCTGTACGTCAATGAGAGCATACTTTGAAAAGCTGTTAGATTCTTCGCAACAACAAAAACAGCTTCCTTTAATTTTCCCTTTACTCATTGCTTTATTTTCAGGTGCCGTATTCAGTTTTTCACTGGCACCTTATTATTGGTGGTGGTTGGCAATTTTATCTCCGGCCCTACTCTATGCAACACTACATAAACGCTCAGCTAAACAAGCATTTGCCATTGGTTGGAGCTACGGCTTTGGTTTATGGTTTGTAGGTGCTTTCTGGCTCTATACTTCGATCCATGTATACGGCGATACCAACGCTTTTCTAAGCGTGTGTATGATTGCTGTTATGGCCCTTGTGATGGGCTTATTTACGGCATTTCAGACCTGGGTTTACCGACGATTTTTCCCTGAAACACCACTGACTTTTGCCCCGCTTTGGATTGTTTTCGAATGGGCAAAAACTTGGGTATTTACAGGTTTCCCGTGGTTGTTTGTAGGTTACGCTTTTACCGAGCGTTTACTCGATGGTTATGCACCGCTATTTGGTATTTATGCAATTTCCTTCGTGGTCATTGTATTAGCATGTGCTTTAGTTGAAGTTCTACGCAAGCGTGTTTTCTGGATTATCCCTTCTGCTCTGTTAGTTTTAGGTGCATGGGGAGCATCATACATACAGTTTGTAAAACCTAAAGATGCCAAACCGCTTAGCGTTTCACTCATTCAAGGTAATATTCCACAAGATTTAAAATGGTTAACTGAATATCAAGTTAGAACATTAGAAATTTATGCTGGTTTGACTCAATCTGAATGGGGTCGTGACCTGATTGTATGGCCTGAGTCTTCAATTCCGCTTTTCCAAACTGATATTGAACCATTTTTGGATGCAATGGATGCACAAGCGAAAAAGAACCATACAGCTTGGGTAACTGGCATTCCTTATTGGGATTTCGAAAAATCACATCAAGTTGGTAGCCCGCTGTATTACAACAGTATTATGGCTTCTGGCAGTAATTCAAGTGGACTCTATAAAAAGCAGCGTCTTGTTCCATTTGGTGAATATATTCCTCTTTCAGGTTTACTCTCTTGGGTATTACCAGCCATGCAAAATGATATTAGCATGAGCGGTTTTACACGTGGTGAGAGTGACCAAAAACCTCTCTTAATTAAAGGGCATGCACTTGCTGCTGCAATTTGTTATGAAGTGGCTTATCCGAACCTAACAAGACGTAATGCAGAAGACAGTGACTTCTTAGTTACTGTCTCGAATGATGCTTGGTTCACGGGTACTGCGGGCCCATGGCAACATTTGCAAATGGTGCAAATGCGCGCGAAAGAAAATGGCCGTTGGTTTATTCGTGCAACCAACACTGGTGTAACAGCGTTTATTGATCAAAATGGTCATATCACTGAACAAGCACCAATCGATAAAGAGTTTGTCTTAAGAGGTGACTTACCTGCTATGCAAGGTCAAACGCTTTATAACCGTTTAGGTGATTATCCAGTGTTAGGATTTGCAGTATTACTGCTCGTTCTAGGCTGGGTATATCGTCCACGTAAAGTTGACGTTTCTTTTAAATCCCGCCGCTAAATCACAATAACTTTGTACCCAGAGGCACTTCAAACTCTGGGATACAAAGTGCTACATCACCATCTGCATTATGAAACCCTGTCACTAAACATTCCGACTGGATAGGTCCGATTTGTTTTTTAGGGAAATTCACTACGGCAACAACTAATTTACCCACCAAATCTTGTGGCTGATAAAGCTTAGTAATCTGCGCACTTGATTTACGCACACCCAATTCTTCACCGAAGTCTACATGCAAAATATAAGCAGGTTTACGCGCCTTTTCAAAAACCTCAGCTTGAATAATTTTACCAACGCGAAGCTCTACTTTTAAAAAATCATTCCACTCGATTTGTTCCATTTAGTTTTTCTCATGTTCTTAAATATCTGATTTGAAGCATATAATATGTACAATAAAGAAACACCCTGTTTTTAAGTCCAGATAAAAAATAAAACGTAGATGTTTAGTCTACGTTTTATTTAAAAATCTAGTTTTAAATTATCATTAAAAAGCGATCGATAATTGCAAAGATAAATAAGCAACTAAACTCGATAAAAAGACCATGGGTACATAACGGTAAACTTTAAAAAGTAATTGCTCATATTGAGTAGATATTTGTTTAGCTTGCCAAACACTCGCTTTTAATGCGGTAAAGAAGCTCACCATTAACCATGCGCTCACAATACTTAATGCAAAGAAGCCAATCATGATTTGACTACTTCCCTCGGTACTCATCCATAACTTTAATGAAACTTCAGCAATCGGCAATAAACCCAAAATCAATAGGACAGACTTGAGCATTACCCAATGAAACTGAGTCAGTTCATCTAATATGAGAAATGCTTTCATTTAATCTCTCCTTTTAATTGAATAAAGTGCTTTTTATTTATTATGCAAAGCTTTTATTTAAATATATAGCTTATTTTTATCTACATTTTAACTTTCTTGTAACTATTAAATATGGGAATAATTCTTATTATAAATCTCAAATATTAATATTAATTTAATTTTATAATTTTCAATTAGTTATTATATTTTTCTGATTGAGAGAGATTATCAATTCGTATTATCATTTTAACTATTTAACTGAATTGATAATCTCCATTACATTTTAATTAAGGTTGGTAATAAATATCTGCATCATTACCCTCACCACCTTCTTTGCCATCTGCTCCAAATGAGTACAAATCAAAAGCTCGCCCATCTGCCCCAGGAATGACATATTGAATATCATTTTTCCAGCTGTCTTTAGGATAACCACCTTTTACATACCCACCCGGCATCCAGTTTTTCGCTGTAGCAGGCTGATTAACCAAAGCATCTAGCCCACCTTCTTGCATAGTTGGGAAATGGCCATTATCAAGCTTGTACTGATCTAAAGCACCCGCCACACCCTTTAATGCAATTTGGGTCGTATCAATTTTGGCTTTTTCACTACGCCCCATGACATTTGGTACGATTAAAGCAGCTAACACGCCTAAAATTACAATCACGACCATCACTTCAATGAGGGTAAAGCCTGAGTGAGGATTAACAAAGCGAAGCTTTGTCCGAACGCAAGATGGAGAGCTCTGCTCGGAATGGCACGATTGTGCAAGTTCGAAAGCTACGCTTGAGGTTTTTTGAGCATCCTTAACCTGCTCTTTTTGTTTCATGACCATCTTCATCATTATCTCTAATATCAAAGTTATTAAATCATATTGTTCATATTTACGATTGGCAGCATAACCGCGATTACAATAACCAGTACAATGCTTGCCATTAAAACCAGCATAAGCGGTTCAAGTAATGCCAGTAAGGTTGAAATAAATGTCGTCACCTCACGGTCTTGCATGGTCGATGCTCGTTCTAACATGCGGTCCAGTTCGCCTGATGCCTCACCACTTCGAATCATTTGTACCATCATTGGTGGGAAATAACCACTGCGCTCAAGCTGTGTACCTAAGTTACCGCCCTCGGTCACACGCTCAGCCGCGTGGGCAATTGAATCGCGGATAACCCAGTTATTGGTTACTGCCGCACCAATTTTTAAGGCATCGACCAAAGGGACACCTGAACGGGTCAAAATAGATAAGGTACTGGCAAAGCGTGCAGCATTAATACCACGTGACAGTTTACCGAATAATGGCAATTTGAGCGTTAATCGATCAAAAGCATAATGTCCAGCAGTGGTTTTTAAAAACCGAACGAATGCGATAACACCCACCACCGCAAAAAGAATAATAAACACCCACGCATGTCGAATAAAATCGCTGGCTTTCATTAAAGCGACTGTAATCCACGGGAGAGCATCTTTATTTTGATCAAAAGTTTTTACAATCTCTGGCACAACATAAGTCATTAAGCCCATCACAATACCAAAAGACATCAGCATTAAAATGATAGGATAAATCATGGCGCCTTGAACTTTCTTTTGCATGGCAAAGCGGTTTTCGGTGTAATCCGAGAGCTGATCTAAAATGAGATCTAAATGCCCCGAACGCTCCCCCGCAGCAACCGTTGCAATATAAAGGTCTGGGAACCGTCCAGATTGTTGCATACCTTGTGCGAGTGAATGGCCTTCTAAGACTCGAGAACGCACAGATAATAAAAGATTTTGTACATGTGTTTTTTCGCTTTGCCTACTCACGGCGCGTAGAGCTTCCTCAAGTGGAATAGCAGCTGCAACCAAAACGGAAAGTTGTCTGGTCATGAGCGCCAAATCATAAGCACTAAACTTTTTTTGGAATAACCCCTGACTCTGATGTTTATCTTTTTGTTCAACAGGATCGACACTAATGGGAGTCCATGCTTTATCGCGTAATTGTTGGCGAATCTGGCGCGCTGAGTCTCCCTCAAGCACTCCTTTTTGCTGCTTCCCTGAAGCATCAATGGCAGTAAATTGATATGCAGGCATGGTAATGTTCTAATTTTCCAAAAATAATAGTCGCTGCTGTTGCATCTATGCTACGCAATCATTCATATTCGTTCTATAGCCTGTGTAGAATACCCAAGTCCTCTTCACGACGCTATGCCGTTTTTTAAAATTGACGAAATGAGCCTCTATGATCATAACGCCAAAGCCTGATTCAGTTGTTTATCGTGTGCGTGTAGCCGTACCTGTGCATCTGTACGACACTTTTGACTATACACTCACCCAAGCACAATATGAACGGGCCCGCGTAGGCTCACGCGTCGCTATTTCATTTGGACGCCAAAACCTGATTGGTATCATTACTGAAAAAGTGAACCCAAATGAACCATTTACAGGCACCTTTCAACTTAAAGCCATTTCTGAACTTTTAGATGATGAGCCTATTTTAGATGAACAAGTTTTAAGTTTATTGACATGGTCAGCCCAGTATTACCAATTTCCAATTGGTGAGGTCATGCAAACCGCCCTACCTGCATTATTGCGTCAGGGCAAACCGATGGATGTTTTGTTTCATCTTTGGAAAATCACACCCTGCGATAATGTTGAAGCACTTCTTAAACGCTCGGTAAAGCAACAAGATGCTTATCAGATTTTAAAGTTACACCCTGCCGGAACTACAGAAAATATTCTCAATTTAAGTGGTGTAGAAACGGCTACCCTTAAAGCGCTTCAAAAGAAAGGGCTAGTAGATTGCACACTTGAACCGCACGACTTTAGCCCCGCACCTGTTCAATTGGCACAAATGCCACTCACACTCAATGAAGACCAGAAGAAGGCAACCCAGCACGTTGTAAACGCGCAGCATCAGTACCAAGCCTTCTTGTTAGATGGTTTAACTGGAAGTGGTAAAACTGAAGTTTATCTGCACATCATGCACGAAGTGCTAAAGCAAGGTAAACAAGTATTGGTTTTGGTCCCTGAAATTGGTTTAACCCCTCAAACCATTTCTCGGTTTAAGTCTCGTTTTAATTGTGATATTGCTCTATTGCACTCTGGCTTAAATGACTCTAAACGTTTACAAGCATGGCAACAGGCACAAACTGGTAAAGCCTCTATTATTTTAGGGACACGCTCTGCGATCTATACGCCCCTACCACGTTTAGGCTTAATCATTTTAGATGAAGAACATGACTTGTCTTATAAACAGCAAGAAGGCTTCCGCTACCATGCACGTGATGTCGCACTGTACCGCGGTCACTTGCAAAACTGCCCTGTTATTTTAGGTTCAGCAACACCGAGCATCGATAGTTATTATTTGGTCGAAACTGGCAAATTAACATCACTGCAACTTAACCAACGTGCAGGCCATGCGCTCTTACCTAAAATGCATTTGATTGACCTTAAAATTGTCAAAAAACAGCATGGCATTAGCCAACCTTTAATCGAACAGATTAAAAATACGCTAGCGAGAAAAGAACAGGTTTTAATCTTTTTAAACCGTCGTGGCTATGCACCTGTACTGGTGTGTGAAAGCTGTGGCTGGCAAGCAAATTGTCCGCATTGCGATGCGCATTTTACTTTGCACACTCAGCCTTATTCTTATTTACATTGTCACCACTGCGGTACAATTCATCGCTTACCAGACCATTGCCCTGAATGTCAGCAAAAGAACTTAAAAACTTTAGGTGCAGGAACAGCCAAGGTCGAAGAACACTTACAAGAATTATTCCCAGATCATGATGTGATTCGGGTTGACCGTGACAGTACCAGTCGTGTCGGTAGCTGGCAAAAAATCTATGACCGTATTCATCAAAATAAACCAACAATTTTGCTCGGCACTCAAATGTTGGCAAAAGGTCATCATTTTCCACACGTCACCTTGGTTGCCATTTTAGATATTGATGCAGGTTTACTCAGTGTAGACATCCGTGCGCCAGAACGTACGGCGCAGTTGATTGTACAAGTCGCTGGACGTGCAGGCCGTGGCGAACATAAAGGCCATGTTTATTTACAAACCCTAAGACCCGATCACCCTTTACTAACGACTCTCATTGAAAAAGATTATCGGGCGGTTGCCAAACAGACGCTTGCAGAACGTAAAGTCGCATTGCTGCCGCCTTATCGTTATGCCGTACTGATACGTGCAGAGTCCAAAGATCGCGACTACACCTTACATTTCTTAAATGAAGCAGCAGAACATTTACGCCAAATTGCAGGTGACATTGTTGATATTTGGGGGCCGATTCCAGCCCCTATGGAGCGTAAAGCAGGACGCTATCGCGCCCACATGGTAATTTTATCTGCTGACCGTGCTCGCCTACATTTTTACTTAAGACAATGGTGGTCACAATTGGTTCATGCACCGCGTCAGCATCAACTTAGACTATCAATTGATGTTGATCCGCAAGAATTTAATTAGATGATTTGAATATCATGGTGTGAAGAAGCCTTTTTGGCTTTAAACTTAAAAGAGACTAATACATTCGAGGCAATGAATGTCATTCCTACTGCAAGCAACAATTTTTCTTGGAGCTTCTCTGATTTTAGTCCCTCTTGGCAAACGCCTAGGGATAGCAACAGTTTTAGGTTATTTATTTACAGGAATACTTCTGGGTCCTAGTGTTTTAAATATTGCACATGACCCGGAAGCGATTATGGAACTTGCCGAATTCGGTGTCATCTTATTGATGTTCTTAATCGGCTTAGAGTTACGCCCACAACGTTTGTGGGAAATGCGTGACTCTATTTTTGTGATGGGAAGTCTACAAGTCCTCATTAGCGGGGGCATTCTTATGTTGATCATACTATTACTGTTTCAACAGCAGCTTTCTGTCAGCTTTGTGATTGGTTTTGCCCTTGCGCTGTCTTCTACCGCTTTTGTATTACAGCTTCTGACTGAAAAACAGCAACTCAATACGACTTATGGTCAGCAGTCTTTTTCCATTTTACTCTTTCAAGATATAGCAGCTATTCCCTTACTTGCCATCATTCCACTCTTGGCAGGAACAGAATCAACCCATCACGGCGTCGCTTATTTTGCAGCTATTATTGCAACCTTTACTGGCCTATTTCTGTTTAGCCGCTATGTAATGCGTCCCTTCTTTCGCTTTGTTGCTAAAAGTGGAGCGACTGAACTGATTACAGCAGTAGGATTATTTATTATTCTTGCTGTTGTATTGCTGATGGACACTTTAGGAATTAGTACGACGTTAGGCGCTTTCCTCACAGGCGTATTATTAGCAGATTCAGAGTTCCGTCACGAAGTTGAAGCGAGTATTGCACCGTTTAAAGGTTTACTACTTGGCTTATTCTTTATGACTGTGGGTATGACCACCCAGCTGTCACTACTGATTGATATGCCTTTGCTTATTATTGGTGGCGCAGTCGGCTTATTACTCATCAAAACGCTGATATTAACTGCGATTGCTCGCTATAAAAAATACAGTTGGAACAATAGCTTGCTTTTAGGTACTTGTTTAGCTCAAGGTGGTGAATTTGCTTTTGTCATTTTGAGTCTTGCAAAAAGTGAGAAGATTTTAACTCAGGCTCTATTAGAGCCAGTGACCCTTATCGTAACGTTGTCGATGGTCCTTACCCCAGTGATTTATTGGATTATGGCAACTCAGGTCATTCCTCTATTTAATAAAGAACGTCCACCTGAGTATGATGAAATTCCTCAGCAGGATAACCCGATTATCATTGCTGGTTTTGGACGATTTGGACAAATTATCGCGCGTATTGCTCGCCTGCAACATTTAGGTTTTACTGCAATCGATAACAATCTTCAGCAAGTGGACTTCGTTCGTCGATACGGCGGTAAGCTCTATTATGGCGATGTGACCCAACCGGATTTACTGCGTTCTGCCGGTATTGAAAAAGCAAAGGTATTTATTTTAGCGATTGATGATGTTGAAGACTCCATGAATGTCGCGCGTCATCTTAGATTAAATTATCCCCACTTAAAGCTATTAGCTCGCGCGCGTGACCGCCATCATGTCCATCTTTTAAGAGATTTAGGTGTTGAATATATTTGGCGTGAGACGTATTTATCTTCATTAGGAATGGCTTATCGTGCCTTGCGAGAACTCGGTATCTCTGATGAACAAGCCTATAACAATATCGAAATCTTTCGGGATTATGATGAGAAATTGCTCATACAGCAGCAAAGTATTTATACTGATGAACAGAAGATTTTTGAAACACATCGTAATGCCTTAGCCGAGCTTGAACATTTGTTTGAAAGTGATGCGCAGCAACAAGCTACATCAAAACATGATGTTAATTTAAAGCGTCATTTACAACCAAATCGCATCGACATTACAAGAGATCATCTAGAATAACTTGAGATTTCAGAAAATGGCTATATTAAGGACTTATTCACATTGCCTAAATAATTGGACAATGGGCACAAAGCTGCCCCCTGTCCGGCTTGCGGCTTCGCTGCATTTCCTGAGCTTGATTAAAACGAAATAGTTATACTCTGCTTAGGGCCCTGGAGAATATTATGTCTGATTTACGCCAACGCTTTTATATAGAGAACTTTCCAGTACGTGGAGAAGTAGTTCATCTAGAAGAAGCCCTACAAACTATCTTAGCTCAACGTGACTATATGCCTGCGGTTAAAATTCTGCTAGGTGAAATGTTGAGTGCGACTGCATTACTTGCAAGTACACTAAAAATCAAAGGCCGTATCAGCTTGCAAATCCAGGCTAGCGGCACCTTCAAATGGGCGATGGCTGAATGTAACCATTTAGGAGAGGTTCGTGCTCTAGCGGACTATGAAACCGACCCTCGCTTTGCTGAAGCAACAGACAGCAGCACAGTTCTTGGCGCTCTCGTTAATCCAGTTTTATTTATTAATATTGAACCGGAGTTTGGCGAACGTTATCAAGGGATTGTACCGCTTGATCAAGTGACTTTAGCGGGTTGCTTGATGCAGTATTACGACTTGTCTGCACAAATTCCAACGCGCATTGTGTTGGCAAGTACAGATAAGCGTTCTGGTGGTTTACTGATTCAACTCTTACCACGCCATGATGAAGAAGAGCAAAACTTGGTCGATGAAGATTTATGGCCACGTTTGACGATGTTAACTGAAACATTAAAAGCTGAAGAGCTTACCAATTTAGATGCCAACGAAATCTTATATCGTTTATATAACGAAGAAGAAGTGCGTTTACCAGAAATTGAAGCATTAAAATTTGGTTGTACATGTTCAAAAGAACGTTGTGCAAATGCGCTGATTCAAATTGGTGTAGATGCTGTTCATGAAACCCTAGAAGAACAGAATCCGATTCGTATGGACTGTCAATTCTGTAATACGCAATACACATTTACCGCTGAAGAAGCTTTAGCATTATTTGGTGAACATTTAAGTTAATATTTTAACTTTATAAAAAGGCGGTTATACCGCCTTTTTATTTAGCTGTATTTTTTTGATGATAATTTTCAACATGTTATTTTAAATAGGATAATATAAGGCTACTTTATAACCCAATAAATAAGATGCCTAAATACCATGAATTATTTTGATTATTTTCTGTTTATATTTAGCGTAGTTATTATGATTGCGACCCCGGGTCCTGTCATGATTTTAGTTGCAAGTGCTGGACTCAAAGGAGGCTATAAAAAAGCACTTGAAACAATTTTTGGTACAAACTTAGCCTCGCTTATTTTAATTTTTATTTCAGTACTCGTATTAAAAGGAGTGCTGAGTGTTAATGATAGTTATCTTAATATCATTCGTATTTTAGGCTGTCTATATATTGGTTATTTGGGTTTTAGTATTCTCAAAGAGGTAATTCAGGCACCTCACCCTGAAGCAATACAAACCGTTTCCGCACAAAATGGCGGCTTTAAAAAAGGCTTTCTTGTCGGTATTTCAAACCCTAAAGATATTATCTTTTTCTCAGCTTTCTTTCCGCAATTCGTCTCTATTACCCCTCAGTTAAATTTAAGTTTAACCATCCTTACTCTGACATGGATTGCTTTAGACTTCCTCACTTTATCTTTGGTTTATATCTTTTTCCGCCGCCTTTCTAACAGTCATTTATATCCCAAAATATTAGGTCTATGTGGTTTATTACTTTTAC
This sequence comes from Acinetobacter sp. P1(2023), assembly GCF_028367635.1. Taxonomy (NCBI): domain Bacteria; kingdom Pseudomonadati; phylum Pseudomonadota; class Gammaproteobacteria; order Moraxellales; family Moraxellaceae; genus Acinetobacter; species Acinetobacter sp. P1(2023). Next base: position 265,015 of record NZ_JAQNDD010000005.1, read on the forward strand.
TGATTGCCCTTTACGGCTTGTATCAGAGCTTTATCTAATTCATTAGAGGTATGGTCTAATTTGTCTATACCTCTTCCTATTAATTTCATTTCGTAATAGAACAACTCTTATACAATCTAGCTTATTGAAACCTCTAAAAATCGTTTCATAATGAAATAAACAACACCATCGTGATAAAACATTATGGCAAAAAATTATTATGAAGAATTAGGGGTTACACGCAAAGCCTCTACTGATGAAATTAAAAAAGCTTATCGAAAATTAGCCCGTAAATATCATCCAGACATCAGCAAAGAAAAAGATGCAGAAGAAAAGATGCAAGCAATTAATGTTGCCTACGACACATTAAGTAATGCAGATAAAAAAGCCGAATATGACCAGATGTTAGATCACCCTCAAGGGTTTAATAATTTTGGTCAAGGTGCTGCACAAGGAGGCTTTGATGGAGCACAATTTTATCGTCAAGGCTTTACAGGTGGTGAGCAAGCAGACTTTAGCGGCTTTGAAGATTTATTTGGCCGCTTTGGTGCAGGCTTTGGCGGTGGTCAGCAACAGTACCAAAGACAACAGCGTAGTTATCGCGGTGAAGATCAACATGCCAGCATAGAGGTTGATCTTGATATTGCCTATCACGGATCAACCCAACAGATTACCCTGCAAATCCCAACCATGAATGCTTATGGCGAGCCTGAAGTTCAGCGTAAAACCTTACAGGTAAAAATACCAAAAGGTATGAAAGAAGGTCAGCAAATCCGCTTAACTGGACAAGGCCAAAGTGGGATTAACGGTGTTGCGAATGGCGATCTTTATATTGAAATCCAGTATAAAGATACAGACCGTGTTCATGTCGAAGGCAGTGATGTGTATTTGACTGTAGATGTAACGCCATGGGAAGCAGCATTAGGCCAAGGTATTGAAGTAAAAACACCAGCAGGGCCTTTAAATGTCAATTTACCTAAAAATGCAAAACAAGGACAACAGCTACGTTTAAAAGACAAAGGGATACCAAATAAAACGCCAGGGCATCTGTATTTAATTTTAAATATTGTATTCCCCCCTGCAAATTCTGAAAAAGAAAAAGAAGCGTATCAGCAATTGGCAGAAGCCTTTGCTTCATTCGAACCTCGTTCATCTCATTAGGGAGCAAGATCATGACAACCATTCACTATCGAGAAATTGTATATGACGGCCATACCTTTAGTGCAGAGGTCGTTGATGAACAATCTACATTTGACCTACAACAATTTGCTCAAGCTTGTGGCCAAAGTCCTGACTGGATTCTTCAGCTCATTGAATATGATATTTTATCAGTTGAAAATAAACCTGAAGCACATCAGTTTATGGGCGAAGATGTCGCACGTGCTCGTAAAGCTTATCGTCTGCAACGTGACTTTGACGCAAGTTTAGCAGCAGTTGCGGTAATGTTAGATTTGATTGATGAAGTACAACAACTTAGAAAACAGTTGAAGCATTTTCATTGAGATTTGTTCTTCTAAATAACCTTTCACACAGATATGAGCTAACGTGATGGGCGGCATGGATGCCGCCATTTGGACTGCGGTAACATGGATGTACCGTCAGTCCAATAAAGGGTTTTGTTACTTTTGCCCAGTCAAAAGTAAGGATAAGCCTATACAAAAAAATATCTAATTAAACTCTATATTTGAGGCAATGCTAACAAATCAACTTTACTCATTTTTAAAAATTACTATTACTTTAACCGAGTAATCTTTTCCACTTCCTTCAAAGTCTGCTTAATCGGTTCATATTCCAAAAACCAAAACAAATTCATCCGATTTTGACGATGCTGTTGAGCCAATAAATCAATCACACTTTTTTCACCACGCCCAACTAGATGTTGTCGATAAAAATAGTACAAAAGCAAAATCGTGCTCAGTAGCATCACCCCTAACATTATCCAGAAACCAACTGGCGATTTAAGACCAGGAATAAACTCAAAGTTCATTCCATAAATACCTGTTAAAAGGGTAAGCGGTGCAAAAACTGCGGTGATAATTGCCAAAATCCGCATGTTTTCATTGGTCTGGTTTGCAATCGCTGAAAAATGCAAATCAATTGCTGATTGAATTGCGCTGCGTAACCGCAAAGTATGTTTTTGGATACGCTCAACATGACTCATCAAATCATTTAATCGGACCAATAAAATATCTTGAGAATTACGAATATGACTACCAACTACATGATGGTAATTTTCTACAATTTCATCTCGGAATTCTTGTAAGGTTTCGATTTGCTCTTCGCATAAATTTTCAACCTGTTGAAAGGCCATATTTTCATGGAATAGTTGGTGCCATTGTTTGAAACGGCGATTTCCCTGCAGTAATTGTTGCTGCCAATGCTCAACCCTTCTGGTCAATGGTGAGCGAATATCAAGATAGCCATCTACCATACTATTTAAAAGTCGCAACGATAAATCGACTGGTGAATTTGGCAGTTTACGGGTTTTATTTTGCTCTTCTAAAGTTTTACATAAAATATTTTCGAGACGTTGAATATAGTTTTCAATCGACTTATTGCCCTGCTCACGCACGCTAATCAGTACATCAGGCGTCAAAATAAAACTGATGGGTGTCGTCGCTAATCCAAAAACGCTATCTTGGGATTCAGCATGTTTAATTTCATCATCAGGTGTAACCAGCTTTTTAAAAATGAGCAGGTCATATTCTTCAAGGGTATCAAATGCACAGGGATGTTCAATATTGGCAATATCCCGCATATGAAATTCATTAATCACCACGCCTGAAAGCTGTTGAATCTTTTGTTGCCATTCTTCGTTATGGTTCACCACATCCGTTCTGACACTATCAATCCAGAAAAACTCCAGAACATGTTCACTATGCTGTTCACGGCTTAAAAAGACATAGCCGTCAGCTTGATGGCGATAAAAGTAATAAACCTGCATACCACAATGATCTGTTTTTGTATTACTTGCATCATGCCATAAAAAAAGTCCGCATCAAGCGGACTTTTTCATGTCACTAGAACAATTATGCTTGTTCAATGTCTTTCATAGTCAATTTGATACGACCACGATTATCAACATCAGCAACTTGTACTTTCACTTCCTGACCTTCTTTAAGAACATCAGTTACGTTCGCAATACGTTCATTTGAAATTTGCGAAATGTGAAGAAGACCATCAGTACCCGGCATGATGTTTACAAACGCACCGAATTCTACAATACGGATTACTTTACCGTCATAGATCTTACCTGGTTCAACTTCAGCAGTAATCGCTTGAATCTTAGCAATTGCAGCTTTAGCAGCAGCTTTAGTTTCACCAAATACGCGTACTGTACCGTTGTCTTCGATATCAATTGCAGCTTTAGTTTCTTCGGTAATTTGACGGATAGTCGCGCCGCCTTTACCAATAACGTCACGGATCTTGTCTGGGTTAATGTTAATTACTTCAAACGTCGGTGCATGAGCACTGATTTCAGCACGAGCACGTGAAATGACTTTGTTCATTTCATTGAGGATGTGCATACGACCAGCAAATGCTTGGTTTAATGCAACTTCCATGATTTCTTCGGTAATACCTTCAATCTTGATGTCCATTTGAAGTGCAGTAATACCGTTTGCAGAACCTGCTACTTTAAAGTCCATATCACCTAAGTGATCTTCATCACCCAAGATGTCAGAAAGTACTGCGAAACGCTCGCCTTCTTTCACTAAGCCCATTGCAATACCAGCAACTGGTGCTTTAAGCGGAACACCTGCATCCATAAGTGATAATGAAGCACCACATACAGAAGCCATTGAAGATGAACCATTAGATTCAGTAATATCAGATACAATACGAATCACGTATGGGAAGCGGTCAGCAGCAGGAAGAACAGCTTGAACACCACGACGCGCTAAACGACCGTGACCAATTTCACGACGCTTAGGACCAGATTCACGGCCAGTTTCACCTACAGAGTATGCAGGGAAGTTATAGTGCAACATGAAGTTATCAGTTTTAGTACCAGCAAGGGTATCAACCATTAACGCATCACGTGTATTACCCAAAGTTGTTGTTACCAACGCCTGAGTTTCACCACGTGTAAATAATGCAGAACCGTGTGCACGGTCTAATACGCCAACTTGAACATCGATACCACGAACAGTTTTTGTATCACGACCATCAATACGTGGCTTACCTGACAAGATGTTGTCACGTACTGTACGGTATTTAAGGTCTTCAAATAATTCGTTTACTTCATCAGCAATACCAGTTTCGTCATTTTCTGGAACGAACTGAGCTACAGCTTCTGCATAAAGTGCATCAAGTGCTGCATAACGGTCTTGTTTAACCGCAATTGTATATGCTTCAGAAATTTTAGCTTCGAAAGCTGCTTTTAATTGCTCAAGAAGCGCTTCGTTTTTAGTTGGAGCAACCCAAGTTGATTCAACAGCACCAGCAGCGGCAGCAAATTCTTTAATCGCTTGAATTGCAATTTGCATTTCGTCATGACCGAAAAGCACAGCACCAAGCATTTGGTCTTCTGAAAGTTCTTTCGCTTCAGATTCAACCATCAATACAGCAGATTCTGTACCTGCAACCACAAGGTCAAGGTCACTTTCTTTTAACTGTTCGAAGTTCGGGTTAAGAACATATTCACCGTTGATTAAACCAACACGTGCGCCACCAATTGGGCCACGGAAAGGAGTACCAGCAATAGACAATGCTGCTGATGTACCAAGCATTGCTGCAATGTCAGCATCCATAGTTTTGTCAGAAGAAACAACAGTTGCTGTTACTTGAATTTCGTTGAAGTAACCTTCTGGGAACAACGGACGAATTGGACGGTCAATAAGACGTGAAATTAACGTTTCAGCTTCAGAAGCACGGCCTTCACGCTTACCGTAACCACCAGGGATACGACCAGCTGCATATTGTTTTTCTTGATAGTTAACTGTTAACGGGAAAAAGTCTTGACCCGCTTTTGCTTTAGGTTGAGCAACAACTGCAACTAAAACAGTTACGCCACCCATAGTGATTAAAACTGTGTTTGCTTGACGTGCAACGCGACCCGTTTCTAAAACGACTTGATGTTGACCGAATTGGAATTCTTTACGAACGATATTAAACATTGACATGTATTGTATTTTCCTAATTTTATTCTAGTGAGACCCCTAAGGTTTGGCATTCAGACTACACCGATTGGTAGATAAATGACAAAGCTTAGAAGCCATCACACTAGATCAATTATTTAAAAAAGTTAAACGCAAAGAAGGAGCGCACAAGCGCCCCTTCTAAAAATCACTTAACCTAACATTAAGTGAAACTCTCTTTTCAGCGATAAAGCATTGCGACATGCGAAATAGCGAAAACAAAGTGAAAATCGAATTAACGACGTAAACCTAAAGCACCGATCAAAGCAGTGTAACGACCGTGGTCTTTACCATTTAAGTAGTCGAGCAATTTACGACGTTGGTTAACCATACGGATCAAACCACGACGGCTGTGGTGGTCGTGTTTGTGAGCTTTGAAGTGACCTTGTAAATCATTGATTTGAGCAGTCAATAAAGCTACTTGTACTTCTGGTGAACCAGTGTCATTTTCAGCGCGAGCAAATTTAGCAATGATCTCTGCGCGGTCTGCATTAGTTAAAGCCATTCGATTTCTCCGAGATGCTTAAAAAAGTAAACGATATGAATCAGTTGAGGCAACTGACTGCCGTGCATCACTACAGCAAGTCGCCTATTTTAAGGTATCTATAGGTGGATTGCAAAATAGTTTTCAGTAACTTGTCATTTTAGACACTGACATCAGGTCCTTAACCCTGCACACTAGCCTTGAATAAAAAGAAAGAAGCGCGAGGGACGTGTGAAAATTTTTTCAACCAACACTTGTCCAGTACTGGACAATATTGAGCAAGTCATTCGACAAAAAGATGAAGTTGCTGCTGAACAGGGTGGAATGAGTGAGCATCAGATTCAAAAAATCTGGAAAAGTATAGAAGCACTGTATAAAACCGGAAACTATCCACTCATTACCTTCTGTTTACGCAGGCAAGGTAAAATTTTGCTCAATAGAAGCATTGGATATGCCCAAGGGAACTCTCCGGCAGGTCTTCAAGAAAATGCGCTGATTGCAACCCCAGATACCCCTGTTTGCCTATTTTCAGCATCGAAGATGATCACAGCCATGTTGATTCATCTATTAGATGAAAAAGGTGAAATCAATTTGCTCGATCCCGTGAGTTATTACATTCCAGAATATGGTGTCAATGGTAAGCGCCGTGCAACGATCTTTCATTTATTGGCACATCGCGGCGGTATTCCCTATATTGAAGGCGATGTCACCCCAGAATTATTATTTGATAAAGATGAAATTTTAAAACGTTTATATGCTGCTCGACCTGTTTCTCCGGCTGGCAATCATCTTGCCTATCATGCGGTTACGGCAGGTTACATTTTAGGAGAAGTCATTGAACGGGTGACTGGGCAAGACTTACGTGAATTTGTACATCAAACTATCGAAAAGCCGATGGGAATGCCTTATTTCAACTATGGATTGAAACCAGAATACCGTTCAGAAGTCGCCTTAAACTGTGCAACAGGTATGCACCCTCGCCTTGGTACCGATCATTATCTGAATCATGTTTTAGGTGGCGGTTTGCAACTTGCAGTTGATGTGACTAACGATAGTCGCTTTATGGATACCATTTGCCCAGCCGGCAATATCTACACCAGTGCAGAACAAGCTGGCCGCTTCTTTGAAATGCTTTTAAGTGGTGGAAGCTATGGCCGTCAGCAAATCTTCAGTGAAAAAACTATTTTCAGAGCGACTCTTCCCACCACAGGCGTTAATATTGACCGTACGTTATTAATTCCAATGCGCTATGCTTTAGGTCCAATGTTAGGCAGCAACCCTGTCGGCCTTTTTGGCCCAATGACAGGGCAAGCATTTGGCCATTTAGGGTTTTCTAATATTTTATGCTGGGCTGACCCTGAAAGAGATATCAGTGTTTCCCTATTAACAACAGGTAAATCTGTAGTGGGTACTCACCTGCCTGCTTTAGCTAAAGTTCTCTATCAAATCTCAGCACAATGTCCGCGTATACCGAGAGATCAACGCCGTTCTTTATTTGGTAGCGACTCTCATGAGACTGACTTAGTGTAGAAACAAATAAAAAACCCAAGCATTTCTGCTTGGGTTTTTGGCGCTGTAGTTTTTGTTTATCGTGTTATTACTGTTTTTATTGTCGTTGGTGAGATGCTAGTCACATCCTTCTTGTTGTTTTAACTCACTTCCGTTGTTTTTGTTTCTATTTCCTTATGTGATGTATTGTGACATATCCAATTATGAAGAAAAGTAGTATTTTTCTTATCATCATGTAAGTAAAAACGTACAGGTCTGTCTAATATTTGGCAAATGACCACTTTTAACATTTAACGTACAGTTCTGTATAACATTTAACTTAACAATTCACAGGAAAAATGCCTGTTTTAAAAACATATTGCAGATAAATATATTGATATTATTGATTTAAATCTTTACAAGAAAACATCGTGCAGATGACACTAAAAGCGAAGTTTTGTCATACTTTTTGAAAGGCAGTGAAATTTAGAATATAAAAAAGCCCTGTAGTCTCTCCCAAAACTACAAGGCTTAGCGGCTGTAAGTTTCCTCTTTATACACCTACTTCATTGTAAGTTCGCAGTCTCTCGACTTAAGTTGTTATTATTGTGCGATTTTGCCCGACATTCCTTGCCAAGCTCGTTGTGCGTTTATAATCTCAAAAACACGGGGTGTACTCTAGCAGCAAATATCTCGAATCTATGTAAGCTTTTTCTTACAAGTGTAAAAATATTAAGTTTGGCTTAACGAACTAACCGATTAACTTTTTGAACTAACCCACTTTTTCTTGTAGTACGAACTGTAAATGCCTGTATTAAAGCCTCTTGGTCAACTAAAAGACTGACTACTTTCTTAGCTCGTGTAATCGCAGTGTAAATAAGCTCTTGGCTTAATAAGTTCTTTGCAGCCTGATCAAGAACAACAGCAGTATGGGTAAATTCAGACCCTTGCGATTTATGAATTGTTAGGGCAAAAGCACTTTGAATGCTTTTAGGCAATCGATTTGCAGCGACCCATTTATTCAAACTTGGAAAATATACTTCAAACTGCTGTGGCTGAGTTCTGTGCTCAAAGCACAAACCAATGTCTCCATTTGAAATACCGAGTTGATAATCGTTATAGGTCATCATTACTGGACGGCCCACATACCACCCTCCGACAGTCACGATTGATAACTGTTGCTGTATCCAACGCTGGGCATATTGGTTTAACTGCTGCAACCCAAACGGGCCATGACGAACAGCCGTTAAAATACGGTAGTCATCAAATGCTTTTACTACATTTTGGACCTGTTCAATCGAGCGCTCTTCTTGTAAATAGTTCTTTAGACTTTCTACATACCCTTGAAAACCGAGCATGAGCTTTTGATAATAGAGATCTAGGTCTAATTGATTGCCTTCTGGTAAATATTCAAGCTGAACCACATCGGGCATATCTGTTTGTAGAAGTATAGGTTTTAATTCTGCGGCTTGAATAATATCAACTTCAAATCTCTGCAAAACTTCTACATGATCTTGTTGATGGGTTTGCGCCTGAATAAATTTAGCAACTTGCCCAATCAATGCCCCTTCAGCGAAACGGCGACTGGTTTGTAATTGTACTCGGTTGTCAGCCAATGCCTGTATTTGCTGCAAATCTGCAAGTACCGCCCCAACATCAACAGAAGCGAGCTGATTTGCATCTCCTAATAAAATAATTCGACAAGACTCGGGCACAGCTTCAAATAATAACGTTGCTAGATTTAAATCCAGCATAGAAGCTTCATCCACGACAATGACGTCATAGGGCAAAGGCTGTTTTTGATTAAAACGTGGTGTTTGGCTATGTCCCATCCCTAATAATCGGTGAATCGTTTGTGTTCCCTGATTCCTTAGCTCTTCACTAACTAATCCAGACTCAAGCAATTTAGGGTCGTTAAACGAGTTCTGTAAAGCTTCTTGCATTCGCTGTGCTGCTTTACCCGTTGGAGCGGCCATTGCCACACGAATATGCGGAATTGCCTGACTCAGCACAGCAATAATACGTGCCAGCGTATAAGTCTTACCTGTACCCGGCCCACCCGTAATAATACTCAAGCTTTGCCGAGCAACCATCTGTAAAGCTGCCTGTTGATGAGGATCGGTGAGTAGGTCCAGATAGTCTTCACAAGCTACGGGTTGAATTAATTGTTGCTTTAATCGACAAATTTGTTCTGCAAGTCGTTGCTCTAGGTGCCAATATCGGTATAATGCCAACCCCTGCTCATCGTAGACGCACGGCGCAACTTTTGAAGTTGCTTGATCAGCAGATATAGCAAGCCGACCAAGTGCTGCGATTTGCTCTGAACTGGCATCGATACAGCTATCGCCTTGTAAGCTCGCTTCAATAAGCTGCTGCAAGTAAGAAGTGGCTTCCGGCACTTGCGATTGTTCAGTAAATGGAGCCTGATTTAAGAAGCTACTCCATGTTGTTAACCAGCTTAAATCGGCTTGTTCAGAGCTATTTAGGTTGTCCACACACTTATCCACCTAGTTTTCCACACGCTTGTCCACATGGTTATAGACAGGCTTATCCACATGTCAAGTATTTGTTAATCTTCAAATTACGCATTTTATCAGCATTTTTCATGCTATTTTATCCTCAGCAAAATATCCCAAAATGGCATCAAGACGAAGAATAAACTCGACGCTAGGTTCCCAATAATAGTACCCCTGCTCCGCTTCACCATTCATACCACGTAAATAAAGATAAGTTGCCCCACCCAAATGTTGTTCAATTTGGTAATTCTGCATTTTGACTTGCAAATAACGATGTAATGCAACGAGATATAAACCTGCTTGTAGCCAGTAACTTGCTAAAGACATGCTTTGGGCAATACTGTCGCTACGATAATCTGCAAGATCATCCCCTAAGTAATTACTTTTATAATCGGCAATGTGGTAACGCTGACCATCAAAATAAACCAAATCGATAGAACCATTAAGGTAACGCGCTGATCGAGCCTCAAGTAACTCCGGCATATTCAATCCATACTCAGCGAAGAGCTGCTGAATACGTGTCATTGCTAAAACCCGATCTGAGAGTGCCAAATAAAAAGGAAACTCTGACAAATACTGATCTTGTTGGAGCTGGTTTAATTGAAAGCCTTGAGAAAGCGGTGTTCGCAAAATATCTTTTAACCACTCTGCAACTGACTGGTAAAGCAGATTTTCTGCATCTTCCTCTTCTGGGAAGCTCTCGTTATATTTACTGAGTAAATCTTGCCAAAGGCTACTATAGTCATTTTTAAAACGACGTCGTATTTCTATGACCCAGTCATCTGAACATTGAAAATCAATATGTTCAAATATTTCATGCAAGAAATTACCGGCAAGTGTTCCTCTAGGAAAGTTACTCTTGATCCAGTCAATCGGCTGAGCATTGATTGCTTCAGCAGTATGAATTAAGTCCAACTCATCTTCTGCCAATACAACATCATTGCTCTGGCTAGCCAATAAATCTGTGCCAGCCTTATGTTTTAAATGCTGTGCCAAGTAACTGAAACTGGTTTTCCCTCTCGAATAAAAACGTTGTTCAGGAAACCGTTGTGCTTGTATTTCAATAACACTGGTTTGCTTGGTTAAATGAATTGCTTGTGGAATCTGTTCCAAAACCATTTCATCCGTACAGCAACGGTGTTGAAAAGGTTCAGCTCTATTTTTCCAAAATGCGAGACCTGATACCGATTTACCATCGAGATCTTGTAAAACAGCATAGACACGATGGCTTGCTCGCGTTAAAGCGACATACCAAAGACGATTCTGTTCAGCGAGCGCTCGTTCTTCATGTTGCTTAAGTTCAATCTCATTCAAATAAGTTTTGTCAGCAATTGCAACGACACGTTGAGTCAAAGTCTGGTTTGAGTCTGGTTTGACAATATCTTGGGTCGAAAAATTCAGTGTTTTATTATTTTCTCGAAAGGGCTTATCTGCACCTAATAAAAATACAATCTTAAATTCCAGCCCTTTTGACTGGTGAATTGTCATGAGCTGAACACCAGCTTCGCTCGATAATTTACGTTCTAACTCCCAATCACGATCAAGAGGAGAACGTAACTGTTTGAGATACCAGTGATAAAGATTCTGAGCACCTGAGTATTTTTCACTGTGCTGACTCAAAATTTCAGTTAAATGACGCAAGTTCACCACAACCCGTTCATTATCTTTACTTTGAGCTGCAACCAAATTTTGCCATATATCAAACTGGATGAGGCATTGTTGCCATGCCACTAAAAAGCCTTGAGCGGACCACAACTCACGAATGACGTCAAAACCAGTCATAAACTGGCTTAACCCTTCGGCTGTCTGCTCAAGTTGTAAGAGTTGTTTTAAATCCATGGCAAATAGACGGCTAATTAACGCTCGTTTTACTTTTGCCTCATCGTAAGGATGAAGTATGGCGGTCAGCAAAGCCCCCACGTCTTGAGCAATCGAGCAATCGAAAACACTTCGTTTTGATGGCCTGTTAACACGAATTCCTAAACGTTCTAGCTCAAATTGAACTTTATCCAGCCCATCATGATTACGAGACAATACCGCAATATCATCTTCGTTTAAGGTTTGAGTCTGAGCATCTTTTTGAAAATATAGTTGTCCAGCATGTGACTGGTTAAGTAGATCTCGAATCTTCCATGCAACTTGCTGAGCCTCTGTTTCTTTATCTTTGAGCATTAACCAGCGCAAAGGGTGAGGATTATGATTGTTTTGTTCAATTAATACAGGATGAGGCCGAGTTCCTGCTCGAATTGGGTCATATTGAACTTCTTCACCAAAGTCGATTTGCCTTTGAAATAAGGCATCGACCACTTCAACCAGATCAGCAACAGAACGATGGTTATGAATTAACTTATATTCACGACCATGTTTGGCTTGAATATCTTTATAGGCATTTAAGAAGGTGAGCATATCCCCACCACGGAAACCGTAAATCGCCTGTTTACGGTCACCCACCATAATCATGCAACCTTTTTGGTAGCGCTCCGGATGGCGCCAAATGCTCGCCAGCATGTCGTCTTGATCTTGGTTGGTATCCTGAAATTCATCAACCAAAATTAAGGGATAACGCGCCTGAACAAATACAGCAAAACGCTGCCCCTGTTCACCTTTTAAAGCTTCAGAAAGTGTACGAATTTGCTGAGAAAAAGTAGTTTCACCTTTATTTTGTAAAACCTGTGGTAAGCGTTTTTTAACCTCTACACATAAATAGGCTTTTAAATAAATATGAAGCTGGTCGAACTGCTTGGCGTAGTTTTTCAGCACACCAAACAGCTTCTGAATTTGCTGAATACAGGGATGCTGATAGAATCCATCTGAAATTTCAGCAGGACATTTCTTGAAAACTTTCTGATCGGCAAGTTGACCTAAAAACTTAAAAACAAGTTCTCGTTGTGCGGCTAATGACCCATCAAAAACCAAAATGCTGTCGCTTTGCGTTAGAACTTGTAGTAGCTGCGGTAAACATTCACTAAATAGTTTATTAAATGCCCCATTTCTAAATACTGTCCCGCTCACATGTTTATAGTGCTCGCCATCAAGCAAGTAATATGCTTCTAAAAGGCTGATATCAATTTCTGTCGCTAATTGTTTGAGCTGGGCAAGTTGTTCAAATTGAATGGTTGGTTTTTCGGGAAGTTTAAAATGAGCCGAACTAAAATTAAGTGAGTCTTCGACCAGTTTAACAAAACTATCAACACTCTTAAGCTCACCTGCCAAATACAACGCATCAATCACGGTTTGAGGTTGAGACTGTATCCATTCACGCAGTACATCATGGATCAGTTGCCGACTATAAGTTTTGGCATCATCGGTAATTTGAGCACGTTCAATTTTGCCACTCTCAAAAGCAAACTCACGTAATAATTTTTGGCTAAAGCTATCGAGTGTCCCGACAAATAACTCGTCTAATTGATCTATAACCAGTTTTAAACGTTCACACGCATAGGCAATACGCGTCGCAAAATGCTTTAGAATATGCTGGAGTAATAAGTCAGGTTCTTGCTCTGCCTGCGTAAGTAATTCTTGTTCTGTAAAACTACGCTTGGCATCTAAATAACGATACGTTCCAACCAAACGTGCACGAATACGGCTTTTTAACTCGGCAGCGGCAGCACGGGTAAACGTGGTCGCAATGACTTGTCTAGGCAAGTATTTTTCAAGAAAGATACGGACCATCAAACTTGATAAGGTATAGGTTTTTCCTGTACCTGCCGAAGCTTCAATTAAGTGTAAGCCACTAAATTCAATATCAATAATAGGTTGATAAGACACCTGTACTCTTGAGTTCATGCCTTACTCCGAATGTTGAAATTGAAAAATCGGATGATACAAATCATATGCAAACTCATCACAAGCATGTTGAAGCAAAGCTTGCGCATCTTGTTCTTGCAAAATAAAGCTCCAGTCTTGATGCAACTTGCAAGCTTCATTTTGAGTCATATCCATTGTGGTAAATGACCCTGTCTCATTCCAGTATTTTAACAGCTCTGTATAACTCTTCTCATCCAGTTTTGCTTTTTCTGTCTGATTTGTGGTTTCCCACTGATATGCTTTAGCTTTTTCTAGCGGCTTTAATAATAAGGCTGCTGGCAGAACCAAAGGTTGTTGCTGTGCATGGCGCCAGATTTTAAACCATGGCTGTAAATATTGCCGAGCTTGCTCAGAACTAACCCCACTACAAATCACGGTTTGATCGCTAAAAACCACAATACGGCGTTTTTCAGCCCCTGCACTTCCCTCATTTAAGTAAGCTAACCAGAGTAGATATTCTAACCAGACTTTCGCGCGTCTTTTTGCCCGAGCGCTTGAAGGCTCCATACTCACCCAATCCCGAGTTTCAGACTTCGGAACGGTAATATTCATGTGAAGCTGCTTAGCAATTCGCCAAATACGCTGAGTCGTTGGTGTCACTGCTGGTGCATAATGGTGAAGGCGTTCAAGTAAACACTCTTGCTCAAACACACCTTGTTGCCATGCACTATATTTGACTTTGCCTACAGGTAACTGATCAATTAATACTTCAGGTTGTGCTTGCTGTTCAGATTGCTGTAAAAAATATCGAATTGTATAGCGCCCTAGACCATCTAATAATAACGGTTCATTTTGGTCGAGCACTCCGACACTTCCTAAGTTTTCTACCCCTAAAGTTTTCAAATATAACCGTGCAGGGAATGTCACATCTTGTATCCACTGCTGGCTTTCTAAAACCAGTATGTCAGGTATTTGTAGCGGATAGGTCGTGTTCGCCCAAGGCTGACGGTTTCCTGAGACTTGCTGAATTTGTGTAGCGACCTTAAACCAGTGATCTTGATAACGAATAACACGTTTCTCTACAGTAAACCCTCTCGGGTCAAAAGGCTGTAAATCATGGAAGTGATAGAGTTGTTTTAACTGTGAAGGAATCTCAATCCCTTCAACAACTATATTTTCAGGCGCATCATTTTCAGCTTTCACAATCAAGGCAAGATGCTCACGGAACTCTTGAAGAATACTAGAAGGTTCGCGCACTTCGCCATCGTTCACATCAAAGCCGTTATAAAATAGCCATAAATTTTCTTGGGCTAATAATAAAGCATCTAAAAAAGCACCTTGATCATCTTCAAGCCGAGAGCGGTCACCTAACTGTTGACGTAGTGCATCCATTAAATCAAATGGAACGTGGGTATCACAGTTTGGAAATTGCCCTGCATCAAGATTTAACATGACCTTTAAGCGATAAGGTAACGGTCGAATATGTCCAATTTGGGCGAAGGTAATCTGCCCTGTCGGTTCAGCTTGTGCACTTTGGCTTTCTAAAGTCCGTTGAATTTCTTCAATAATATAAGGCAGAGGCAAGGTAATTTTGCGCAAAGTTCCTGTTTCTGTCTCGGCGTAATAACTTGCGAGTGTCAACATTCGTTCTTGTTTTTTAACAATTTCCCGCACTGCCTTTAAAGCTGCAACACCGACCTGCTCAAATTCAACAATATCTTTGCCTAGCACTTGAAGCCAATATTCAACCGTATAGACTTTCCCTTGTTCATGTAGAGTTAACCAATCACGACGCTCATTCAAATCTTGATAAATCTGAATAAGTGTACCAATCAACTCAAAATCACTGGGCTGAACTTTGGCATAACTCAAGACCTGATTGAACGTTGCATGTACAGGCACAGCAATGCCAAGGGCCAATCGCTCTAATGCAAATTTAAAGCTATATCGGTAATCATCATCCCCTTCACACAAACTACGTTTGAGATGCTCTGCATCTAGCCCTCGTTTAAAGCCCGCATCGGCAAGTAAATTTAAAATTCGCTCAACCTGAACATACTCAAGTTCATAACGTTGCTGGGTTGCATGCAAACTTAACCAGTCAGCAAAATCATCAAAGCTAAAACGCCCCTGCATCAGTTGAATACGTCCAATCACGGCACGCCATGCATTAAGTGCATCGAGTGATGCAACACCTGCAATTTTCACAGGCAAATGCACACCCTGCTCAGTGGCAGTAGCGGGAAATACACTTCGAATTAGAGGCTCAATATCAGCCAAATTAGGAACTAAAACTAAAATATCGTTTGGACGGCGCGGCTGCTCATGCGGTTTAGCCAACCAACAGATTAATTGCTCTTTTAATACTTCAAGCTGACGTAAAGTCGAATGACAAACATGAATCTGAATCGAGTCATCATCTGGGGCAAGCTCATATTGTTTCGCTTGCGGTTCTACCAAATGTAAAATATCTGACTGAACTTTACCGAGTAAACTTTCTGGAAAATCATCTACAAAAGCATCCACCCATTTACCTTCTTCGCCCGTAGACAAATTTGATAATAGCGAAAAGTGGTCGCGGGCTTGCTTACCCAATCTGGTTAAAAGCGGATGTCTAGACTCACGCGCTTCAGCATTAAAGTTGAGTGTGAATTTATTAAAAAACTCACTAATTTCAGCGTCTGTAGCCTTCGGATTTTTCGCAATAAACCGCTCTTTCACCCCTAAGTCATAACGTTGCTTCCACAGTGGATCGACACTATCGGCCCAATATTCTTGTGAAGGGTTATAATGCAAAATCAGCACATCAACGTATTGTCCTAAACGGCGCAAAAACTGTAATTGGCTAGGCGGTAAATCTAACAACGTAAAGATCACCACTTGATTAGGTAATCTTGAAATAGCACGCTTACTACGGTCCGGATGATCTAATTCTTGCCAAAACAACTCATCGATTTGCTGCATCTGCAAAAAGTCATCATGAAAATGTTGTTGCCATAACCAACGCTGCCAACGTTCTAGCTCTTGCGTTTGATGCAATGCAAAAGCAGTCACTTCTTCATCTTTTTGTACAATATATTTTTCAATATCTAGTGATCGGCCCTGCCCCCAAGCAGACAACCAGTTTTCCGGACAGGTGCAACTATTTTCACAACCTCGCTGGCACTGTCCACGATAAATCATATAGTTGCTGAATAGATCGGCAACCTGCTCAGCGACCCAGTACAACATTTTTTGTTTTTTTAATTGTTTATCTATGCCTTGTTCGAGTCGATCTGCGCTGTCATAAATACGCTGAACAATAGAATGTAATGGATGCGACGTGTCGATGCTCATCGTGTCAGGTTGAATAAATTCGTGTAAAGCCTGATGCACCCGCCATTTAAAAATCAAACGCGGGATGTTCGCTTTACGGACCTGCTCTTTATGCGCAGTTAAAACTTGCTGATAGGCAAACCATTGGAAACCTCGTACCCGTTGGTGAAACTGGTAATTGGCACTCATCCCTTGCTGTTCTGCAAGTTTTTGTATCAGCCACTGCTCGACCGCAGGACTTGGAACAATAAAATGTTGGGTTTTCAAAACCTGTAATGGATGCGTTGAAGCTTGAGATGTAGACGCCAATACACCTTGCAACAACACATCAATACGTTGACTTTGAATAACATGGATCCCCATTTATTTCATATCCTGCTTGCATAATTTATGCACAAAATCATAAACATTCATTACTATACAACTGAATCTGACTATGTCACGTTGGTTTAAACACAGCATAATTTAACTTAAGGTGTCACTTTCACTTGGTTTGAATGACGCCATCAAGAACTTATACAGGTAGACATTATGAAAATTGACAAGATTCCTGACTATATTGATCCTAGCCTAAATCTGGAACAAATTCGCGATGAGTGCCATGATCTCATCAAAAAAAGAGCTTACGTCTCAGCCGGAGCGGCAATTGTACCGATTCCTTTTTTTGACGTGGCGGTAGATTTGGGAATTTTGTCGCACCTGATTCCAGATATCAATTCCCGTTTTGGTTTAGCACCTGAACACGTGAGCGTTTATGACCCAAAAACTAAAACCATTCATTGGGACGAGTTACGTAAACGCGGTTTTGAATTTTCAGGTTTTGTAGTCGCACGTACTACCGTTAAAAAAACATTTAACGGCTTTTTGGGCAAAATCGTAACAAAACAGGTGACTAAATTTATACCGCTAGGCGGACAAATTGTAGCAGCAAGTTTAGGTTATTTCATGATGAAAAAAATAGCAGAAACTCACCTGAATGACAGTTATAACCTTGCAAAACGTATTCAGCAAAAAAGCCGTGGCACAATTGTAAATTAATATGTGCATTTAGCTGAGAGCCTAGTCTGCTCTCAGCTGTTTTAAAACTGCTCTTAATACTTCCAGACGCGCCGTATATTTATCGTCAGTTGCGACGATATACCAAGGTGCGTAGTCAGTACTGGTCCGCTCAAACATATCTGCGGCGGCTTTTAAATACTCGTCCCACTTATCACGATTACGCCAATCTTCTGCGGTAATTTTAAAACGTTTATGCGGTGTCTCTTCTCTGGCCTTAAAACGCTGCTCTTGCTCGTCTTTACTAATCGCCAGCCAAATTTTTACTACAACCGTTTGACTATCAAATAAATCCTTTTCAAAGCGGTTAATTTCATCATAAGCACGCTGCCATTCTAAAGTCGAAGCAAATCCTTCAACACGTTCAACGAGTACGCGCCCATACCATGTCCGGTCAAAAATCGTAATTTTTTCGGCCTCATTAATGCGGTTCCAAAAACGCCATAAGTAAGGATGCCGAGCTTCAAAGCGTTCAGGTGCACCAATACAATGAATATCGTATTCACGTGGGTCTAAGTTTTTAACAATTCGCTTAATGGCCCCACCTTTACCGGCAGCATCCATACCTTCAAAAGCAATCACGACATTGCGTTTATCAAAACGCATTGCATCGGCAATTTTCTTACTCAGTTTATCGAGCTCTTTTTTATAATCAGCTTTTTCAAGTGGCTCATTAGAAGGTTTTAATAAACTCTCTGGAATTTTAGCCTGCTGCCATTTTCCTTTAACTTCGGTTTCATGCTCTGGAAGTTGACGCATATGTTGTAAAAGATATTGAGCAAAAAACTGATCACGCTGTTTTTCATCTTCACCATCAATAATGTACCAATCGTCGGTAAAGCGACGGCGTAACTTTTGCAAAGTGTCATATTGTTTTTTATTACGCCAGTCTAGGCCATGAAGCTTATGCCAATGTTGCTCTGACGGGTCTATTTTATCTAAACGTTTTTGTAGTGATTTCCATGAAAGATCAAACCAGACTTTAATCACATCAACGTAGTTATTTTTTAAATCTTGCTCAAATGCCCGCATATTTTCAACGTATTCATCAAAGCGCGCTTCATCTAAAGGTTCGGAAACATGTGTCGCGGTGACTAATAAATCGCTATACCAGTTGCCGAACATCACCACAATTTGTCCTTCAGTCGGAATAAACGCTGAGTAAGATTGCCAAAATGCCTCATTGTCCGTCAGTACACGTGGCGCGTCTGCTTTAACTCGTAAATATCGTGGATCTAGCCATTCACGAAGTTGCTTAACGGCCTCGCCTTTTCCTGCCAGTTCAATACCACTCATTAAAATGAGTGTGCTTTTAGCGTTGGGTTTTCCCCGACTTTCTTTTAACGCATATTGTGCTTCAATCAAGTCGACTGAAAGCTGTTCTTCATCACGAATCTCAAATTTTGGTTGTTGTTCACTCATAGTCCACAGCTCTAATCTTTTATTGTTTAATTTCGATGATCTTTAACTTATGCCGTTAATTGATGAATTGCTATACAAATTATGTCATTGCGACAAAAATCTGCCTAAGAATTGACGCATGAATCATTTTTTTTACATCTACTCGCCATAGTACAAGGTTACAATGCCTTTTATGATTTTTTGTAAATAGCCCAATATTAGAGCCTTAAATGTCTAAACTCGCTGCTTTTGATGATCTTTTACAACAATATAAAACATTTAATTATCACGATAATCCTGTGCTTGCCCAACGTTTGCAAGATGTACAAACATGGCTAAAAGAGCGGATGAAAGATACGCATCACGACTTTTTTAATTTGCCAGCGCACAAGCTCATGTCAGAGTACTTTTTAAATCGTTTATATGGCGGTCCAGAGTTTGATGCCTTGGCAGCTCAAATTGAACGCCTATTGAAATATGCGCATAAAGCAGAAAAAGTTTTACCTGAAAATGCAATTAAAACAGGCACTAAATCGGTAAGTTTGGCTGTACTTGCCACTCGACTTGATGAGCAAGTAGCAATGCAACTTCTTGAGGACTATCCGGCAGATACCGTACTCACTGATGAGATTATGCGTTTAACCTTAATCAAGCTCGATCAAGCAAAAGCGCGTTATCAACAGCTTGCCCTCCTTGATGATTTAGGAGCAGCGCTCGATAAGTACATGCGCTCATTTATGATGTTTACTGCTTTTAAAATGTGTAAAGGTATTGCCCAAAAATATCACTTCGAATTGATGTATGATTTCATTCAAGATGGTTTTAGTGCGATGAAACCGTTAAAATCGGCCGAGACCTTTATCAAGACTTTTACTGAAAAAGAACGCCAGATTATTGAAAATGTACATTCAGGGCATCCGAATCCGTTTAGAGTGTGATAAGGTCGGCACATAGAAAAACTCAACCTCGCGAAGTTGAGATTTTATTCATTATATTTGCATGATGATGCCTGTAAAAATAGACAAAATCTGTCATCATGCAGAACTTATTCCGTTTCACTTGAGTTTGAGTCTAGGAGAGACAATATGTCTAACGAAAACCAAAAGCCAACATCTCCAACTGAGCAGGCACAAAGTTCAGACAAAGTTAGCCCATTCCTAAGCTCACCTTTACCGCAAGGTACACCTCAAGGGCAACAACAAACTTTACAGCAAACCTTAACAGATACGCCTGTTAACGGTTCTGTACCGAAATATAATTTACCACGTGGTGCTGGTAATACTGGCAACGTTGGTGAAACGACACACTTTGGTTACTCAACTGTTAGAACTGAAGATAAAGCACAAAAAGTAGCAGAAGTTTTCCACTCGGTTGCAAGCAAATATGACTTGATGAATGACTTGATGTCATTTGGTATTCACCGTTTGTGGAAGCGTTTTGCAATTAACATGTCTGGTGTTCGCCGTGGTCAACACGTGTTGGATATTGCGGGTGGTACAGGCGACTTAGCAAAAGTATTTAGCCGTGAAGTTGGTCCTCAAGGCCATGTCGTACTTTCAGACATTAACGAATCTATGCTTAATGTTGGCCGTGACCGTTTAATTGATGCGGGCTGTACCAATGTTGATTTCGTTCTTGCCAATGCAGAAACTTTAGAGCCTTTTGCAGACAACAGCTTTGACCTTGTCACCATTAGCTTTGGCTTACGTAACGTGACAGATAAAGATGCAGCACTTGCGTCTATGTTCCGTGTGTTAAAACCTGGTGGCCGTTTACTCATTCTTGAGTTTTCTAAGCCTGTATTTGAGCCATTTTCAAAACTTTATGACCTCTACTCATTCACCGCTTTACCGATCATGGGTAAATTGGTTGCCAATGATTCAGAAAGTTATAAATATTTAGCTGAATCAATCCGTATGCACCCAGACCAACGTACTTTAAAAGGTATGATGGAAAATGCTGGCTTCCAGAACTGTGACTATCATAACCTTACTGCTGGTATCGTTGCCGTTCACCGTGGCTTCAAACTGTAAGGGATAACGATATGTGGTCGATTCTGGCACTCGGTGCAGTCGAACGTATCATTCATCATCTGATCGATCTGGATGCGGTTACACGCATTCAGCTTAATCAGTTACAGGGCAAAATGTTGCGTGTTGTAATTGATAGCCCGCAGCTTTCTGTCGATGTATTCTTTGACCAAGAAAAAGTACGTCTTGAACCTACTGCAACAGGACACAGCGAAAAACCTTCTATTTTTGAACAGCGCCCTTTTGATGCCCAATTCAAAATTTCTGAAGCAACTGCAACTTTGCATGTTAAAGATGTCGTTGAACTGATTAAATTATTAGTCAGCGATCCAGACCAGATTGGCAATATCCCGCTTCAAGGTGATTATCACCTATTACAGGATATTCAAAAGATTATGCAGCAAGCTGAACCCGATTTAGCTGCGCATTTATCTAGATGGGTAGGCCCTCAACTCGCACACGAGATTGGCAAGATTCAACTTGCACCAAAACATTTAAAACGCTCTCTTCAAAGTCATCTATTTTTTGCAGAAGATGCATTAAAAGAAGATAGCGGCCTATTTGCCCCTCGCTGGGAAATGGGCGACTTAAATCAAGCCACTCGCAAGCTTAATCAAGACATTGACCGTCTA
Source organism: Acinetobacter sp. P1(2023) (assembly GCF_028367635.1). Taxonomy (NCBI): domain Bacteria; kingdom Pseudomonadati; phylum Pseudomonadota; class Gammaproteobacteria; order Moraxellales; family Moraxellaceae; genus Acinetobacter; species Acinetobacter sp. P1(2023). Next base: position 286,801 of record NZ_JAQNDD010000005.1, read on the forward strand.
GAAGCAAGATTGCAGCAACTCAATGCACAACTACAACCCTCTCAAGACTAGGTAAGACTGTATATGATTCCGCACGTTTCACGTTTACTCGAACTTTGGCGTATTGCAGCGCACTATAGACTCGATACGTTGTTCCCTGCGGATGAATTACCAGTTAAAGCTCAGCATGCATTAAATATTATTAAAATGCATCCAGCTGCATGGTCGAGCCGTGAACGTAAAAACCCTTTAAAGCTCAAAGAAGCTTTAGAAGATATGGGACCACTTGCAATCAAGCTCGGCCAATTACTCTCTACTCGTCGTGACTTGATTCCACCTGAGGTGCTCGCTCAGCTAGTTTTACTTCAAGATCAAGTAAAGCCTTTTGATGGAGAGGTTGCCAAACAGCGTATTCAAGATTCGTTAAAAGCTGACGTAAATACATTGTTTGCTCGCTTTGATGATCAGCCATTAGCTGCCGCATCAATTGCCCAAGTTCATACTGCTGCATTGCATGATGGTCGCGAAGTTGTGGTTAAAGTGACTCGCCCTGACATTCGCAATCAAATCTTACAAGATTTTGAAATTTTGGCATGGTTAGGCAACACACTAGAAAGCCGCCTTGAAGCTGCTCGTGCATTGCATCTCACCGAAATTATTCAAGACTACCGCCAGATCATTTTAAATGAGCTGGACTTGAGTATTGAGGCAGATAACACCCGTCGTATGCGCCATTACTTTACTGGCTCAACCATGATGTATGTGCCTGAAGTGTACATGGACACAAAAGATGTCATGGTGGCTGAGCGTATTACGGGTGTGCCTATTTCAGATACGGCAACCTTTGACCGTTTAGGCATGGATCGCGCCCAACTTGCAGAAAAAGGATTAACCATTTTCTTTACGCAAGTCTTCCGCGATAACTTTTTCCATGCTGACATGCACCCCGGTAACGTCTTTGTAGAAACCATTAACCCAAGCAATCCACGCTTTATTGCACTGGACTGTGCGATTATGGGTGAGCTATCTAAACACGACCAAATGACAGTTGCTCGCATGTTGCTGGCTGTCATGAACAGCAACTTTATGCAGCTTATTCAAATTGTGCATCAAGCTGGCTGGATTCCACCGGGTACAGATCAAGATGCGTTAGCACGTGAAATGCGCCGCACTGTTGGGCCAATGGTATCTAAACCAATGGATCAACTTGATTTTGCGGGTATCTTAATTCAAGTCATGGATATTGCTCGACGCTTCCATTTAGAAATTCCGCCACAACTCATGCTGCTACTCAAAACTTTAGTGCATGTAGAAGGCTTAGGTACTGACCTTTATCCGCAGCTCGACATCTGGAAATTGGCAAAACCAATTTTGACGGAATGGATCAAATCCAACATGAACCCAGTCAAAAATGTAAAAGAGCTCGGCCAGCAACTACCTGACCTGCTTTTAGGTGCTCAGGATTTCCCAAGCTTAATTATTGACAGTTTAAATGGTTTAAAAAATCAGTCTGCTTGGCAAGATCGTCAGTTACGTGAAATTCAGCAACTTCGTTTGCAAATGGAACACCAACAACGCCGTAGCTGGATGTTCGGTAGTAGCATGCTGATTTTACTAACCATTGCGATTATTAGCCCTTGGTTTGTTTCGATTATTTTAATTGTGCTGAGTAGTTTATTAGCACTTTGGCGCATCTTGAAATAAGTTCTAAATCCCTTGCCAGTGCAAGGGATTTTTTTATGAAAAAACTTTAATTTTAAAAAAATTTATAGCTCAACTATTCGTTCATTGCTAAATTGAATCTATAAATGCTTCAAAAGAATAAACAATGAAAACACCTCATTTTGCCATTATCGGTGCTGGTACAGCAGGTTTAGCCACTGCGATTTTACTTGCCCGTGAAGGCAATAACGTTACGATTTTTGAACAAGTTGATGAGTTATCTCCGGTCGGTGCTGGTTTATTGCTACAACCCGCGGGCTTAGCCGTATTTGAACATTTAGGTGTGCTCGACAAAGCTTTAACATTAGGTGCGAGAGTCACAGGCTTAGAAGGACAACTTCCAGATAAGCGTCTTTTAGTGAACAGTCATTATCATGAAGCATCGGCAAATCTTTATGGTTTAGGTATACACCGTGCCACTTTATGTCATGTGCTCACACAAAAGCTGAGTGAATATTCAAGCCAAATTACTTGGCGTATGAACCACTCTATTGAAAGCTTTGAAGAACATACCAATGAAGTTCGGCTATTCGGCATACATCAAACCCATAAGTTTGAGGCTCGCTTTGATGCTGTACTTATTGCCAACGGTGCACGTAGTCAATTAAGACCTAAAGCATGGGTAAAGGTCGATCAAGCCTACCCGTGGGGTGCGGCATGGAGTATCGTGCCTGAGTGCCAAGTGCTCGATTCTGAAATTCTGCATCAATTTTATGATCGCTCGAAAATTATGATGGGAATTCTTCCTACAGGAGCAATTCCAACTGAACCTCATCAGCGTTTTTCAAGTGTTTTTTGGAGCTTACCTACACCACAATTACAAAGCTTTTTGCAAGATGAACAGGCTAAACAAACTTGGTTAAAGCAAGTCTCAGAACGCTGGCCCAAGGTTGCAGAATGGCTGAAAGAAATTTTGTATAACAGTCAAACTCAACCTAAATGGTTATCTGCAAACTACCGTGATGTCGTCATGAATCAATTTGGCCAAGGTCGAATTGGCGTAATTGGAGATGCAGCTCATGCGATGAGCCCTCAATTAGGACAAGGGGCCAATATGGCATTATTGGATGCTTGGGCTTTTTCTCAAGCATTGCAACAAGCTCAAAAGAACCAAAATATTGATTGGTCCCTACTCTGGCAGCATTATCACCAGCTTCGCCGTTCATCTACCCAGTTTTATCAATTTCTCAGTCGTTTACTAACACCACTTTATCAATCTGACCATTGGTGGACTGGAGGTTTAAGAGATTTAGTTTTCACATGGATGTATCAAATCCCTTATTTTCGAAAAGAAATGGCAATCACGATTTCAGGCTTAAAGACTGGCCCATTTCAACAACTTGATTATGATCGAGTAGCTCAATTGCCTAAAGAAAACAGTGTTTTTAATTTAAAAAGCGAATCTTTGTCTGACTTTTAAAAGTAATCGTATTCAAGCTACTCATTACGCTGACAAAGACAAAAAGGACAAAGAATTTTTCCTAAAACTGACGTTGATGCCGTACACTATACAAGCTATTTTTTAGCATCTGATTGAAATCAATTTATAGTTCATATTTCTTTGGTGATTCCTCATGAATAACACGCAATGGCTCGATGAAGTAAAATTTAACGAACAAGGTCTTATCCCTGCCATTGCTCAACATCATCAAACCGGACGTATTTTGATGGTGGCGTGGATGAACCGTGAATCACTTGCGCTCACAGCAGAAAAAAATCAGGCAGTTTATTTCTCTCGCTCTCGTCAAAAACTTTGGCACAAGGGTGAAGAATCAGGTCACTTTCAAACTGTCCATGAAATTCGTTTAGACTGTGATGCTGATGTCATTGTATTACAGGTTGAACAACACGGCGGTATCGCGTGCCATACAGGTCGTGAGTCTTGTTTCTACCGTAAACTTACTCCACAGGGCTGGGAAATTGTCGATGCACAATTAAAAGATCCTAATGCAATTTATGGTGACAAAGCCAAAACTGAAAGCCACGATCATGCTCACACGACAGAACAAGTTGATGTACTTGCTCACTTAGGGCAATTGATGCAAGAGCGTAAGCAAGCAGAAGCTGATACTTCATATGTAGCAAGCCTCTACAAAAAAGGCATCAATAAAATCTTAGAAAAAGTCGGCGAAGAAAGCGTAGAAACGATTATCGCTGCCAAAGACTACGCTGCTCAAAATACAGAAAGCAATTTAAATGACTTAATTTATGAAACTGCCGATTTGTGGTTCCATAGCATTGTCATGTTGGGTTATTTCGATCTTAATCCACAACTTATTATTGACGAATTAGCTCGTCGTCAGGGTTTATCTGGTTTAGTTGAAAAAGCTAACCGCAACAAGGTTTAAAATCACTCAGTGTCGAATATCGAAAAACCTAAAGCCACCTATGAGCAAGCCATTGCCATAGATAACGCACGTCTTGGGCAATCATTTAAAGTGATTGCCTATGCGGGTACAGGTAAAACCACTACATTACAAATGATTAGTGATGCCATGCCTGAACGGCGCGGTATGTATCTAGCATTCAACAAAGCCATTGCTGGTGAAGCGCAAAACAAATTTCATCGCAATGTAGATTGCCGTACTTTTCACTCACTCGCTTTTCGTAGTGTGCCACGAGGTGTGACTGATAAATTACGCTTGCCTCGCTTAAGCCCAAGCTTTATCGCAAAAGAATATCGACTAGAACCGATTACCTTACGGCGCATGATGGGTGGACGTTATGAAAAATACGTCTTGATGCCAAGTCGCCTAGCGAGCCTTGTCGCCAATGCAGTGAGCTATTTCTGTTCAACCAGTTCGCAATATCCAGCGCCTCGCCATATTCAGGCGCCAAACTGGTTACATCCAGATGATATTACTGCACTTCAAACCCATCTTTACCCTGCTGTTGAACGCCGTTGGTTAGAGTCAATCGATCCCAATCATCAGGCAGGAATTGGTCACGATATTTACCTCAAACTTTGGGCATTGTCTGAACCTAACATCCCAGCCGATTATGTACTATTTGATGAAGCACAAGATGCTGACCCCTTAATGTTGGGTATTTTACTTCGTCAGAAAAATACTCAGGTCATCTATGTAGGCGATGCACATCAGCAAATCTATGCGTGGCGTGGTGCGATTAATGCGATGCAACAATTGCCGCTGCCAGAGTCTCGCCTCACTACTTCTTTTCGTTTTGGTGAAACGATTGCCGATGTTGCCAATGCATTGTTGGGCGGTTTAAATGAAACTGTTCCCCTACTTGGCAATCCAAACCAGAAATCGAGCGTCGTAAATAAACCACACACCAAAATGCGTGATGCGATTTTATGCCGTACTAATGCTCGGGCAATGGAGCTTTTATTAGCAGGTTTAGTTCACGGCGATAAAGTGAGTTTGCAAGCTGATCATCAAAAACTAAACCGTTTTGTAGATGCTGCCAGCCTCTTAAAGCAAGGAAAACGGGTTACGGATGTTCCTGAACTGGCATGGTTTAATTCGTGGCATGATGTCCATGAATACTGTGAAACCAATGAAGGTAGTGACATTAAGCCATTAGTAAAACTGGTCGATGACCATGGCACTGACCCACTAAAAAAAGCACTTGCAAAGATTACACCACTAGAGCAGGCTGACTATGTCATCTCTACAGCCCATAAAGCGAAAGGGCTAGAATGGAACCGCGTTCATATTGAAGATGACTATCAATTTAAAATTAATGGGTTAGAGCACAAGATTACCGATGAAGAATTAAGACTACTGTACGTTGCCTGTACTCGTGCTAAAGTAAGTCTAAATATCCATCATCTTTATGATCTGATACAACAATTAAAACTAAGGGCGCCTTTAAGTCTTCGTCAGTCGGTTGGTTGAAGCGCTCATACTTAGGTGAGCCTATGAAACTTGAATCTGTCCAATTTAAACATATTGCTCTGTTTCACGACCTTAAAATACACTTTCATTATGACAAACAGCCAATCACCTTAATTTTAGGTGAACAGGCAACTGGTAAAAGTATGTTGCTCAAACATACTTACCATGCTTTAACTTGGTTGCCTGCTCGTCTTAAAGATTTACGCAGTCCGGGAATTGTCACTCCTGATCAAGATATTACTCAGTCGCGTCTTCAATCAAAAATCGAAGTGACCATTCAAATTCCTTCTGAAATTGGCCATTTACCAGAAAGTACCTCTGCTCAGCAGGTAGATTCTTCGCTGTGTAGCTGGAAACTTTTCAAAACCTTAAATGCAAGTGGTATCGGAATGAGTCAAGTTGAAACTCAGCAACTTGATCAAACCATGGCGCTTTATCAACAAGTTACCAAAAAAGATCCACTGCAAGGACTTCCCTTAATCGCTTACTACCCAGCCGAGCGATTTGTAAATGAAGTCAATCTTTTGAATAAAAATTTACCTGGTATTACCCAAGCTATTTCAGCCTACGACATTAGCCCAGTACCGTTCACAACGTTTACGCGCTTTTTTGAATGGTTACGAGAAATCAGCGATATCGAAAATGCGAAAGCCGCTCACCTCGTACAACGGATTAGGTCTAAGCAATCAGATCAGCAAGATCACACAGAATTATTAAATGAGCTTCAAAAAGAATTATCTGGACAACCTAAACAGCTTACTGCACCCAATCTCTACGCCCTCAAGAACGCATTAAATATAGTTTTACCTGAGCTTAAAGATATCTATTTGCAATATCAGCCGCGGTTGCAGCTTATAGTTGATTATGAAGGTCAAACCTTACCTTTTCAGCAGCTTTCAAATACAACAAAAACCTGGATTGCTTTAGTAGGCGATATAGCCCGCAGACTCTGTTTACTCAATCCACTAAGTTTAAACCCTTGCCTTGAAGGAGACGGCGTTTTACTCATTGACCAGATTGATGCACAGCTCGACTCAACGCATTGCTCTGAGATCTTAAATCGACTTCATCAAGCATTCCCACGCTTACAAATTATCGCGACAGGAAGTCGTGAAGAGTTACTCGAACATGCTTCAACCTATCAATGTCTAAAATTGGAGCACGGTAAAATTAGCCATCTTGATTTAAACACCACCAAACAACAGCTTGAACATATCTATACCTTACTTCAAAGAAACGAGCCCTTAACACCCCATATAGATGCACAGCCTCTAAGCTTAATAGATCCGACGCCAGCACCAGCACAGATTGAAATTTTATTTCAGCAGATTCAGGGTTTAAATGAACAACAAAAAAATGAATTATTAAAGATGATTCATGCGGGAGATACCCCAGAAGAAAGCTCTTCGGTTTGAGTTTTATAATCCCTAGACTGTCTTTTTATAATCAAAAAACTGCTCTCACAAAATATATGGTGGAGTAAGGTTTTTTAGGCATTAAAATAACTAGATGTTGTTACTACATGTAATAACATCAGATTTTCAATGCTTTTTTAGTGTACAATAAATTTCATTTTGCGTTTTTATTCTTCAAGTTGCGCAATACAACTTGTTTCTCGCTTTATTTTCTAATTTGGTTGGGTTTTCGGAATAATAAGCTTTGGAACTCTCTTTGAATTCCTATCTATTCTGAAATTAAAATTTCACCTTTAGGTTTCGACCTAAATCACATATGGATACGAGTGTGCTACCGATAATTATCTTATTACCGTTAATATTAGGCACCACCCTTGTTTCATTGCTTCAACGGTTCTCGCGTGGAGTAACGGCTTTAGGGGCAATTGGAGTCAGTTTAACCAGTTTCGGATTATTACTGACTCAAGCTAAAACTGTGCTTGGTGGTGCAAGCATTCAACAAAGCTGGGATTGGCTACCTCAATTAGGGATTAATCTAAGCTTCAGACTCGATGATCTTGGTTTATTATTCTCTTTACTTATTACCGGTATCGGTACACTCATTTATATATACGCCTATTATTATCTCGGCCCTAAAAATTCTTTAAGTAAACTCTATACATTACTCATGCTGTTTATGGCAGCAATGCTGGGAATTTCGCTCTCTAATAATCTTATTATTTTATTAGTCTTTTGGGAGCTCACCAGTATTTCATCTTTCTTGTTAGTGGGTTATTGGAGTCATTATGAGGCTGCTCAACGTGGCTCTCGCATGGCACTCACGATTACAGGGATGGGTGGTTTAGCAATGCTAGGTGGATTTGTACTATTAGGACAAATTACCGGAACTTATGAAATTAGTGAAATCATGGGCATGAAAGATGCGATCCAAGCCCACACACTTTTTATTCCAATGTTATTGCTGATTTTACTTGGCGCATTTACGAAAAGTGCTCAGTTTCCATTTCATTTTTGGTTACCTAACGCAATGGCTGCACCAACACCAGTGTCTGCTTATCTGCACTCTGCGACTATGGTAAAAGCGGGGATTTTTCTACTTGCCCGCTTACTTCCAATTTTTATAGGCGCTGCGCTTTATCATAATATCGTTACATTTGTCGGCCTATTTACACTCTGTATGGCAGCGTGTTTTGCGATTTTCAAAGAAGATTTAAAAGGACTGTTAGCCTATTCGACCATTAGTCATTTAGGGCTTATTGTTTGTTTACTCGGTATCGGTTCGCCTTTAGCAGTTGCTGCTGCTATTTTCCATATTATTAACCATGCAACATTCAAAGCAGCGCTGTTTATGCTTGCAGGGATTATTGATCATGAAACTGGCACACGTGATCTTCGAAAACTTAGTGGTATTTGGCAATTACTTCCTTTCACTGCCACACTCACTATGATCACCGCTGCCTCTATGGCAGGTGTACCACTCACTAATGGATTTATCTCAAAAGAGATGTTCTTTACCGAGCTATTGGCAAATCTTTCAGGTTCAACGGTGATCTTTGCCAGCATTATTGCCACTCTGGCTGGTATCTTCGCAGTAAGTTACTCAATTCGCTTAGTGCATGGCGTGTTCTTTGACGGTCCAATTGGTAAACAAGTGCCAAATAAAGATGCACATGAGCCGCCAATCGGTATGCGTGCTCCTGCTATTCTTCTTGCCGTACTCTGTATCTTGGTCGGTATTCTACCTTCTTTATTGGTAGAGCCTTTGGTAAATAGCGTAACGAGAGCAAGCTTAATGCAACCAGAATTTGCAGGTACACACCTTGCAATTTGGCATGGATTTAATGCACCTCTGGTGATGAGTATTATTGCTTTGGTTGGCGGTACGCTCTTCTATTTTGCTTTAGCAAAAGACGGCATGATTCGTAAAATTGACCTTGACCCACGTCTAGGAAAATTACAAGGCCGTATCTTATTTGATTTATTTTTAAAACATCTGCTGCTTACTAGCCGAAAGATCAAACAAAAAACTGAAAATGGTTCATTGCAAAGTTATTTGTTCTGGATCATTGCTTTTAGCGTCATCATGGTCACCATGCCTTTACTCAATCAAGGGCTGAGCACGGGTACACGCGAACTCACCCATGCCCCATGGATTGCTGTTGTTCTTTGGCTGACTTTATTCTCAGGTTGCTGGATGATGCTCTGGTTCCACCATGAACGTATTAAGGCAGTACTCATTAGTGGTGCAATTGGCCTAGTGGTAACCATGGTTTTCGTCACCATGTCAGCACCAGATTTAGCACTAACTCAAATTACGGTAGATGTAGTAACCACTGTTCTTTTATTAATGAGTTTATCTTTACTTCCACAGCTTACGCCGTATGAATCTCTTCGCTCTAGACGTTTAAGAGATGCTGCTTTAGCCATTGTTGGAGGTTTAGGAATTGGCTGGATTGCTTGGCTCATTTTAACCCGTGATCATAATTCGATTTCTTGGTTCTTTGCCCAACAATCTTTACCACTTGGTGGTGGCTCAAATATTGTAAATGTCATTTTAGTTGACTTCCGTGGCTTCGATACCTTTGGTGAAATTACAGTATTAGGAATCGCTGCGATTGGTGCACTTTGTTTAATGGATGGTATGCGTGTACACGGTACAACCATGACCCAAGGTCTCACCTATCGTTTTAACCCATCTCCGCTAATGTTCCGTATTACGGCCTCTTGGGTATTACCACTAGCGCTTGTCGTCAGTGTCTATATCTTTATGCGAGGACATAACTATCCAGGCGGTGGCTTCATTGCTGGTCTTATCACCTCAATGGCATTAATCATCCAATATATTGCACTAGGTCAAGATCAAGCGGAACAACTGTTAAAAGCGAAGTCAGGACGCCTATATGAAGTCTGGATTGGCTCAGGATTAACGATTGCAGGTCTTACTGGTGTAGCAGCATGGTTCTGGTTACGTCCGTTCCTCACTAGCGCTCACGTCTATGTTGAATTACCAATTCTAGGCAAACTACATCTAGCTTCAGCTGCAAGTTTTGACTTGGGTGTTTATATCACCGTTGTAGGCGCAACAATGTTGCTCATCTCTGTATTAGGCGACTCTCGTCATTCGAGTATGTCCGGTCCTGTACCACATCGGGAGGAATCATCATGATCAGTTTAGAATTCTTATTGGCTTCTGCTATTGGTTTACTTGTTGCCACAGGTATTTATCTGATTTTACGTGCTCGTACCTTCCCTGTTGTGCTTGGATTGGCTGTAATCGGTTACGCAGTAAACCTATTTTTATTCGCTATGGGTCGATTACAAATTAGCTCACCAGCAATTTTAACTGAAACAACAAAAATAACCGATCCACTTCCTCAAGCACTCGTATTAACCGCCATCGTGATCGGTTTTGCAACCACCGCTTTTATTGTACAACTGGCACTGCGTAGCCGTTATGAATCAGGTAGTGATCATGTTGATGCTAAAGAAGATGCTTCCCCAACATACGACCCGCGTGAGGATGAGCCGTGATGTTTGATTTTTTATCTTTTTGGCAACAACACACGCCTATTTTTAGCATTCTCATCCCAGCATTTACTGCTTTTATTTTATTACTCTTAGGCAACCCTGGGGCAGGTGCTTTAAAAGATGACTGGCGTCAGCCATGGCGCCGTGGCATTAGCCTTGTCTCAGCAATTGCCGGATTAATTACCGCAATTGTTTATCTAAGCTACGCCAGCACAGGTCAAATTACTGTTTATCAACTCAGTGAATGGTCAGCACCGTTTGGTATTGTCCTTGTACTTGATCGCCTTTCGGCTTTTATGTTGGTATTGACCTACGCATTAGCAGTACCAGTTTTATGGTATGCAAGTGATAACTGGGACACCCGTGGTCGCTATTTTCATGCCATGGTACATTTCCTATTAATGGGGATCTGTGGAGCATTCCTCACAGGCGACTTATTTAACCTTTTCGTCTTTTTTGAAATCCTGCTAATGGCATCCTATGTTTTGCTTTTACATGGGCAAGGCAAACCTCGTTTTCAGCTGGGCGTTCACTATGTCATTATCAATCTCTTAGCCTCTGCCCTCTTCTTAATTGGGCTTGGTATGATTTATGGCAGTGTGGGTAGCCTCAATATGGCGGATGTATCACGCCTTATACCGACACTTGAAGCGGATCAACATAAATTAGCAGTCGCGGGCGCCCTACTTCTTTTTGTTGTTTTCGGTATTAAAGCAGCGATGCTTCCTGTCGGTTTTTGGCTACCAAAAACTTATGCTGTTGCGAGCACACCTGTAGCTGCCATTTTCACCATTATGACCAAAGTCGGGATCTATTCTATTTTACGTGTAAATGGAACAGTATTTGACGATGCACTTAGTCAAGAAATCTTAAAAAGCTGGTTATTGCCTATTGGCTTAATTACTTCACTCTATGGTGTGATCGCAGCAATTGGAGCAGATCGTTTACGTCGCTTTGTCGGCTTTATGGTCCTTTCTTCAATTGGTACTTTGCTCACAGCAATCGCCATGTCTAATACACAGGCATGGTCTGGGGCTTTATATTACTTAGTGCACAGTACTTTGATCGGAGCGGCTTTTTATCTATTTTGTGGGTGGATCACTTCACAACGTGGAGATTTTAAAGATCATTTAAAAGTTGCCCCAAGAATCAAACAAGAAAAAGCGGCTATGCTGACTTACTTCTTGATTGCTATGATGCTTGCAGGTTTACCGCCTTTTAGTGGTTTTCTTGGAAAAGTATTTATCCTACAAGCAACAGTTGAAGCTAGCTATCAAGGCTGGATTATTGGTGTTGTGCTTGTTGTAAGCTTATTAAGTATTATTGCTCTTACACGTGTTGGTTTTATCTTATTCTGGCGCGCCTCTCCTCCAGAGGAAGACCCAATTCATCCTGCTTACATTCTTTATCGTGCTTTACCGGAACGCGCACCGCCACGTAATGATCAAGTCATTTATCTATTACTGGCTGGTTTAATCGCTTATGTTGTCTTTGCTGCACCAATTCAGCATTACACATTAAGTACCGCAGAGCAGATCCAAGACCATGCGCTTTACCAACACTCTATTCTTAAAGTAGATAAAAACGGCGAAGTGATCAGTGTGCAGCCATATGATCCAGCTTACTTACCGGAAACCAAGTACGGCGGTGAGGTTGAAGATCATAATGCTTATCTTGTTCCAGATATTATTTCCAAAGATACGCTCAATGGTGAGCATATTTCTGAATATAAACAACGGCAGATTCAGCAACAGGACAAACTTCAAACGCCTACCATTGTTGATGAAAGTCAATTGAAACCTATGGAGCCATAACAATGCAGTTATCACATTTGCTTGAACGCTGGTTTCCACATCCATTTGTTTCCGTTCTCATCATTTTATTTTGGTTGATGTTGGCGCATAGTCTTGATGCAAGCGATCTTTTGACTGCTGTGCTTTTAGGCTTGATTATTCCTCGTTTAGTTAAACCCTTTATTACGCGCACACCGCATATTCACTGGAAACCTGCGATTAAACTATGCTTCGTGGTTCTTTGGGATATTGTCATTTCCAACTTTAAAGTCGCGAAACTTGTTTTAGGACCTACCAAAAACTTACACCCTAAATGGTATCGTGTACCTTTAGAAACAGAACATGAGCAGGTCAATACTTTACTGGCGATGATCATTACCACAACACCAGGTACGGTTTCTGCGGGTATCGATCAAGAACGCGGGGATATTCTGGTTCATGCTTTAAGCACGGATAATACCGAATCTGATATTCAAGATATCAAAGAACGTTATGAAATTCCTCTGATGGAAATTTTTGATGTTAAAAGTAAAACGGAGGCAAGTGCATGACCATCCTACCTTATGCTCTAGGTATTAGCTTGATTGCGATTACAATCTCGATGTTACTTTGCCTTTTCAGACTGGTCATGGGTCCATCAATTGTAGACCGACTTTTAGCACTCGATACGCTTTTCCTCAATGCAACATGTCTCATTGTTGTATTAGGCATTTATTGGATGACGACCTCACTATTCGAAGGAGCTCTACTGGTTGCAATGTTAGGTTTCGTATCTACAGCCGCCTTAGCACGTTACTTCACAACTGGTCATGTTATCGATTAAGGAGAGGTCAAAATGCAATTTACAATGGAAATTATTGTTTCGGTCTTTCTGGTTTTTGGTGCCTTCTTCATGTTAGTTGGCTCAATCGGTATGGTCCGTTTACCAGACTTATTCATGCGCTTACATGCACCCACTAAATCGAGTACGCTCGGCTTAGGAAGCTTCCTGATTGCTTCAATGATCTTTTTTGCTTTCCAAGGTCGCTTTGGTTTTGCCGAATTACTTATTACCCTTCTAGCTTTTATTACCGCACCGGTTTCAGCCAATTTGATCGCTCAAGCTGCGCTACATTTACGTTTACGCTCACTGAGTGGTGAAGTACCTGAGGCAATTGAACGCCCACTCCCTTGGGACCGTTACAAAATTGGTCAGCGCTTCTCACAAAATAAACCGCCAATGGAACCTCCTAAAGAATAAAAAATTGAGCCACTAAAAAAGCCACCCGAAGGTGGCTTTTTTATTTTTGAGTTCTAATTACTCTTCGTCATCTGACTTACGTTCTGGTAAATCTTGTACCGCTTTTTCGATTAGACCAAACATATAGTTACCATATGCATTCGTCTTATCGTAATGGAAACGCAAGCGAGGCGTAATACGAGTCTTGATGCGACGGCTCAATTCATGACGCAAGAAACCAGATGCTTTATTGAGTACATCTAAAGTTTCTTTATTTGCAGCTTCACTTTGCTCATCACCTAGTTCACGTCCCATAACAGTGACATAAACTTCAGCATAACCCATATCTGCACTGACTTTCACCGCAGAGATGGTCACTAGACCACCTAAGCGAGGATCTTTAAGCTCTTGACGGATTAGCTCAGACAACTCACGTTGTACTGAATCCGCCATGCGCTTTAAGCGTTGGCTACCCGCCATTAAAGACTCCGTTTAATCAATTGAACATCATACACTTCGATCTTATCTTGTGGTTTGATGTCTTTATAACCTTTCACCGCAAGGCCACATTCCATACCTGCGCGAACTTCCTCAACAACGTCTTTATAACGACGAAGAGATTCAAGCTCACCTTGGAAAATTACAACATCATCACGTAATACGCGAATCGGTTTATTACGATGTAATGTGCCTTCAAGTACCATACAACCTGCTGCTGCACCAAACTTACTTGAGTGGAATACTTCACGTACTTCCGCAACACCCAAGATTGTTTCACGATGTTCAGGAGCAAGTTTACCGCTCATAGCATCTTTCACATCATCAATTAATTCATAAATGATGCTGTAGTAACGAATATCGATACCATCTTGGTCACTTCGCTGACGAGCAGTCGTATCGGCACGAACGTTAAAGCCTAACAATACAGCTTCTGAAGATTCAGCAAGAATCACATCAGACTCAGTAATCGCACCAACACCCGAACTAATTACACGAACTTTTACTTCATCAGTAGATAATTCATGTAGAGCTGCATTCAATGCTTCTAAAGTACCACGTACATCTGTTTTCAAAACAACGTTGACTGTAGGAACATCTTTTTTGCCCATTGACGACATGATATTTTCAAGGCGCATTGCGCTTTGACGATCAATACGTTTTTGACGCTCACGGTCAGCACGAGCATCGGCAACTTCACGCGCTTTCTTCTCGTCATTTACAACAAGAACTTCATCACCTGCCATTGGAGCATCTGGAAGACCCAGAATTTCTACAGGAATAGATGGGCCTGCTGATTTAATTGGCTTACCATTTTCATCAGACATTGCACGGACACGACCATAAGACGAACCTGCAAGAACAAGGTCACCAATGTTTAATGTACCGTTTTGAACAAGAATAGAAGTTACCGCACCACGGCCTTTATCAACACGTGCTTCAATAACAACACCTTGCGCAGCACCTTCAGCAGATGCTTTTAATTCCATCAATTCTGATTGAATAAGAATTAAATCAAGGAGTTCATCAATACCTTGTCCGCTATGTGCAGAAACCTTAGCAATCGGAACATCACCACCCCATTCTTCTGGAACGATTTGTTTCGTTGTTAATTCATTTAACACACGGTCTGGATCAGCAGATTCTTTATCCATTTTGTTGATTGCAACAATAATTGGAGTTCCTGCTGCGCGAGCATGGTCAATTGCTTCTGCAGTTTGTGGCATTACACCATCATCAGCTGCAACAACTAATACAACGATATCCGTTGCTTTAGCACCACGTGCACGCATTGAAGTAAATGCCGCATGTCCCGGTGTATCAAGGAATGTAATAATCCCTTTGTCTGTTTCAACGTGATATGCACCAATATGCTGGGTAATACCACCTGCTTCACCAGCCGCCACTTTCGAACGACGAATACGGTCAAGCAATGATGTTTTACCATGGTCAACGTGACCCATAATGGTAACAACTGGCGGACGAGTTGTTTGCTCACCACGAGCTTCTTCAGCTGCTTCAAGCAAGTTATCTTCCGCTTGTGTATCAGAAACTAAAACAGGGTTGTGGCCCATTTCTTCTACAACAAGTGCCGCTGTGTCTTGATCAATAGCTTGATCTTGGTTAACCAATTCACCCATTTTCATAAGTGTTTTGATAACTTCACGTACTTTAATTGCCATTTTTTGAGCAAGATCGGCAACAACAATGCTTGAACCGATTTCTACATCATAAACTTGCTTTTTAACTGGCTTTTCAAATCCATGCTTATTCGCTTGGCTTGATTTTAAACCACGTTTATTATGGTTAACAAAGCTTTGCTCTTCTTGACCACGACGACCACCTTTCTTACCAGCACGTGGGTTAGTGGTTGCGCCACCGCGTTTAATTTCACGGTCTTCTTGCTTAAATGAATCTTCATAAGCTTGGCCAACTAGACCTGAAGCAAGTGGAGAATCATCAATCACACGAATTGTCGTAGTAGCATCGTCATTTGAATACTTAGACGCCATTTTGCGCATTTGTTCAAGTGTACGTTGCTGAGCTTCTTCAGCCGCTTTACGACGTGCAGCTTCTTCAGTTGCTTTTAACTGAGCTGACTGCTCTTCACGAGCTCTTTTCTGTTCTGGAGTTTCAGCTGGTTTTGGTGCAGGTTTTACTGTGCCACCACCACGCTTTTTCACTACAACAGCAGCTTTTGGAGCTGTCTGTGCAGCACTATCTTGTTGATGAGCAGCACGCATAGCATCTAAAGTTGCTTTTGCTTTTTGCTCTGTTTGAAGACGCGCTTTTTGCTCGGCAGTTTCACGCGTTTGCTGTTCTACACGTGCTTTTGCTTCTGCTTCTGCACGTGCTTTAGCTTCTGCTGCAATTTGTTCAGGGTTTGGTTTAGCAAAAACCTGTTTTTTACGTACTTCTACGTTAATCGTTTTTGCTTTACCTGAAGTACTTGCAACTTTAGCGGTACTGGTTGTTTTACGTTTCAACGCAATTTTTCCTGTGTTACCACTTTCCTGACCATGAACTTTTTTCAAATGATTGACCAAAGTATCCTGTTGTTCAGTGGTAATAATGTCGTCTGCTGTACGTTGAGGCAAACCTGCTTCACGAGCCTGTTCTAGGAGCTTCTCAACAGGACGTCCTACACTGAGAGCTAACTCTTTAATCGACTTGTCCGTCATATTTCATCTCCTAGTTAAACCATGATTCGCGAGCTTTCATGATCAATTGACCTGCTTTTTCATGACCAAGACCTTCAATATCAGAGATATCGTCAGTAGCCTGATCTGCCAAATCGTCGACAGTAATAATACCGCGAGCGGCAAGCGAGTAAGCGATCTCAGAAGTCATGCCTTCCATAGTGAGAAGGTCTGCGCTCGGTTCTTGAATATTTTCTTGCTGTTTCAAAGCATCAGTAAGGGCTGCTTCTTTTGCACGACTTTGCAATAACTCAACCAATTCAGCATCAAGCTCAATTTCGTCAAAAGTTTCAGCAGGAACATAAGCAATCTCTTCTAGAGAAGTGAAGCCCATTTCCACCAATGCCATTGCTAAATCTTCTTCAATATCGAGACGTGATACAAACATGTCGAGATATTGCTGAGCTTCATTTTGCTGACGAGCACGATACTCTTCTTCAAGCATCATGTCGAGTTTGTAGCCAGTTAAATCAGAAGCTAAGCGAACGTTTTGACCTTGAGAGCCAATCGCGCGAGCTAATTGATCGCTGGTTGCAAAAATAATGTCGGCACTTCTTGCATCTTCATCAAGCACGATGCCTGAAACATCCGCTGGTTCTAATGCACTAGCAATGTATTGAGCCGGATCATCAGACCAGACCACTACATCAATACGTTCACCATTCAACTCTTGTTGTACAGCTTGAATACGCGTACCACGCATACCAATACATGCACCTACAGGGTCAATACGGTGATCATTTGTTTTCACTGCAATTTTAGCACGAACGCCCGGTTGACGTGCCGCTGCTTTAATTTCAATAATTTCTTCAGAAATTTCAGGAATTTCTTTTTTCATTAAAGCGATTAACATTTCAGGCTTAGCGCGTGATAACAACAACTGAGCGCCACGACCTTCACGGTTAACGTTATATAAAATAGCGTTTACACGTTGTTTTGGACGAAGAATTTCTTTTGGAATCATCTCTTCGCGTGCAAGATAAGCTTCTGCGTTGTCGCCTAAGTCGATAATGAAGCCATCTTTGGTTTGTTTTTTCACTTCACCGTAAATTAACTCACCCACTTTAGACTCGTATGCATCAGCAACTAAAGCGCGCTCAGCTTCACGAATTTTTTGTACGATAACTTGCTTGGCAATTTGTGCAGCGATACGACCAAACTCAATAGATTCTACTTCGAGTTCACGTACATCACCAATTGACCATTTAGCTGGATCAACGTCAGAAATTGCATCTTGGCAAGCTGGCATTTCATGATCTTCATCTGCGACCACAATCCATTGACGGAACGTACGGTAATCACCAGTTTTACGATCAATTTCTACACGAAGCTGAGCTTCTTCAGCATGCGTACCTTCGTAAAATCTTTTCTTCGTTGCAGCAACTAGAGCTTGTTCTAAAGCCTCGAAGATCGCTTCACGACTAACACCTTTTTCATTACTAACCGTTTCAACAACGGTAAGAATTTCGCGGCCCATAAGTCACCTACCGATTTCTTATAAAATTTAATAAATTTAATCTTGATAGATCAAGTTTGCTTTATCGATATTGTTGCTGTCGATTACAAGCACATGCTTCCCATCAACTTCAACCTGAATTTCTTCATTTTCAAGGTCTACTGCGATAAGTTTTGCTTGAAATTTACGACGGTTTTCTACTGCTGCAATTAGACGCAAAGCAATTTGTTGTCCGATGTAGCCTTGTAACTGTTCTAGTTGGAAAAAAGGACGATCCCAGCCCGGTGAAGAAACTTCTAATGAATACTCACCTGAAATTGGATCATGAACATCCAACATTGCGCCAACTTGTTGTGTTACACGCACACAATCTTGTACACCAATACCACGGCCTTGTTCTACTTCACCATCTTCATTAAGTACTGGCTCAGCATCTTCACTTACCGCTTTATCGATATAAATACGCAATAATGAACGTTTACCTTGTGGGAGAAACTCGATCCCCCAAAGGTCGACACCACATGCTTCCACTGCAGGAACAATTAAGTCATGCAATGCTTGGGATTTATTTGATAATTTCATTTACTCTCGTCATTCTCGTGCGATTCAATCGGTTGTTTTAACCGACACAGACCTACTATAGTGAAGCATGACTATTTGACCAATTGATGTCGACACTACACGATAGCGATACGATAACCAATAAAAAAGGGCGTTAATCGCCCCTATTTAGCACAGAAAACAATAGTCCACTGTGCAAAAAGGCCCACCTGTCTGTGAGCCTCTTTTAAGAAACTTGGTAGCGGGAGCTGGATTTGAACCAACGACCTTCGGGTTATGAGCCCGACGAGCTACCAGACTGCTCCATCCCGCATCAACGTGCAAAAATTATATACAAATATCGAAAAAAGTCAATGTAAACTTATCCAATATTAGCTTGATTAAGTTGCACCTTAATCAAATTGGTAGCGGGAGCTGGATTTGAACCAACGACCTTCGGGTTATGAGCCCGACGAGCTACCAGACTGCTCCAT
>NZ_JAQNDD010000006.1:0-244171 GCF_028367635.1 Acinetobacter sp. P1(2023)
GCGAGACCCAGGATCGAACTGGGGACACACGGATTTTCAATCCGTTGCTCTACCTACTGAGCTATCACGCCGATGGCCTGTATTAAGCCGTATCTCAGAACAATAGTCAACTATTATCCTGAGTTTCTGATTTAAATGAGTATTTTTTATACTTAAAAAAAATCCCTGATGGGATCAGGGATTGAAAACACAAATAATGGTGGCGAGACCCAGGATCGAACTGGGGACACACGGATTTTCAATCCGTTGCTCTACCTACTGAGCTATCACGCCGAAGTGGGCGTATTAAACAATGTTTATAAGAAGACGTCAAGCAACTTCCGTGTTTTTTGTAACAAGTGATTATTTTTAAATCACAGCCACATAGAAATAGAGGCTCTTAGTGATGTAATTTACCAATATGCGCCAAGCAACGATGAATCGCGCCGCATCCTGGTTCAAAAGTTTTAACACCTTTTGACTCTTCCATACGACAAGCTTCTTCAACTAAGCGCTCAGCTACCCCACGACCACGGTTAGCAGGATGCACAACAATGTATTCAAGAACCTTGCTTTCACCTTGTCCTGAAGACCAAATTGCACCTATAATTTTGGTGTTAAATTCGGCAGTGTATAGCGTGGTATACTGTTGTAAATCTTGTTCAAGTTGTTCAATCGCATCGTGCCCGTCACCAAACTCCGGACTTGTATCATACAAACGCTCAAGCTGATCGCGGATCTCTGAATTATCTAGAGAACTATAAGCATGTACGGTAATAGGCATTGATTAACCCTCCTGAGCAAACTATGATGCTGTCACGAATTCGTCACAGCGAAATTGTCGTTAACATCCAATCATTTTTGACGTTTTTTGAGGAACGTGTCCATGACGCAACGTATCAGTGAAGTGGTTAGAAATACCAATGAAACCAAAATTCGAGTTCGTTTAAATCTCGACGGTACTGGTCAAGGCACACTAAACACCGGAGTTCCATTTTTAGACCATATGATTGATCAAATCAAGCGACATGGCTTATTTGATATCGATATTCATTGTGATGGAGACCTCGAGATTGATGATCACCACACTGTAGAAGACTGTGGTATCACGCTTGGACAAGCTTTTGCGCAAGCTTTAGGTGATAAAAAAGGTTTAAAACGCTATGGTCATTTTTATGCACCATTAGACGAAGCTTTATCTCGCGTAGTTGTCGATTTATCTGGCCGTCCGGGATTATTTATGGATATTCCATTTACCCGTGCACGCATCGGTACATTTGATGTGGATTTATTTTCTGAGTTTTTCCAAGGTTTCGTAAACCATGCGCTTATGACCTTACACATCGACAACTTAAAAGGTAAAAATAGCCACCACCAAATCGAAAGTGTTTTTAAAGCACTTGCTCGTGCTTTACGTATGGCATGTGAAGTTGATCCACGTGCAGAGAACACGATTGCATCGACAAAAGGTAGCCTCTAATGACACGTATCGCGTTACTTGATTATGGCATGGGCAATCTACACTCAGCAGCTAAAGCACTTGAGCATGTGGGCGCTACAGTCGATGTGACCAATGATCCAAAACTAATTGCACAAGCCGACAAAATTGTTTTTCCGGGTGTTGGTGCAATGCGTGACTGTATGCAAGGCATGCGTGAAGCAGGTATTGATGAAGTCGTACGTCAAGCTGCTTTTAATAAGCCAGTTCTGGCGATTTGTGTAGGCATGCAAGCACTACTACAAAGCTCAGAAGAAAATGGCGGTGTAGACGCGCTTGGTATTTTTGATGGTGTGGTAAAACACTTTCCTCAAATGGAAGGTTTAAAAGTGCCGCATATGGGCTGGAATCAGGTTCACCAACTGGACCCGAGCCATCCAATGTGGAACAACATTGAACAAGATGCTCGTTTTTACTTTGTACATAGCTACTATGTCGAACCTAAAGATGAAAGCGTAGTAGCTGCAACATGTGACTACGGCTTGAATTTCTGCACAGCCATTCACAAAGATAATTTATTCGCGACTCAATTCCACCCAGAGAAAAGTCACACTGCTGGTTTGCAGTTACTGAAAAACTTTGTGGAATGGAATATTTAATCTGATTTAAAAACTAAAAAAGATCAGGTTGAGATGGCCTGATTTTTTTTTATTTATAATAACAACTAATCATTTATAGAATGATATTTTATCCAACAAGATATTGAATATTTATACTTTTAAATAAAACCAAATGATCAGGAAAAACAAAATGAATTCACCTTTTGAAAATCAACCCCTTCAACAAGATTCGCCCTTTAACGCAAATGGACGTTTTGGGCGACTCTCTTACGCTGCTTGGTCACTGCTTTACACTCTTATACTAATGATTGCTTTGTTCGTGGTTGGCATGACATCTGGTATGGTGGTTGGAGGTAGTAGTAATTCAGCGATTGTTATCGGTATGATCTTATTGGTCGTTCTTTATATCGCGTACTTCTATTTTTCTTTTATCCTGATTATTCGCCGTTTGCATGACCGTAATAATACAGGTTGGTTATCTTTACTCATGCTCGTACCCGTTGTGAATATTGGCTTTGCGGTTTATTTATTCTGTGCCAAAGGAACTGAAGGCCCTAATGATTATGGACCCAAGCGTCCAACACCAAGCTGGGAACGTGTTTTAGGCTGGATTTATATTGCGCTTATTCCACTTGCAGTAATTTTTGCTATTGTTGCCACAATCATGGCTCCTACCTATGAAGGTTATGTCGAGAAAAGCGAAAGTATTGTGATCGGTAGCCCATCTCAGTCTGAATAATTTTTAAAGACAGTCATAAAGCCTAGTCCTCTAGGCTTTATTCATATATAAAGTGAATAGCCCAATTCATTTGTACGCTGTTAAATATGTCCGAAGCCTTTGCCCTCCTTGATAAAGCCTCTATTCAGCAGCTCCCTCCTTTTGAAAATCTTAACCACCAGAATATTGTGGTGATTGAAAATAGCGAACAATGCAAAAGTATTAAAGAAGAATTAAAAGCAGCTACTTTTTTAGGATTTGATTCCGAGTCCAAGCCTACATTTCAAGTGGGCGAAATCTCAACTGGTCCACATTTGATTCAACTTGCTACAACACAAAAGGCCTATTTATTTCATGTTAATTCATCAACTTTAAAATTCTTGCAGCCCATCTTGTCGAGCCAAAAACAAATTAAAGTCGGCTTTGGCCTTAAAAATGATAAGCACATTTTTCATAAAAAAGGTATAGAGCTAGAAAGTTGTGTCGACCTTGCTAAAGGCTTTAATCACTTTGGTTTTAAACAGCAAATGGGCTTACAAAAAGCAGTAGCCTTGTTATTTGGGCAGTACCTTGCAAAGTCGAAGAAAGTCGGAACTTCAAATTGGGCACGAAAACCACTCACATCACAGCAAATCAATTACGCCGCCGCGGATGCGTATGCTGCATTATTGGTATTTGAAGCACTCAGAAAACAAAATCTATTGCCCGTTCATATTTCACAAACCATTCAAACCGCACTTCAAACGTAAAGTTATAAAAGTCTTTTCTAAGGCTTAGCGATTGATCAATACTTTGCTAAGATGTGCACAATTTCATAATCATGATGAAGCAAGGAGCGGAAGCATGCTAATCATTCCAGCAATTGACCTGAAAGATGGTAAATGTGTGCGTTTAAAACAAGGGCGTATGGAAGACGATACCGTTTTCTCTGACGATCCGGTTGCAACTGCCCAGCATTGGGTAAATGAAGGCGCACGTCGTTTGCATTTGGTTGATTTGAATGGCGCTTTCGCAGGTACCCCAATTCATAAGCCTGTTGTTGAAGCAATTGCTAAAGCTCAACCAGAATTACCAATTCAAATTGGTGGTGGTATTCGTTCATTAGAAACTATCGAACACTATTTAGAAGCTGGCGTGACTTTTGTCATTATCGGGACAAAAGCAGTTCAAGAGCCTGAATTTGTAGAAGAAGCTTGTAAGCGTTTTGCTGGTCATATCATCGTTGGTATTGATGCCATGAATGGTATGGTTGCAACTGACGGCTGGGCAAACGTTACTGATGTGAAAGCAACTGACTTAGCAAAACGCTTTGCAGATGCAGGCGTGTCTAGCATTGTTTATACAGACATTGCTCGTGACGGCATGATGCAAGGCGTAAATGTTGAGCAAACTGTAAACTTGGCTCAATACTCAGGCTTACCCGTGATTGCTTCAGGTGGTGTAACTAACCTTGATGACGTTCGCAACTTAAAAGGCCAACCGGGCATTTTAGGTGCAATCACAGGTCGTGCAATTTATGAAGGTACTTTAAACCTTCGTGAAGCTCAGCTGTTGCTAGATGAAAACCGTCTTTAATTTTTAAGATGTAAAAAAGAGCCGGTTTAGGCTCTTTTTTATTTTGATAATCTTTAACTTAATAACTTTTCTAAATCAATAACCTCATCCGCAAGTTCCATTGCATAAGGGGAATGTGTAATCATGATTACGGAGGGAACGACTTGCTGAATATATTTAAGTATATTTTTGGCAGTGTCTACGTCTAAAGCCGCTGTCGGTTCATCTAAAATCATGAGTTGAGGACGAGCCAAAAGACCACGAAGAATACAAATTCTTTGCTTTTCTCCTCCTGAAAAATTTTTATAATTTCAGTTAGATCATCATCGAGTGTGAGTTGATGCTTTTTCAGAATATGTAATAAATTAAACTGCTCAAGCATTTGAAGTAAGTAAGAATCTTCATATATATACTGTGAGTTATAGACCAAATTCTCTCTTAAAGAATAAGGAAAAATAACAGGTTGCTGTGCAACATAGACTACTTCATCAAAAATATGCTTAGAAAAGTGATGACTAATATCAACACCTTTATACAAAAGCTGTCCTGATTGAATCTGATACACACCCATTAAATAATTCATCAGGGAAGTTTTACCTAACCCTGTTTGACCAATTACGACATATGTTTTATTGGCTGATATTGTTAAATTAAAATGATCTACGGCTCTTTTTCCTAATAAGAATTGAGCATTTATAAATTGGAAGAGAATTTCGGAGTCTTTAATAGCAGAATACGTATATTGCTCTTTATTACGATTAAAATATTGTCGATATTTTGCTAGGGCGACAAAATTTCCATTTAAACGCATAAGGCTTTGGGAAACAGCCAGAAAGGGATTGGTGAGTTGAATAATATAAGTACTTATCAATACAAAAGCACCTGGTGTAAGACGCTTTTCAGTTGAAAGAAATACTGTAAATAACATAAAAATGAGTAAAAATAGAAAGATCAAGAACAATTGGGAAATCATGAGTAGCCCTATTTTCTTATTCCTATCTTTAGCGGTTGTGATATATGAATTTAGTGTGTCATTAAACTTTGATAATTGAAAAGGTACCGCATTTTTTACTTTAATTTCATAAGAATTTGAGATCTGATGTATCAAATGGCTATTTACTTGATTATCCTGTTGATACATAGCATCGAATAGTGAACTACTTGTTTTATTTATATGAAAAGAAACTACAAAAATAACTATAGCGACCAATAAAAAACTGACACTAAAAAGTAAATTAATGGTCGTGAACAAAACTGTAAAAATCATAACCAATTGAAAAACTATTGGTCCTAAATGAAGAAGTAACGTTAGATTAATCTCACCAAAAGCAGAGCTTCCTCTTGCAAGATCACTAATCACGGTTCCAGTTTCAATTTGATCTTGTTCATCTTTTTTGAGATTTAAGTAATTTTTTAATCCTACAAAAATTAGTGCCCCTTTGAAATCTACCATCAAATAAGCACTAAAAATATTTTTTGTCCAATTACATAACTCATTCACTAACCATGCTGCGGCATAAGCAAGTGCGATCAGATATAAAAAATTAAATGGAAGTCGAACATCAAGTGGAAAGTCATATTCCTGTGCAGAATAATCGATAATAAGTTTTAATAAGTATGGCAATAATGTTGTAAAGAATGCTGTAAACATTACTAATAAAAACATAAGAAACATACTCCCCTTCTGCTTCTTATATTTTTCTTTAGAAATCCGCCATAAAAATTTATAGTTTTGAATATCTTGTGAACTTAATAAAAACTTCATTTCAGTATCTTTTTTCTATTAAAACGAATTAAAAATAATTTCATTACATAAGAAATATCATAACTTCTCTTATTTAGTCTTATCCGTGTTTTTTGTTTAAAATTACACCGATAAACTTTTAATTTTTTTTTATAAAACCTTAAAGTCTAATCAATCAATACACCACATTACGAATAAACTTAAGGACTTGGTTACCACTATTAATATAAGTATAAGTTACTGAACTGGCATATATAAATGAAGAACCAGCAGCAATAGTTTTTGAACTATCTGCAAATTGTATGGTCAACTCGCCTTCTAATACATAAATAAGCTCTTGCCATCCTTCCGGGTCTGCTTCAGCAACATAAGACTCTCCTACTGCCAATGACCATGTCCAAAGCTCAACTTGAGTATGAGATGGAACTGAGGCTAATAGAGTAGCATTACTCTCATCTTTACTCCCCTGCCAAGCGAGTGCATTTACTAAGACTTGTTCTTTATGCTCAGGAGCACTCACAATCGTTCTAAAATCTACACCCAACACGACTGCAATCGCATCGAGTTTAGCCAAGCTAATATTAACTTGTCCTGTTTCCAAAGCTGCAATGGTTCGTCTACTTACCCCTGCCTGATCGGCCAAGTCCTGTTGGCTTAAATCTCGCTCATCTCGTAATGAACGGATATTTGTGCCGACATGCTGTAAAACGGTACTCGACTGGCTCATAGAATAAAGTAGTAAATAAAATATGAGCAATATATTGCACAAAATAGAAGAATAGCGCAATATGTGCAGTATATTGCACAATTTCTAATAATTTTAAGTATGTCACCAATTTCCCTGAGTTCAAGCAAAGCCCCCCAGTTAGCACTCATTTTGATTACGATCATTTGGGGTGGAACATTTCTTACGGTGCAATATGCACTGCATTTTTCGTCGCCTATGTTTTTTGTGGGCTGTCGCTTTGCGGTAGCAGCTCTTACTTTACTTCTTATTTCATTAAAAAATATGAAAGGTGTCACTTTAAAAGATTTAGGCGCAGGTTGTGCGATTGGTCTTGTTATTGCAGCAGGCTATGGTACACAAACGATTGGTCTGCAAACAATTCCAAGTAGTGAGTCGGCTTTTTTAACGGCGCTATATGTTCCACTTGTTCCTATTTTAATGTGGCTCATCTTTAGAAAAGTTCCCCACATTATGACTTGGGTAGGGGCTGCTCTTGCTTTTGTCGGCCTTGTGTTATTGACAGGCAATGGTTTTGAGAAAATTACATTAAGTTTTGGGCAACTTTTAACAGTGCTCGGGTCGTTTGCGATTGCTTTAGAAATTATTTTCATTAGCTACTTTGCTGGAAAAGTAAATTTACGTCGCGTTACGATCATTCAACTTGGTGTGGCATCTCTACTTTCTTTCGCAATTATGCCTGTGGTGGGTGAACATACAATTCCTACATTTTCATGGCCGCTTGTACTCATTGCGGTTGCATTAGGTTTAGCGAGTGCACTCATTCAATTTGTGATGAACTGGGCTCAACGTGTGGTTGATCCTTCACGTGCTGCAATTATCTATGCAGGAGAACCTGTTTGGGCAGGCATTATTGGTCGAATTGCGGGTGAGCGCTTACCACTTATTGCTCTTCTGGGTGGAGCATTAGTCGTTTTAGGTGTTTTAGTCAGTGAGTTAAAACTTAAGTTGCCCATTAAAAAAACTAAAAGAATTCGAGAATAAAAAAGAGAGCGCTAAGCTCTCTTTTTTTATTTATTAAGGTTGATACATCGGGCGATTATCATTTAAAGCAATCAAGCCGCGAATTGCACGATATACAATCCAGATCCACGCAGCACCAATTACGCCGACACAGAACACGGTCGATGAAACGGCAACGCCTGCAAATAGATCAGTATTTTCACCTGTAAAGAACAGGAAAATAAACGGCAGAAAGGCAATAATATTCCAAGCCAGATACCACCAGAATGTTCTGATTTGCCATGTAAAGTGGCTCGCAAAAATTGAACCTTGCACATCGGAACGTTTTACATAGTTAATAATTAAAGCGATAACCGCAAGTAGGCCGCCTGTAAAAATAGCGACAATATAAAGTACATATAAAATAAGTGTTAAAGTACGATTTGGATCTTGGTCGATAGAACTATTCATTTTTATACCTCTCAAGTTTAATAAAACAATTTACTTTTATGAGCCCCGCAACACATTTAAGGGAGAAATTAGCCACAAAATCAAAAGTAAATGAAAGAATATGGTACAAAAATAAATCTTACGAAAGGGTTGTTTTTGTGTTTTATGTCTCAGTTTTTGTTGTGCCCACCATGCAGCAGGCCAACCTCCTAAGAAGCTAACAATGTGTAATGTTTGCTCAGGCACACGGCGATTACCCAATTGTGCAGCTTCTTTGTCTTGTGAATATAGCCAATAACTCAGCACATTCATCATTAAAACAAACAATAAGGTATAGGCGGGTAAAATATGGATAAAGCTCATAATTCCCATTAAAACGAAATAAAACACGATCCCCATTTGCATTGCAGACCATGGACTGGCTTGAAAAGAAGATTGTGTTTTTACAGGCTTTGATGCTTTACGAGTTTGAGATGCTTTTAAATAAGTGACTTGCTGGGCACGAAAGCGACCTCGTTCATCGAGAATAACCAAATATTCCAGTGCACAGCCAATAATTGGCCGAGGTCCGGGGCGTGCAAAATCTTTAATATGCAAAAAGACTCGTTCTTTTTCAGCATCATCTGGCTGAATAAAGCCATAACCTTTTTCGTCGAACCATTCGACTAATCGCCCCTGATCTCGCATCTTTCTTCCTTTATCCTTTTACATGACTTAAACGGTCTTGCATCATTGCTCGCATTTCTTGCGGATCTTTTTGCAAGATGTCATCGCCTGTACGTCCTTCTTCTTTATTTTTTTGAGCAACTTGCAAACGCATTGACCAAAAACGGCAAGCCGCCATTGCCAAGAATACATCTAAACACTCAAGTTCATCGGTAGTCAGCGCACGAACTTTTTGGTATGCCTCTAAGTAAGCGGCCACTTTGTCAGAGTTTAAATGCGCTGCTGGATATTCGGTACAAAAATCGTTGATGGTAATTGCAATATCAAACAGTAATTCGTCTTGATTTAGCTCGTAAAAATCTAAAATACCTTGTAGTTGCTCGCCTTCAAACAAAGTATTGTCACGGAACAAATCTGAGTGAATAAAACCTGTTGGTCGGTTTGAGTATTGTGCTGTTTTAGCATTAAAAGCTTGATAAACCTGCTCAAGTAACGCTTGGTCATCTTGAGTCATATTTGGTTTAAGCTGCTCTGCAACACCTGTCCAATATTGATGATCACGACGATATTCACGCTCAAGCGGGAAATCTTGCAAAGCCACATGCAGTTTCGCTTGTGCATCAGCAATTGCTGCGACCTGAGCTACTGTGGTTTGCATGGGATGGTGACCCATGAGACGTGGAGCAATCTGTGCAGGCTTTTCTGCAATCACGTGAACTGCTTGTCCGCTATGTTTTAACGGCACAGCAACAGGGACATCATGAGTACCTAATTGCTCAAGAACAGGAATGAGTTCGCCTGCCCCTTGTGCATCTAACTCTTCAAACACGGTGAGTACATATTGTTTACGGTTTACATCAACCAAAAAATAATTGGTGTTTTGAATACCTCCCTGAATTGGGTTCAGCTCCAACACCTCTAATCCATAAGGTGCAGCAAAGGCGCGAACTTCATCTAAACTCAACGGGGTATAAACCGACATGGAAAACCTGCAAAAAACATCTGTGAAGTTTGATAGAATACCTCTTCCCTCCATGAAGGTGTAGCGCCTGTGTAGGAACTTTCACCAACGGCGATTATTTTTGGAAAAAGCTATGCTTGCTAAACGTATTATTCCTTGCCTAGACGTTGATAACGGACGCGTAGTTAAAGGCGTTCAATTCCTCGATATTCGTGATGCGGGCGACCCAGTTGAAGTGGCACGTCGCTATAACGAACAAGGTGCAGACGAAATTACTTTCTTAGACATTACCGCTACACATCATGGACGCGATACCACTTACCGTACTGTTGAACGTATGGCCGAGACTGTATTTGTGCCATTAACTGTGGGTGGTGGCGTACGTAAGGTTGAAGATATTCGTGCGCTATTAAATGCAGGCGCAGATAAAGTGAGTATTAACTCAGCTGCCGTATTTAACCCTGAATTTGTTCAAGAAGCTTCTCAACACTTTGGCGCACAATGTATTGTAGTTGCGATTGATGCCAAAAAAACTGGCGACAACAAATGGGAAATCTTTACTCATGGTGGCCGTAAACCAACAGGTATTGATGCCATTGAATGGGCTGTAAAAATGGCTGATTACGGTGCGGGTGAATTACTGATTACCAGTATGGACGCCGATGGTACGAAAGCAGGTTACGATATTGCTTTAATGCGTGCCATTAATGATCGTGTGACCATTCCAACGATTGCTTCAGGCGGTGTAGGTAACTTACAACACCTTGCAGACGGCATTTTACAAGGTGGTGCCGATGCAGTGTTGGCAGCAAGTATTTTCCACTTTGGTCAATATACCATTCCAGAAGCTAAGCAATATTTGGCTGAACAAGGCATCGAAATGCGCTTGTAAGCTTATTTATATTTAAAGGGGCAATATGCCCCTTTATTTTTTATGCAGCACCATCTATTTCTTTCACTTCGCTAAGAGGTTTTAGTTTTTCTTTTTTCTCGACCCATTTTGCAGGAAAGATTTTTTCTACAGCTTGAGACAATGGTCTAGCAAGTATTGTAGGCAACCTTACTCCCAAAGGATTTTGTTCTTTTAAATCTGCTGAAGACACCACCCGTGTTCCCATTACATAATCAAACCAAGGCTTGGTCACACACCAATTGGCGTCTTGATTAGAGTTCATGTGATGGTCGTAATGCCACGGAATTTTACGCTTTGCCCAGTCAGGCTCTAAATGTGCACGGCGATGAATATAGTAATAATTACCAGCACTGTACCAAGCTGCAAGTGCCATACCTTTTGAAAACGGGTAAAAAATTGCACTTGAAACGGTTGCTACGACCGCCAGTGAAATTAACTCATTTTTAGTTCGCCAGTTGCCAACGCCTTCCACATAGCAATCATCGTGAAATCGTTGTTTACGGACTTCACGATGGTGTACCCAATGAGATTCCATACTTTTTGGTACTGGGCTATAGCGTGGCTTTCCAGCACGGTGCACACCATGCAAAATGTATTTATGCGCCACCCATTCAAAAGCATTCGCAACCGCAATTCCTGCAATAAACCCTTTTAACATCACCTAACTCCTTTTTCTTTTATTCAGAATATAAAATTCGTTATGCTAGGTATTGACCAGAATTTATGGTTTCATTGACAAATCACGACAAGAAAGAGATGGTTGAGATGCCACAATTAAAAAACTATACAGGCTCAGTATATGGAGGGCTGGGACATCTTTTAAAGGCTTACTGTGAAGCCAATCAGTTAGCTATTCCTGAACAATTAGAACAAATTCAAAATCTGGAACGCTTTGACTACGTCGTTTGGCGTGACCTATTAGAAGTCATTTATAAATTGGACCCAAAGCCGGGATTAGGTCTAGAAATTGCAAAATACGTGCAACCCAAACACTTAGGGATTATTGCCTACCTCGCACTCTCTTGCGATAACCTAGGTGAAGCGCTAATTCGCTATCATGATTTTCATCGTCTGATTTATGACGGCAGCCCTTTAGTCGTTGAGCTACAAGGAAGATATGGTTCTATTCGCTGGGAAGCGACTGAGCTACACCCTACCCAGCTTACCGATGAAATCGCAATTGCACTGGTGATTCAGTTCTTACGTCTTTTTATGTCTCATGAAGATGTGCATTTACATGAAGTACATTTCTTAAATGCTGCCCCAAAAAATATCAGGGTTTATGAACAATACTTCCAATGTCCCGTTCGTTTTAGCCAGCCGCGTACAGAGTTGCTTATTCCAATTACGGAAATTCATAAGCCGCTTAGCAGCGCCGACCACACCCTACAGCAGTTATTGGTTCAGCAAGCACAAGCGCTGTTAGAACAATTACCAAATTCGACCCAACTTGATCAGCGCTTACAGCATTCAATTTTGACTGGACTACAAAAAAATCAATATCAAATTGAATATATTGCTGCTCAATTAGGCCTGTCCGTGCGGCAGCTCCAAAGACACTTACAACAACAAAACACCACCTTTCAGGAACGTGTTCAGCAAGTGCGCTTTATGCTCGCAACCGAGTATCTAAAAGACCCGCATTTAAGTTTACAAGAGATTGCTCTTCTGCTTTGTTACTCGGAACAAAGTGCTTTTCAAAGAGCTTTTAAGCATTGGACCAATCAAACACCACAGCAATGGAGGGATCATTTTTTAGACAAAGAATAACCAACCAAAACTTACAAATCTTTTCTTGATTAAAACAACACTGAAAACAAAAATTTCATATAGTCACATGCTTTAAATTTATGTGACGTAATTCACATTAATTAAAATAGATTAAATAAATGAGTAATCAGAATGAATAAATATTTTGCTGAATTTCTAGGTACGTTTTGGCTAGTCTTTGGTGGTTGTGGTAGCGCAGTATTAGCCGCAGCTTTCCCTGAACTTGGTATTGGCTTTGCAGGTGTAGCCCTTGCCTTTGGTTTAACCGTACTGACAGGCGCCTATGCTCTAGGGCATATCTCAGGTGGACATTTTAATCCCGCGGTAAGTGTTGGCCTTTGGGTCGGCGGCCGCTTCGATGTTAAAGATTTAATTCCCTATATTGTTGCTCAAGTGGTCGGTGCGACTGCTGCTGCATTTGTTCTCTACATTATTGCTCAAGGCCAAGCGGGCTTTAGCGGTGTTGGTGGTTTTGCTTCGAATGGTTTCGGTGATTTATCACCAAACAAGTTTGGCTTAGGTTCAGCTTTCATTATTGAAGTCGTTCTTACAGCTTTCTTCTTAATCATTATTTTAGGTGCAACTGACCGCCGCGCACCTGCTGGCTTCGCTCCTATTGCGATTGGTTTAGGCTTAACACTGATTCACTTAATCAGTATTCCAGTAACCAACACTTCGGTGAACCCTGCACGTAGTACAGGTGTTGCGTTCTTTGCTGAAACTGCTGCTTTAAGCCAGTTGTGGTTGTTCTGGGTAGCGCCGATTTTAGGGGCTGTGATTGGGGCGATTATTTATAAGGTAGTTGCTGGGGAGAAGGATTAACTTTTCTTAGACTCAATATGCTATCGCGGTGGGTGACATGGATGTCACCTGTTGAGCAGGGGTACACGGAAGTACCCTCTGATCAACAAAAGACTTTTGCTTACTTTTGGTCTTTCAAAAGTAAGAAATGTCTATACAAACTCAATAAGACCTAACGTGGTACTAAAGACTGTATGGCAGTACGACTATATTAAGCATCACACATAGAATGCATAAATTATAAAAACGGATTATTAATTTCTTGTTCAGCCGGACGTTCAATTTTCTCAGGCAATTCTTCTTTTTCCAAAGCCGCAACAACATCATTTAAAAAGCTCTGTAATGCCTTTGCCTGCTCTAACCCGACTTTATCTTTAGTAATTTGCAAATTGCCATAAATGCTGACGCAATCGACATCATTTTCTAATGTTAAATCTTCAATTGATGAAGACTCTGTACCCTTTTCAAATGGCTTAAACATAGGTCTTGTCTCGTTGTTATATCTTCACAGTGTAATACGACCAATTTAAAAAAAATCAATCAAAATTAAAAGAGCCGATAAAATTAAGAATGCTCCCATCAAGATATTAAAATATTTCAAACGGTTACCCTGATTGAGTACCACTGAAAATTTATCACCACATAATCCCCAAAAGAACAAACATGCATAGCAAGTGAAAAAATAAATAATAATGAAGATCGGCAATGACTGCGGGTTTTCAATGCTTGTAAACATGGTAATGCCCGATACACAAGCCAACCAAGCTTTGGGATTGAGCCACTGTAATAAGAAACCATCTTTAAAATTAGGAATGATCATCTGTTCTACAGGAGCATTTGAAATTGAAATATTGGCGGCAGAAAGAATAATTTTTATGCCGATATAACAAACAAATAACGTTCCACAAACTGCAAGGATTTTTAAGACAATAGGAAACTGAGTTAATAAACTCTGAAGACCAAATGCCATAAAAATTAAAAGTAAAGTAAAGCCAATCGTGGCACCTGAGATATAGGGAAGTGATCTTTTTAAACCATGATTTAAACTGGTTGATAAAATGACGGTATTTACTGGACCGGGTGTAATAGACATTGCAAATGAAAAGAGAAACATCGAGGCAAACATTGTTATTGTCCTTATTAAAATAGAATCCATAGACAGATCTGTCTATGGATTCTATTTTAATTAATTACGATGTTGCAATAACAATAAACCAAGCTACTTATTTCATTATTTGCAAGAAGTAGTTTACCAACGCTTCTACCAGCTGTTTCACAATAGCTTTTCTCGTTTCTTCATCAATTGTTGGAACTTTTGCTTCCATTGGCTCCGAAGATCCAGTTTTTTGCTTTTTAAATTGGTCTTGTAGCGCTTTAATTTGGTCAGCGTTTAAGTCCTGCTCACACTGGCTTTCACCGTCCCAGTGTAAATAGTCGAGCTTTTGATTTGGCTTAACTTGGCTCGCTGTTAAAGGTAAGCGATAGACATTACGTTTTTGTTGCTCAGTTAACTGCGGGAACAGGTTAACGCCTAAGCGTTCCTCAAGGTAGCAAACACTCACCACTTTCACTTGCAGAGAATTATTGTTAGGCGCGTAATAAGCCCCGATCGCGCCAGTTTTTGGCATATACACCGCTTTATAAACTGCGGTAGGAACAATGACACCCTGCCCAATGGTCTTAAGTCGTTTGCCTTCAAAAACAGGACCTGTCACTACATACACATCTTGTTTTTGCTTAGTCGCAATAGCACGGGTCGCTTCTTCGAGCTTACGCCATACTTCTTGGTTATTTTTAGGGGCTTGCGGAACCATGTTGCTGAGCGAGAAACTATCAGATTGTGATTCTTTATTTGGCATATCACCATTTGGTGCCATATGCCCACGGTCATAGCCTGAACCACGATAATCACTTAACAGTGCCCGATGCCTTTGAGCAACACGGGTTTCTTCATGGAAGTTATCTTCACGCTTAATTTTGACACTTAAACGTTCTGCATTTAAATGCTCAGCCGACCACAACGGCGTTTTAGAAATGCCTGAATACAAAACATTAAAACCATTAAAACACAGTGGATAGCTGTCTTTTTTTAGGCTTTCTTTATTTAAAGCGGGTGGAACTTCACGATAGAACTGATTAAGACAAGTCGAGTTAGTCGTTAAAGGTGAAAACCACTGCGAAATCTTTTCACTACCAAAAGCAATCGCAAAACTTCCAGCCGCAATACAAGCAAGAATAATCTTGCCAAAATGCTGACTTATAGAGAACGAATTTGTACCTTTACTACGTTTTTTACTTGCCATGTTTCTATCAATACCACTGTCCACACGCAGCTTAACAATCCTGCTTTTTTAAGTATATCTCTTATCTTTCAAACGGTTAAAACATGGTCATCTTTTTTGTAACTCCATTACCCATTACGTAACAATCTGTTGGAATTATGAGAGCCTTTGGCTATTGAATTGCGCCAATTGCGTATCTTTCGTTGAAATGCACTTATGGCTTATGACATGGTTAGCTCCACAAATTTGGATAAAAATATAATCGGAGTCCACTTAATGATCCATTCAAAGATTATTGGTATTGGCGTAATCACGGGATTATGTAGTATGGCCGCTTTGGCTGAGCCAGCAGTCCAGCCAGGAGATACTTTAGAAAGTTTGTCTAAAGTAAAAGTAACCACAACCGTAAATGGCCAACCAGGCTCTATTAGCGATTTAGTCAATAGCGGACAAGTACAGCAAGTTTCTGCTGCACCAACAAATGCAGCGCCTACAGGTGCTCCTATTCCGGCAGACGTTCCACCAGCACCTCCAACAGGCGGTGAAATGGCTCCTCCAGCAGCACCAACTGATGCAGTGCCACCTGCACCGAACCAAGCGCCTTCAGCGCCACAAGATCCGAACACGCCACCGCCTCCGGCAGATCCAAGTCAGTCGGCAGACCCGATGGCAAAAGATGGTGCTTTACCAGCAGATGCACCTATGCAACAAGCTCAATAATCAGAGCCATAAAAAAACCAAGACTTATGTCTTGGTTTTTTTATTACATCAATTTTTATATTTCGATTTGACTACCTAACTCAACCACACGGTTGGTTGGAATTTGATAGAAGTCGCTCACCGGACTGGTATTACGTTGCATAGAGATAAATAATTTTTCTCTCCATGGAGACATGCCATCCCCCACCGAATGAACAATACGGTCGCGCGAAATAAAGAAGCTGATATGCATCAAGTCATATTCAAGACCTAACTGTTCATAGGCTTGCATAAGTGCTTTTGGCACATTCATTTCATCTTTAAAACCGTAGAAAATTTTAATACGGAAGAAATGTTCAGCTAACGTTTCAGTCGTAATACGCTCTTCTGGCGCAACGAACGGTACATCTTCAATAACAACCGTCACCAAGATATTGCGTTGATGCAATACTTTGTTGTGCTTGATGTTATGCAGCATGGCATGCGGTACAACGTTTGGCGTACCCGTCATAAACACTGCATCGCCCGGCACCCAGTGCACGCTATTACCAATACTTTTTACAAATAAATCGAGCGACAAAGTATCGTGTTCAAGCTTAGCAAAAGTAAGCTCACGACCACGTTTCCATGTCATTAAAATAGTAACTGCAATGGCACCAATCAATAATGGCACCCAACCGCCAGACAAGATTTTAAGTGAAGTTGCACCGACTAATACCGACTCTAAAACAAAGAATGGAATAATCAAAAGTAGTACTTTTGGTAAGCTCCATTTCCAAGCCGAGTAGATAAATACAGCAACTAAAATCGTGTCACACAGCATGGTCAAGGTTACCGCGAGACCGTATGCACTTGCCAAGTTTGAGCTGGTTTTGAAGATTAAAATTAAGATAATAATTGCGATTAAAAGCAACCAGTTTAAGAAAGGAACATAGATCTGACCTTCTTCAGACTCAGAGGTATGTTTAATACTTAAACGTGGCAAATAACCCAATTGAATCGCTTGACGTGCAAGT
This sequence comes from Acinetobacter sp. P1(2023), assembly GCF_028367635.1. Lineage (NCBI taxonomy): Bacteria > Pseudomonadati > Pseudomonadota > Gammaproteobacteria > Moraxellales > Moraxellaceae > Acinetobacter > Acinetobacter sp. P1(2023). Next base: position 17,299 of record NZ_JAQNDD010000006.1, read on the forward strand.
GAAAACACCCCAGAAATTACGGCTTGAGAGGCAATTACAGTTGCCATGGTTGCCATAATAATCATTGGGTAAAGTGCCCACTGCGGAACCAATAAATAGAACGGGTTTTCAATTGCCGCTGGGTCTCTAAGCAATAAAGCACCCTGTCCCGCGTAGTTTAAAACCAAACACGGCAACACCACAAAGAACCAAGCCAGACGAATCGGAACTGGTCCGAAATGTCCCATATCGGCATAAAGTGCTTCACCACCAGTTACTGTTAACACCACAGCACCCATCACAAAGAAAGTCATGATTGGATGGTGATAGATAAACTGAATTGCCCAATGTGGACTAAACATGCCCAACACAACAGGGGTCTGAATGACGCTGTGAAGACCTAATAATCCTAAAGATAAGAACCATACCATCGTGATTGGGCCAAAAAACTTACCGACAAAGGCCGTACCGTGTTTTTGCACCAAAAACAAAGAGATGATAATGGTAATCGCAATCGGCATGATGAACGGGTCAAACACATCGGTGGCAATAGACAAGCCTTCAACGGCTGACAATACCGAAATGGCTGGGGTAATAATACCGTCACCAAAAAACAGCGATGCACCGATAAAACCAATGGCAATCATGTAGATTTTTTTGTTGTCGGCAATTTTGGCTTTACGTAAATTCAATGCGAGTAAGGCCATGATCCCGCCTTCGCCATTGTTGTCTGCACGCATGACAATGGCGACATACTTGATGCTGATGATCAGCATTAAGCACCAAAAAATAATGGATAAAATTCCTAATACGTTTTCAGGCTGAATACCCAACCCATGCGCTGCATGGAAGGATTCTTTCAAGGCATAGAGCGGACTTGTTCCGATGTCTCCAAAGACCACTCCAAGAGCTGCCAAAGCCGTGGCAGGCAAGGTCGCTTTTTTGGCCGTATTTTGCATTGTGTAATTAAACCAATATGATTTTTAGCGCAATCTTATCACCTCTATTATTTTTTTTCTGTAATGCTCGTCTTAAATCTTGGCAGAACTCGTTTTTTTGGTTACTATCGCACGCCTTGGTGAGGTGTCCGAGTGGCTTAAGGAGCACGCCTGGAAAGTGTGTATACGTTTGCGCGTATCGAGGGTTCGAATCCCTCTCTCACCGCCAGAATTGAAATTTAAAGAAGCTTAAACTTAAAGGGTTTAGGCTTTTTTATTGGCTAAATATTTTATTATCCCAATTAAGCTCCACTGCCCAGCTCAGTAACGAGCCAATTAGATTTCGGATCCTTTTTTACAACAGTTACAAACACAATATAGGTTCCCGCAGGGTTACCAGCAAGATCCGCATGAACTGTTTTTATCTTTATGGCGAGTGAAATCATTTTATAAAATTGTTGATAGTAAGCAGGTCTATTTTTTGCTGAGTCGTAACGAACTTTTAGTACTTCTAGAACTTTTGAATCTTTATAAATTTGGGGTATTTCAGTATTTCGAATATTTAAGTTCTCGCTTGACCAAACATATTTATATGCTGTAGCTGCGTTTCCATTAGAAAGTGAATCAAAAAAGGAAATAGCAACTCGACTTGCCTGTTCTTTTTCAACGTTAGCCTTTTTCTCGTATGATTTAAAAGCTGCAAATAAACACAGTCCAACAATAAATAGTCCGATAGTTATAAAAATTCTATACTTTAGCATTTGGCTTCCTTTCTAATTTTTAAAATGCCATGTTAAATAAATAACTAAAATAATATATTAAAAATCTACTCTACTATTCTTACCTAAAATATCAATCCTCTCTGTTAGAAGTGAAATTATTAAAGACCCAAACTTACTTGCTTAGGCCTTCTTGCTTACAAACCTACTCAGACAATGCCAACAACTTCTTAACATACTCAATCGCATTATTTTCTATGTCTTGCTGAGTCGGAACATCGTCATCTTCTGATGGATTAGTATCTAAACCATAAAATGCATGAAGTGGTTGATAGACCGCTCCAACATATAAAGCTGTTAGTTCAAATGGAATAAAAACCTTCTCTAAAGAAATTTGATATTCGCCACTTTCTGAATAAACCTTTTCTTGAGCACCCGCAGACACCGCTAGCATAAACTTCTTATTTTTGAGTTTATCGCCAGTTGAACCATAAGCCCAACCATACGTTAAAACTTCATCAAGCCATTGTTTCAAAAGCGGTGGACAGTTAAACCAATACACGGGAAATTGAAACACTAAATTTTCGTGTTCTTCTACAAGCGCTTGCTCTTTGGCAACATCAATCACCCCGTATGGGTAGGCTTCATAAATTTGGTGAACCGTAAATTGGTCTGGGTGTTTTTCTAACTCCTCAATCCATCTTTTATTTACAACAGACTGGTCTATGTGAGGATGGGTAACGATGACTAATGTCTTTTTCATTATGAAAACACTCTATCGAAAAGTAGATAAATCGATTATAGAAGTGTGCTTTCCTAAATATAAGTACGGTAATTTATGTTATATACTATACTAAAAGATAGTATGGATTTTAAAAATGGACGACTGCCTTCCGTCATATACACCATTAGAAGATACGGGTTTTGGGTACACCCTTTCTTTGATTAATGGCAAATATAAGATGATCATCATGTATTGGCTGTATGGAAAAACCGTCATGCGGTTTAATGAGATGCAACGCTGCATTGGCAATATTTCGTTTAGGACGCTCAGCAATACACTTAAAGAGTTGGAAAAAGATGGACTGATTATTCGTAAAGAATATCCTCAAATTCCGCCAAAGGTTGAGTATCGCCTTTCTGAAAGAGGACAGTCTTTAATTCCTTTATTAGATATGATGTGCGAATGGGGCGAGCGCAATAAGCCGTCTTAGTTTTATAGACTTGAAGTGATACTAAATATGAGAAATGAATTAAGAGAAATTTTTGTTAAGGGATGCGACGAAAAAATTGAAAAGAAGGGAGACAATGTCGGTCTGTCTTTTTACGCTTTTTTTAAAAATAAGAATGATAACCCTGAGTTACTGATGGAAGCAGCGCATTGGTGGATTATGGAGCATAAGCTAGATCACTTTGAGAAAGCGGTTAAGATTAAAGAATTGGTTTTGAGTGAGCAGTAAAGGTTAGAGGAAAAGACTATTCGAAAAGAGGATAGTCTTTAATTTCTATACTAGAGATAAAGTGAGAAAAGATAAAAATGTTTATAAATACTTTATCTAATTTTCTTGAAAAATTAGCCTCAGAAGAAGATTTAGATGAATGGTACTTGTCTAGCTTCATTGATGAGAAGGTTTATTCGCTATCAGCAACAGAAGCTTTTGAGTTGTCTTCACATGTTATAGAGCTTCTTAAAGATGAGGCTCAACCAGCCTATACATATGAATTGCTCACCATTTTATTAGCTCTACAACGTCAGTCTGACACAGCACAAGCACCCGAAATTCTAAAAAATAGTCCTATTTTTTTGATGAAATTATTACAAAGAATCCTGAAAAATATATTCTAAATTTAGCTCAAAGTTATCGAATAAAAATATAAACTTATCCTCAGCACACTTTATAGCTTTCAAAATACTGTATTTCAATAGAATTTAAATACATACAAAATATAAAAGTAATTAACTTTTTAATAGGGAAATAACTTAGATATTATGTTTTGTTTCTATTTAAAACTTTCTGGATATGCTTTTGCCAACTTTCGCTTAAATCATCAAGTTTAATTTTCGGCTTTTCCCCTTGAACTGCTTCAGCCATTAAATTTAAGAGTTTAGATACAGTTATACGATATACATTAGTAGCAATATTAGCCTGATTCATAATATGAATACTAACTACACCCAACTTTTGGTAAGTTAAATTAGCTAAATCACGATGCTTATCCTTTTGAGCTGAAAATTTTGTAATACCTTCAGTTTCAATAATTTCTATATCTTTTGCACTTAATTCTTTCTCGTCTAATAATATAAAGTCTAATGTCGCGGGCTGATTAGTAGAAGACGCAAATGCCAAAATTAAATCTTTTAACTCAGTTGAATCAAAGTCATTAGTTGAAGAGGTCCATACCGAGAGAGTGTTTCCCGACGTTTTTATACATTTCGTAATAGGATCTGCATAAAAATCATCTAGACTTTTTCCACTATTCTTCTGCCATTCATTTTTTAAGAATGCTCGTAATAAATAACTCATAAAATCACTGATAAGTCTTCTATAACTTCAGATTTGTACTGCTCAATCCAATCTATTTCAGATGGTCTCATCTGATTCAAGTAAGCTACAAGTTTGGGCTCTTGCCATTTCTCTATTGCACGAATTGCAGCTTCCATTACAAATGGGTCCACATGAGCATACCCAGCAATAATTAAACTTTCTGCACGTTCTTGTAACAATGAATAATCTATATCTGAAGAGATACTTATAAACTTAATGAAGTTCTCAGTATCATTCATTCTATATAAATCTAACCAACATTTTTGATAGGCTTCTTTAAATACTAGATTATTTTCCTTATAGAGACCTTCAAAAAGTAACTGAGTTTTAGATACTTCTCCTGGTATATAATTATCAAACCGCAATGTCTCTTTAATACTTTTTGCCTTTTTATTAGCAATAATTTCGATATCTATGGTTGAATCTTTTTGATAAGGCGAAGTCCTATTATCTTGATCTTTTAAAATATTAAAAGAAATAGGCCTGTCATAATTACTATCATCAACCAATAGATCTAATTGCTTATAAAATCTAGTATTTTCTCTTTCCAAAAACTCATGATCATAGTAAGAGGAATTAGATAAATTCAAAAATAAATCTTTCATGTTTTTTATCAAAGAATTATTATTTATCTCACTCATATCTTTTCAATTCCTCAAAAAGCTCACTATGTATACGGCTAAAATCTTTATAGATTTCTTCAGCATTACTTAGATCAAATCGAGTATCTGTATAAGTAGGTAAAGTATTAGTATCTATCTCAAACATAATTACATCAGTAGGTTCAGATTGATTAATGAATTGAGATCTCACCTCACCTCTTCTTATAGTACTTACTTTATTAATTTTTTCATTAATTAAAGATAGATCTTCTCTAAGTACAATTCTATTTTCCCATTCAATGGGAGAAACAGATTTATATGTAAAAATACGTTCATATACTTCTTGGAACTGCTCTTCACTTCCCGCAAAGAACTTATTATTTACTAAAGATAATCTATTGGAGCGAGCTAGAGGAAATAATGTATTAAGAGCCTTTAAAATAGAAAGAGCCAAATTTACGAAATCTTTAAGAGTTCCTCCATCTTTAGAAATTACTATCCCAGATGATGGAAATTCTACCCGCATGGACTCATCTATATGAATCATTGAAAGGAATTGTTTTTTTACTGTTTTAAATATATCAAACTCATTATTAATTGTAGGAATTAACCCAAATGGCGTTAAAACGCTTAAAACTTTACTTATGTCAGCAGGAACAGTAGATAACTCAATGTTCTTGGAAAAAAAGAACAATTGATGTGTCTCGTGGATATTTTTCATTATATTAAATAAAAATTAAATTAATAACTTAGTTTAATATATTATTATGAAATAAGCTTAATGTTAATCGTTTTTTTTACACAACCAACTCACTATCCCGACTTAACGGGACTCTCATTAAAAAATTTTCAAAAAGCCCAACTCCCGTCGGGCCTTCGCCCATCAAATCCGACTTAAAAAATAGTCGAGTAATGCATCCCTTTCATCGGTGTTATTGGTCCCTAAAAGCTGCACCATCGCGCCATCAATCACAAATAAAAACATGTGCGCATCTTCAACTGTAGCGGCAGGTTTTACGGTTAAAAGCAGTTTATGAATTTCTTTAATAAACCAGTTTCGGTAGTCAGTCACGATTTTATAGGCCGTTGGATAAAGCTTTTCAATTTCAAAAATTGCTTTAAATGGCAACCGATAAAATCCCTCTAAGTTTGCATGTAAAAAGTAAATTTTCTTGAGTTTATCGAAGGCCATAAGTTCACTGTAAGAGTGAATAATTGAAAACACCTCATGTTTTAATGCATCTGTTTGAAAAGTTAAGCTCATCTGAATGAGCCTTTCCTTGGAGTGAAAGTAGTTATAAAAAGTGGCTTTGGGAATTTTGGCTTCCTCAACGATTCGATCGACCCCGATGTAAAACCCATGTTGATTAAATAAATCTTTTGCTGCGTGGAGCACGCGTAGTGCTCTAAATGATGCTTCTAAATTTGGCATTTTTATACCGTTTAAAATAATTTTTTGTTGTAAGTAAATGAGATAGACATGCCGTCACTCTTAAATTGAGCGCTAAAAACAAGCATGGGTAAGTCACACAAAAAGGTGTGCTCGCCTATCTCGGGTTTTATTGTTGCTATGATTTTTTAGTCGTAATGACCTATCGTTTAAAACCTAGAGTCGGTTAAACCGTTTTAAAGACCAGTGCGATATAGACGTAAAAATTTTGGCGAAGGTTGCCAATGAGAGAGATGAAATAGTACGCATGTGCGGACTCCTTGTGTGTAAAGGAGTTCTACCCGATCACTGTCAAATGATGGTGGCAGAACGAGAGAAGGTTGACAGACTGACACACAAGAATCAGCACGCACAAGGCGTCCCTCCCTCGCCCTACCGCTACGAAGGGGGACGAACGAGTTCGCCACCAAAAAGAGAACTTTTTGATGTCTTGTGTGTTATATCGATCTGTCAAAATCGACTGGCAATGTAGGCCAGCAGGCAAAGGATAATCCGCGCGTTTTTGAGTGTCAATGTAAGGTTGAATAGAAATTAGTTAAATAATTTTTGTTTTCATTCAATTAGATATTTAAGCTAAACAGTCATTCAACTTAAATTTAACGATATCATAATAGTAAAATTGGTGGCAGAAAGAAAAGAGGTTAGCAGACTGGACACACAGAACCAGCACACTCGAAAGTGTCCTCTTATCACTCTACCGTAGAATGGTGACAGAACGAAAAGGGGTTAGCAGGCTGGGTACAGTACCAGCACACCCGAAAGTGTCCCCTTTTCGTTCTACCGCAGAATCAGTTGCAGACAAAGAATAATTATCAAGTTTTTAAGTGTCAATATTCATATATTATTAATTTATAAAATATTTTTATTTCTATTGGCTCATTTTTCTCATTGTTAATTTATCATTCATTTTCAAACCGCTTAAATGACCCGATTGATCGCGCTATAAATAAAAGCTACAGTAAATAAAGTTTGAATTTTATAACTTTAAATAAATTTATAACGCATGCAGGCAGAAACATGGAAACCATACATGATTTTTATCGCCGCTTTTCTTTAACCAGAGATAGCGATTACTCGGTTCCATCAACTTCGTTTGGACATTTTAACGTATTCCAACGCGATGCCTGCTCGTTCCTCACACCTTATAGCCGCCGCGATTATTATAAAATTTCACTGGTTTTAGGCACAGGCGAACTTCACTACGCCAACCGCTGGATACGAGTCGACCGCCCTGCTTTACTGTTTTCAAACCCAATGGTTCCCTACGCTTGGGAAATTAATTCGCCCGAACAGGCAGGCTGGTTTTGTCTATTTACCGAAGAGTTTGTAAACCAAGAATCGCGACAAAGCTTTTTAAAAGACTCACCGCTATTTAAAGTCGACGGCGACCCGCTATATTTTTTAAACGACCAACAAGTTGAGGAAATTTCATTTATTTTCAAAAAGATGATGAATGAAATAAATTCAGACTATATTCATAAATACAACGTTTTAAGAAACTATTTGCACCTGATTGTGCATGAAGCCATGAAAATGCAACCGACTCAACAGTTTGAAAAACATAGCAATGCTGCGGTGCGCATTTGCCATTTATTCTTTGAGCTATTAGAACGCCAGTTCCCGATCGACTCGCCCCATTTTCAGCTTAAACTCAAAACTGCAAATGACTATGCCTATGGCTTGTCGGTGCATGTGAACCATTTAAACCGAGCTGTAAAAGAAGCCACAGGCAAAACCACCTCTGAGCATATTAGTTCGCGCATTACGCAAGAAGCCAAAGCGCTGCTACAACACACCAGTTGGAATATTTCCGAAATTGCCTATAGCTTAGGCTTTGAATATTCAGCATATTTCACCAACTTCTTTAAGAAAAATACGGGTTTTTCGCCTAAAAAATTCCGTGAAGATTGTATCGCCTAAAAACAGATTGTTTGAATTTTATAATTATTGGTTTGAATGTTATACGTCAGTTTGAGCCAAAGCATTTTATAGTTTTTCTACTCAAGTGATTTTGCAAAAAGAGTGTGAAAAATGAAATATAGAACTTTAGGACAAACAGGCGAAAAAGTATCAGCACTTGGTTTAGGTTGCATGGGAATGAGCTTTGCCTATGGTGCCTCAGATGACACACAAAGCATTGCCACTCTAGAAAAGGCATTAGACCTCGGCATTAACTTTTGGGACACTGCCGACATGTACGGCAACGGCGCAAACGAAGTTTTGCTCTCAAAAGTTTTAGAAAAACATCGCGACAAAGTGTTCTTGGCGACCAAATTTGGCTTTCGCTATAAAGAAGATAACCTTAACCCGAAAAACTCTTTAGAGTCTTATATCGACGGTTCTCCAGAGTGGATTAAAGTTGCGGTCGAAAACAGTTTAAAACGCTTAAATACAGACGTGATCGATTTGTATTATGCACACCGCATTGACCCAAATATTCCAGTTGAAGACACTATTGGCGCAATGGCTGACTTGGTGAAACAAGGTAAAGTTCGTTATTTAGGACTTAGTGAAGCGTCGGCAGAAACCATTCGTAAAGCGCATGCGATTCACCCGATTGCAGCGGTTCAACATGAATACTCGCTACTCACCCGTGAGTTTGAACAGACCCATTTACAAACCATTCGTGAGTTAGGCATTAGCCTTGTGCCGTATTCACCGTTATCGCGTGGTTTAATTACCAATACGCTTGATGTGGGTAGCCTAGACGAAAACGATTTCCGTCGCCAGTTACCACGCTATCAGGGCGATAACTGGAAAAATAACCAAAGCTTGGCGCAAGCATTTAGCGAGTTTGCTCAAAGCAAAAATGCGACAGCGGCTCAATTGGCTTTGGCTTGGATTTTGGCGCAAGGTGATGACATCATTCCAATTCCGGGTACGCGTAAAATCGAGCGGCTTGTAGAAAATGCAGGTGCTGTAAATCTTGATTTAACAGCGGCAGATTTGGCAGAAATCGACGCAATTATTGCGAGATATCCAAACATGGGCGCACGCTATAACGCTCAGCAACTTGCAGCGGTCAATCATTAAAATATAAGCCATAAAAAAAGTCCGACTCTGTGTCGGACTTTTTAATTTAATTTTTGCTATATGTGCCTTGCTGGCGTCCACCTTCCCAGATCGCGTCTAAGGATTTGTCAGAAATATTTAGGCTTTCAGGGAAAATACTTAAATCCTTTTTAAATTTAGCCTCTGGTTTTAAACCAATACAGTCTCCGTTTTTCCACCATGTGCCTTCGGCATATTGGTCTAAAGCACCCACAACCAACATCCATTGAAACTTACCGTCGGGTTGAAGTAAAAGCTCCGAACCGACTTCCATCACGCCATTTAAATAATAGTGTCCACTCCAAGCTTGGTCAGCTTGCTGAAATTTCACTTCTTTACATGATGTATTGGCTACATCTGCATAAATCTGCGCAGAGAAAATAGCCGTCGAAACAAGCAGCAAAGATGCAAATATGTTTTTCATTATTTAGTTCCTAAAAAATTAATCTTATGATTTTTCACTAATCATATTTTTTAATTTATTCCAGTATGGACATACAGCTATCCCATATATGAATAGAGCAAACCAGCTATACCAATACATAAAAGAATAATAAAGGCCATATTCTCTGTCTCAGACTTATTTTTACGCTTTTTACCGTATAGCCCAACAATTACTGCAATTATAATTACTAAGATACTAGCGAGCATTACAAAGCCCATCATAATGCCATGGCCAATATTTGCCGAACTTAACATTCAAGTTTCCTTTTTAAATCTTAGAAAAGAACAGTAAGGAATTTACTATTTTCCAGACTCAACTTTTAAATACGTTCCATCTGCATATACGTTATGTCCAAAGCCACAACCCGACTCACCTTCGTTTTGTTTAACCTGAATATAATTTCCTAATTTCGCATTAGATTTAAAATCGAACTGAATACGGCAGTCTTCATTTTTATAAACCGTTTGCTTTTTATTAGTCGGCATTTTGGTGTCAAACTCACCCATATTTGGGCCGTAGATCAAGCTTCTAAGTCCCATATATAAACCGGCATAACTGATTGCATATTGGCCCTGCTTACGGCTTACCGTGATGTGATCCCACTCACCAAAACCTGAGTAACGCACATATTCACCTGACAAATCATTTGATGCTTTAGGTTGAGGCAACTGCTTAAGATTAAACTGACTCGACTTTGATTTTTCATCAAGCATAAACCACGATCTTGCCCAAAGTGGCTGACCCAATTTGGCATAGGCTAAGCCCACGTTATTGTTGGCAACTTCAATATCACGGTCGGTAAATTTAACTGTGGTTTCATCTGCATTAGCTTTACAAAATGCAGTCCAAGAGGCTTGGTTTTGGAAATTTTCGAGCGCTTTTTTATATTGTTTTTGGTCGTAGAATTTCTTACCTAAGCTCGCATATTGCTTCACTTTACTACAGCTTTGTTGTAGTTCTTGTTCAAAAGAAAACTCTGCATGAGTCACCGACAATGCCGAAAGTGTGAGAACCGCGCAACCTGAAATAATCGATTTAATCATTTTTAAAATTCTTTAATAATTAACTAATTATATAATATGAGTAAGCTCTATAAATCACAATTCTCTGAAACAAAAGTCTATTACAAGCATTTAGGTTTTTATAAAGTTTATTAAATTAATTCAGAATAAATCTTTATAAATATGAAGCATTAACTAGTTATTTTAGTTGAATATTCATCCAAAAAATATTGTAGACTGCATGCGTAAAACTTAGGAAGAATTATAAGAGTGAATAATTTAATTATTGGAACCCTATTTGCACTTTGTGCGGCTGCACTTAATGCCTCTATTGGCGTAATTAGTAAATTACTCATGCACAGCGGTTTAAGCCCACAAGACATTGCTTTTTTAAAAACCATCATCGCCTTTTTCTTTTTAAGTGTGTTTTTATTTAAAGTTCCTGTTAGCCAAAAGATTGCATACATTAGCAGCACGCCAAGTAAACTCAGCATTTTTACTCAAATTGCCATATGTGCTTTTTTAGGAATTTTCTCGCTATTCTTTTTCGAAACCATTGCCTACAACCACGGTGCAGCAGCTAATGTTGTGGTGGTACTCATGGCTTCGGCTGCCATCTCTGCCCTATTTTTTGGTCGGTTTATTTTAAAAGAAAGTATCTATATTCATTCTCTTATTGGAACATTATTGGCTGTCGCGGGTATTAGTATTATTTCGTGGAAAGGTGAAAATAGCCTTTTAATGCTGGTCAATGCTTCTATTGCTGGCACAGGTTATGGCCTATTTTCGGTTTTAGTTAAAAAGTTCAAATTAAACGGCGGCCTGTTTCTAACCAAGTATTTATTGCTGTTTGGCAGTGTTTATCTTGCCGTTCCTTTTTTAATAAATTTACACACCATAAACTTTAATAGTGACATTGTTTTAGGTTTGATTGGTTTAGCTGTGCTGCCGACCATTCTGGGCTTTTTCTGTACCACCAAAGCGTTGTCTTATATGAGTGCCGCAAAAGTACAGGTGACCGAGCTTTCTGAACCTATTTTCGCAGCGCTTATGGCATGGGTTTTCATTCATGAACAGCCGACTTTGTCATTTCTATATGGCGCGATTTTTATTATTGCAGGCATTTTTTTAATGAACAAAGCGCCAAAAACAAGCTAGCCGATTTCATTGATATTCGTCTGCGTGGTGACAAGCCACTTGCACCACACTGGCAAAGTTAATCGCCATTTGTGAAGGGGCGTGTTTTTTATAAGCAAGCCCTAAACCCACCGTAGGTACAGGTGCTTTCAAAGAGCGATAAGCCACGCCTTGTATTTGCAATTGTTTGGTCGACTCGGGAACCAAAGACACTCCTAAGTTTGCAGAGACTAACGATAAAATAGACACAATTTGTGGAGCGTTTTGTCCAATTTTCGGTTCAAAGCCACACTCATGGCAGGCTTGTTTAATCGCATCAAAAAGCCCTGCGCTAATGGAAGGCGGCGAGACAATAAAATTAAGCTCTCGTAGTGCCGTTAAATCAATTTCTGGTGATGCATCGTCGAGTTGAAAAGACTCGGAAGGCAAAGCAGCAATGAGTGGTTCTGCCAATAATTCTTGAATAATTAAACTGTCTGGAATGTTGCGAGGTGAGCGAATAATCGCAACGTCTAAACGGTCCTCAAGCAATAAATCGATGAGCAGTAAAGTGTTAGCTTCTTCAAGTTTTAAATTCACTTTCGGATATTGCTGCTGAAAATAGCGAACGCATTTAGGGATTAAAGGGTTCAACATTGAAGTCCCTGTAAAACCTAATCTTAATTGGCCGACTTCGCCATTTGCCACTTGTTTAACAAGGGTCGCTGCATCTTCCACACGCTGCTGTACAGGCTGAATGGCATTTAAAAAGGCAAACCCTGCTTCAGTTAGCTCCACCCCATGCGGAGATCGAATAAATAAATCTGCACCCAGTTCTTCTTCTAAGTCTCGTATTTGCATGCTTAAAGGCGGCTGGCTCATGTTTAAGCGCTGCGCAGCTTTGGTAAAGTTTTTTTCTTCTGCTACCGCTAAAAAGTAGCGTATATGTCTGAGTTCCATCGCTATATATAAAACGTATCATGACCTATTGTTAAATATATTAGAAAAATACCTTCTAAATTGCTAATTTTAATTCATCGAATTTTCTCGATGCAGCGTGCTCCCAAAGCGCTGTACTTTCTTTCTGTCATGGTCATGATATGAGTTCTTCATCTACACCCAGTACCTTAAGTACTGAGACAACTTCTGTTCTGTCCCGCGAGTGGATTCACAAAGGCACTAAAGCCTATAAGCATGCAGGATTTGCTTTATTCTTGGTTGGCTTTGCTAGCTTCTCACTGATTTATTGTGTACAGCCGCTGTTGCCCGCATTTAGCCAAAGTTTCCACATTAGCCCTGCAAGTAGCTCTTTAGCCCTGTCATTAACGACGGCCTTTTTAGCAATTTCAATTGTGCTATCCAGTGCCTTTTCACAAGCGATTGGCCGCCGTGGCGTGATCTTTACATCAATGTTATGTGCCGCAATTTTAAATATTGTCTCAATGTTTACACCGAACTGGCACAGCTTACTGATGGCCCGTGCTTTAGAAGGTTTGCTGCTTGGTGGTGTACCCGCAGTGACAATGGCGTGGATTGCCGAAGAAATTGCACCTGAACACTTGGGTAAAACCATGGGTTTATATATTGCAGGTACGGCTTTTGGTGGCATGATGGGTCGTGTCGGCATGGGTATTTTAATTGAGTATTTTTCATGGCGCACAGCTTTAGGTTTACTGGGCGCAATCTGTTTTATTTGTTCAATCGCCTTCGTCAATCTACTGCCAGCCTCACGTAATTTTGTACAGAAAAAAGGACTAAATTTAGGGTTTCACATGCAAATGTGGCGTACCCATTTAACCAATACAAAACTATTACGTCTGTTTGCCATTGGGTTCTTGCTTACGAGTGTGTTTGTGACCTTGTTTAACTATGCCACTTTCCGTTTAAGTGGGGCGCCTTATTCACTCAGTCAGACGCAAATTAGCCTTATTTTCTTGTCGTATAGCTTCGGTATGGTGTCTTCATCATTGGCAGGAACGCTAGCCGAGCGTTTCGGTAAAAAAACCATGATGATGAGTGGCTTTGCACTCATGATTGTGGGTAGCCTCATGACCCTACTCACCTCTCTTTTCGGCATTATTATTGGCATTGCATTTATTACTACGGGTTTCTTTATTACCCACTCACTTACGAGTAGTTCTGTGGGTGCTGAAAGTAAACAAGCTAAAGCCCACGCCAGTTCGCTCTACTTACTGTTTTACTATATGGGTTCAAGTATTGTCGGCTCGGCGGGCGGTTGGTTTTGGCTACACGGCGGATGGAATGCAATTGTAGCTTTAACCGTCGTACTTTCATTATTTGGAATTTTTTTAGCGGTTTATACCACACACGCAAAAGCACATTAATTTTTAAGGTAAAGGAAAATCACATGTCGAGTTTATTTGTTTATGGCACTTTAGGCCCAGGCCGTCCTAATGCACATATACTTGAAAATATTGGCGGACAATGGTCAGAAGGTTGGGTAAACGGAAATTTGCGCAATGAAGGCTGGGGAGCAGATTTAGGCTATCCGGGAATTGTACTTGATGATAGTAGCAATCAAGTGCAAGGTTTTGTTTTTAGCTCAGAACAGCTAGACGCAAACTGGAAATTACTCGATGACTTTGAAGGTGAAGGCTATGAAAGAGTACCTGTGCAAGTCACTTTAAATAATGGTGAACGTGTTGATTCGTTTATCTATGTGTTGAAAACTCAATAAATCAAACAGCGTGCTGTCTTCCTAAAAGCAGATAGCACGCATCTTTATATTTCACACAGTCGGCACTGTACCACCATCAATCACAAACTCAGTACCCGTAATCGCCGAAGCCCGTTCAGAGACCAAATAAGTAATCAAATCTGCCACCTCTTCCGGTTTATTTGGGCGCCCTAACGGAATTCCACCCAAAGCATTCATAATGATTTGCTTCCCACCTTCATAATTTGTTTCTGCTTCGAGTGCAAGACGCTCTGCCAGAGCCACAGCAGCTTCGGTTTCAATCCATCCCGGCGCAACGCGAACAACACGTATTCCCTTTGGAGAAATCTCTTTAGATAAACTTTTACTATATGTAGATAACGCCGCTTTTGCTGCTGCATATGCAGTCGTTGATTCTGGTAAAGGCAGTTCTCTCTGAATGGAAGTTACATGAATAATGACACCGGAACCTTGCTCTAACATCAGAGGTACCAAAGCCCGATCCAGACGAATGGCAGGCATTAAATTTAAATTAATTTCTCTCTCCCATTCTTCATCACCCAATACAGCAAACCCGCCTGCCGGAGCAGATGAACCACCTAAAACGTGTACAACAATATCAATTTTCCCCCAGTGCTTCTGCACAGCCTGCACTAGCTCACTGCATCCTTTAGCTGTAGTTAAATCAGCTTCAATAAAATGCACATTTTGTGGTAAATCCCGTACAGGATGGCGAGCAGCGGTCATGACCTCCGCACCTACCTCATGTAATGCTCTTACAACAGCAGCTCCTGTTCCCTTACTGCCACCTGTTACTAACGCCTTTTTTCCTAAGAGTTGTAAAGGAAAATTCATACGGTAATCTCCAATACTTCAATTTTTTCATCGGTTAACTGGAAGGTATAATGTAAATTGATCGGACTACCGGGAAAGTTACCTTCTACACGTGCTAAAACCACATACTTTCCGTTCTGCATCTCTATACTCAGTGGTTCAGCATAATATTCGTATTGAGTCGAAGCTTGCTGTTTCCAGCCTAAGATAGCCTTATGGTCCATATATTCGTGTCCTTCATCGCGCACGACACCATGCTCTGTAAAACAAGCAACTACTGCTTCTGCCGTCTGCCGATCTGATTCAAAATAGTGTTGAATGATTGATGGCAATAAAATTTGGTGAGCCATATATCTAAGCCTTATGTAAATTGATGCTTTCGATTGTAGCCCTACAAGATTCTTGTTATAAGAGGGATAATATGGGATGAATTAATGCAGAAATCGGGACAATGAATAACACTAGCCTAACGGATCTAAAAGCGGTAATTGCGCTTGCCAACCACCGTAATTTTCGGTCAGCAGCAGTTGAACTCGATATGTCATCTTCAGCACTCAGCCGAAATATTGCTCAGCTAGAACATCATTTAGGGATACGCTTATTTAATCGTACAACTCGTAGTGTTTCACTGACCGAAGCAGGACTGCAGTTTTTAAATCGTATTACCCCAGCCTTGGAACAAATTGATCTTGCTGTTCAAGAGACATTAGACCGTCGCGCCACTCCTTCAGGAACATTAAGAATCAATGCAGAAGAAGGTATGTCTCGGCAAATTCTGCATCCTGTAATCATTGAATATATCCGTCGCTATCCGGATGTACGAGTTGATCTCGTTTCTGACGGAGAATTTATTGATATTGTGAAAGAAGGTTTTGATGCTGGTATACGTTTTGCCAGTACCGTCCCACAAGATATGGTTGCCATTGAAATAGGCCCTAAGCAAAGCATGGCAGTAGTTGCAACAGCAGCTTATCTGAATACACATGGTATGCCCCACATACCTTCTGATTTGTTAAAGCATGAATGTATTCGCCTACGATTACCTAGCGGTAAAATTTATAAGTGGGAATTTACTCAAAACAATGAATCTTTAACGGTCGATGTTTCAGGACATCTTACAATTGATACCTATATGTTAGCCATTGATAGTGCTTTATCTGGTATTGGCTTAGCTTATACAGGCCATTGGTTTGTAGCTCCTCTCATCGAACAAGGTCGACTCATACGTGTTTTGGAGGAGTGGACACCTCACTATGCGGGTCTATGTTTATATTACCCACAAGGAAAACATCCGAGTGCTGCGCTACGTGCTTTCATTGACTTAGCGCGTGAACAACGACTTCTTCCTTCCTATCCCATTCTTTAAACTGTTTGCCATGATCAGAAATGAGAAAACATCTAACTGCTCATTTTTTGGCTTGTAATTTTTTTAAGAAACTGTAAAATTCTCACCACATCGCCGGCATAGCTCAGTTGGTAGAGCAACTGACTTGTAATCAGTAGGTCCACAGTTCGAATCCGTGTGCCGGCACCATCATTAAACCTCATGAATATTTGATTTATGGGGTTTTTTGTTGTCTGAATATTTTAAATAGCAAAATTTTATCTAAAAATAAAAACTGCTATAGCGATATTATCTCTATAGCAGTTCGAAAATGAATAAAACTTAAATTTAAAAATGATCAAGTATTTTGCTTAACCTTTATTTTACATACTGCCAAACATCTGGGTCCCGATATGACTCATCAATATGGAAACCTTCTTTTTTAGCTTTAATTTCAGCTTTCCTTCTTTCTTTTTGATCTACTAATACCATTTCATCGAAAGCACTTTTTAACTCAGGCCCTGTTAATTTATACCCATTTTCAATTGAGTTTTTTGTTACGTATCTAATTGTTTGCACTGCAAATCTTAGCATATATTGTTTTTTATTATTTTCTGATTTTGTTTTATCTATACTTAACTCTAGTAATATACCATTAGCATACAACCGAGTAGCAACTGTTGGTTTTTTATTAAAAAAATCACTCCACTCTTTAAGTGTTAAAGTATTATAAGAATCAATAATAAGGCCATCTTCAATCATAGCTTTCATGTTATCTTTTGTTGAAATCCGAGCTAACCCTGGAAAAAAATACTGCTTCCATCCTGCTTTTTGTAATTGACTAAATAGCTCCTTATAGGCCATATAAGCCTGCTCTTCACTAACAAACTCTTCTTTATTTAACCCTGCTGTTATATCAATAATTTGGATACCTTCGTTTTGCTGTGCGTAGTCAATCCGTGTTCCCATTGCTGAAAATACATTCTTGATAATAAAACTATTTTCACCTAAGTCTATTTTTATATTTGCTAAATGCGGAGGTTCCCAAGTGAGGTCGAAAAAAGACATTCCCGCTGGTTGCTGGTCTACATCTGTTTGCATATAAGATTTAAACTTTTTTTCACCTTCTATACCAAAATTCAATATGTAAAGTTCAGGTTGAGAAGACATTTTTTGTTCCTTTTGCTGGGCATGACAGGCCTGTAAATTTAAAAAAATAAAGATTAGGAATATATAACTAACCACCCTTTCCATCATTTGAATCTTTTCCTATTTTAATAAATAATTTATCGAATCGACTTAGACCGTCATCCCATTTACTGGTATTCCAACCTGCAATTGTGCGTAACTCTTTTTCTAAATAAGGTCGTCCAACATCACTCAACATCAAACGATGATATTTTTGAGCAGCCAAATTAATCCAACGCATACGACTATCTTGATTCTCAACTTTGGTGCCATTTGGCGGTGTGCTGATTGGGGATTCGGGTAACGACTTAATCTTTTTTCCAAATTCAGTTTCATAAGAATAAACATTGCCACGGACAGCATGTATTTTTTTTATTGTTCCATCATATTCACTTGAAAGAATCAGTTCAGCCTTTGGAATTCCAGCCTTACGTTGAACATCTGCACCATTTTGTACAATAGAATCATCCCAAACAATTTTCTGTAAAATATTGATCTGTTCTTGATTTGCAATTTGTAATAAATGATACATCAAGTGGTTAGCCGCATACTTAAACTTGTTTTTTCGCAAGCTATTAGCTGCAAATACTCCTTCTATAAGAGGTAAAGTTTGTTCAAATGCATTATGAATCTCTGTGGTTGCTTTAAGATTATTAATCTTTGTTAAACAACCAGACCATGGAAAATTATACAAAGAGCTTTTAACTTTTTTATAAGTTGTTGTATTTCTGCTACCTACGCAAATTTTGAAATCTGCAGATGATTTAGCCCAAACAAAATGCCAGACACTAATATCCATATAGAGCCATAGATTGCCTTTTGCAAAAGTATGAATACCTGACACTCCAAAACTATCTAAATTATAATGATCAGAACTGATCGATTTAATTAAAGCATCTGCATTTGACCCAGTCTTAGAAACAATATGATCAAATACTGCAGCAACTGTTTTTGATGCAAAAGCACCTAAGCCCATCCAATAGAAACGCCCACTATAGGTTGCTGCAGTAACAGATTGATTCGATGTAAAAGGAAACATTTCCAAATAAATACGAGCGTAGATCGATGCAATTCGTCTAGCACGGGCTTCATAACCTGGTTCTATACGATAATTTTGATTATCTTTTTTATTAGATAATAGGGTCATTGCCATCTGTTGGTAATATTCCCATATCGTAGTACAGTCGCAATTTACCGATTTACAACTATTTTCAATCTTATTTGTAGTTCCAACCCAATCAAGAGAACCAGCCATTTACAATTTATCCTTCTAACTAATTAATAAGCAACAATTATTTAACTGGGTCATTTTCATCAGGTTCAAAATTCAACCAATTTAAATCAACATCAAGTTGTTCAGCTTCTTTAGTATTTATCCTTTTAGTTTTCCCTTTCACATCAGTTTCTGCCATAAAACTTTGATTATTAGACTGAATGTTATAGCTCACATTAGTTAAAGGCTTACCAGAAGGGAGGAATAAATTAAACTTTTCATCATATTTTTCATAGGCAGGTAAACCTTGTAGATTTACTCCAACTTCTGCACCACCTTTAAAGATATGCTGCCCAGCTTTTACTTCAAACTTTGCGGGTGTAATAACCGTAATACCACTCTTATTAATAATGATTTGTGAACCACCAGCCATGATTTACCTATTATTTTATGAAAACTAATATATAATTAATCTAATATTCTAAACTTTTTAACTTATTTACACATGACTTTTATTGTTGCTATTCAATTAAACGATAGCATTATTGTTGCATCAGATAACAAAAAAGTTAGCCAAGAAAAAGATGGAATAATTAAATTTTCACCTGAAAAAATCTTGAAAATGCATTCATGGCAAAATGGTATAATTACAGGGTCTGGTGAATATCAAGTTATAAGTCGAGCCGTTAATCTTTTTAAAAATCTGTCCACTCCTGCAATCGAAGATCTGCCACATTGCTTACTTATTTCTAGAATTATTAGAGAATCAGAAATTGGAAATGATCTCTTTCAAGTAGAGAATAGTAAACTGCTATGTTCAAGCTATAATGACAATGGAGCACAACTCTATAAAATTGAAAAATTTTCGCCTCAACAAGATTATTTTCTTATCCCATTAGAACGCAATGAAATTAATATTTTGCTTGCTCACCCCAACATTGATGTGATCATAAGTAATCTACAATCTTTATATGCAGAACTTAAAGATTATTCAGTTTTTCCAAATAAAATTGAATGCATGAATTACTACATTAAACAACTTTCACCTATTTTTAAGATACAAAGCCAAATTGATCCCTTAATGAGTCAAAGTTTTGATATCTTCTTACAATCAAGAAGTGAATTTCTTCTTAATCATGTGTCGAATATATAAAGTTATCAAATAGCATCTAATCAAAGATATTTTTTTAATAAATATTTATTATGAACCTAAGCTTAAAAATAATTTTATTCTTTTAACAAATGAAATAGGACACTGCTAGTTTATTAAAAAATATAATATTAAAATAATAAATATTAAAAATATAAGATTATAATGCGCCACCAAATAGGGACCTGTTCATAAGACCTATTTATAAACTTTAATTCATTAAGATACTAACAAGGAAAAATATGAGACTCCGTTTTATTTTACCTACTTTATTTCTAGCTTTACCTTTAACTGCATTTGCTCAAGATACAGCTTCTCAAATACAAACTATTGCAAACCCACCTATTTGCTTAATTGAGGGTACTCCTTCAGCAGAGCACTATAAATCTATTAAACGTATTAAAGCCGCAAAAGGAACTTATGGGGGTTTTGAAGAAGTAAAACCTAAATTAGCCAATGTTGCTCGTAAATACGGTGCAGATGTAGTGATTAATTATCACCAAAGCCAAAGATTTGGCTTCTGGCCATGGCGTATTGTACGTCCTGTACTTACAGGTACTGCGGTGAAATGGAATACACCTGTTGATTGTGCAGCATTGGGTGGAAAACAAGTTTATTAATACAAAATGAAAAAAGCCCAACATCCTGTTGGGCTTTTTTCGTATTTCGTTACTAGGTACACTTCCTGTAATACCTCACGTCCTGATGCTTAAACTTATTATTGTTGTTTTACGTTTCGGAACTTCCTGTTCCTGATGAGTTCATCATAGGTAATTTGTAGGGTCATAGAAAGAAGTCATTTTCCCGAATGTCTGTAAGAAAAGGCTTACGAGCTTGTCAGACTACCTCTATCCTTCTTTTCTCTTCTCTATCATTTTTTCAAAGTGTTTAAGCTGTGGATTTAGTGTATCCCAAGCATAGGCTTGGCTCACAAACACCTCTGCTCTAGGCTGATAGAGACTTGGGTCATCCAAAGTACCTGCACGTATTGAAATCATTTCAGGGGCAATTTCAGGTAAGCCAAAAAGCTGGGAACCACAAGTCGGGCAAAAAGCTCGTTTAATAGGTCGGCCAGAAGATCCTAAAGACTCAAAATATTTAAGCTCGCCAATTACTTTCAATTCAGATTGGTGAAAAAAAGCGATGGGTGCATAGGCTGAACCTGTGGCCTTCTGACAATCCCGACAGTGGCAATTAAAGCTATAACGCGGCTCCGCTTCGCTTTGATAGCTCACCGCTCCACATAAACACGATCCTTGGTATTTGGCTGACATGGCTCATCCTATTTTTTTATTGCTGTAATTTGAATATAACGTACATATCCATTTTGGTAGAGTTGTTGGCATAACTTTGCAGTCATTTGAATTTTAAAATTTGCCAACCCTCGGCTTTGATTTTGTCGTTGCTGATTTTGAATATACTGTGAAAAACCGAGTAATACTTGCTCAGATAAATCTTCAATTTGAATATCGACGAAACCTTGTTGTTCCAAAGTCTTTCTTAGCATTTTCTCATTTGGTACAGCCTCCCAAACAACGTCTGCTGCTTTGAGTAAATACCGATGCTTTTGTTCTTGTAGGGCAGTCATGTTTTGACATGAGTCGGCACGCATTAAGTAATGAAAACCTAATCGACCTTTTGAATTTAAAACTGATGTGACCGAATCTAGAAATGAATTTAAATTGCTGTGATAAGCCGCATCGATACAGAGCACTACATCGAAGCCTTGTTTAAATTCAAATTGTTTTAAATTTAAAAATGAACCGCAGAAAATCTGACTTATTTCGGGAATAAGATTTTGAATTTTATGAACGCATTGGGCTTGTAAGTCAACTGCGCTGAGGCTTTTAGGCTGATAATGCTTTAACCAGTGCAACAAACTTGCACCCTGTCCGCAGCCTAAATCTAAGAGATGATCTTTTGAATTTAAATTGACAGCTTGTGCCAAATGGTCAGCCAATTGGCGACAAGCTTCACGGTAGCTTTGGGTATTTTTCCAAAAACCCAAATTTGTCCAAGCAAGCTCCCCATCATCTCCCAAGTTTGATGCATCAATCGCATATTTATGGGGAATGAGTCGAGAAAGAGCTGCTCGAACTTTTATTTTCACAATTTTAGTAGCCGAGTTCTGGGGCAACTTCGACCTTAGGTTTTAAACCTACAAATGGTAAAGGTGCACCTAAAATTTCAGCAATATGCATTGCAGAAGTGACTGCTGACTCTAAAATTGGCAAGCCATCGCACGACCATGAACCACAGTAAAATACTTTACGGCTTGGGTCTAAATGACGTTGTTGCAATTCTTTGTTTAAAGCAACCGTTTGCGAGTCTACAACTGCACGCGTTAAAGTCACTTTTGAAATCACTTTTTTAGGGTCAATATCAACCACTGGACGCCAAGTTTGGAATACAGGATTTTTACCCACAAGTGTTGGCTCAACCGCATTCATCCATACCGTGAATTGCTGACGTGTAAACTTACGGTCCATCATGTAGCTCAACACTGACCAGTCTTTACGGCGTGGCGGCATGACTGTCGCATCGGTATGAATCACAAGATCGCCTTGTTCAAAGCGGAATTGCTTAAGCAAGTTCATATCTTCTGCAAACTGTTCAGGATTTAAAAACTCATCGATTTTAGATGTTGGGGTTGCAACAATCACTCGATCAAATAAGTTCTGTTCACCTTGGCTGTTTTCAACCAGTACTTTTTCGCCTTGTAGTTCAACTTTCTTAATTGCCGATCCGCTATGGATATCGATGCCTTTAATCAAGCTATCTACAAATGCTGGTGTGCCACCTTTCATGCGCAACAACATGTCGCCATCAGTTAAGTGACGTAAAAACTCAAGTAAGTTTTTTGCAGGCCAATCGCCAATTGTTTTTGGATTACACGTACAAATTGTATAAAGCACTGGCATAACCACACCATGCCAGAATACTTCTTCAATATCATTCTGATTAATAAATTCAGCGAGGGTAATATCTTGATTTTTAGATTTGAAAAACTGGTGAATCGCAGTTTTTAATTGCAACATCCCTTTCACAAGACGCCAGCCATATTGCTGGATGCCTTTACGGTTATTAATAATCGGGAAATTACCAATACGGCTACGAGAAGTCGTTAACCATGTTTCCGTACGATCTTCGAATAACCAGCTACAAGACATATAAGTACGAACAGGGAAGGTTTTAATGCCTAAATGAGCAGCAAGGCTAAGTGTATTTTTCCATAAGTGAGGATTCATCACACGTAGCGGTGCATCAATAATTCCACCATCGAACTCAATGCTATGGCTATCCATTCCCCGGCCAGGAAGTGCTTCAAATATCGTGATCGTATGCCCTGCATCTTTCAGAATTCTTGCTGCCGCAAGCCCTGCCATTCCACTGCCAATAATTGCGATATTCAAAATGATGTCCCATTTTTCGAGAATTTTTTTGATTATCACTCATACCCTAAAAAAACACCGTATTAAAAACTACCAGATTTTTATTTTTTGCATCAATTTATATAGAAAATATTTAACTGCTCACTCGTCTCATTTTTTATATTTTTTTACAAAACCAGAGAACTCTATAAGACCTTATATTTTTTAAAAATTTAAAAAAAATCTTTTAAATAAAATAAGATAATTTAACTATATTTATATCATTTGTTTTACAAGCATCTTTTTTTAATATATTATTAACTCATAATAATGAGAAGCAAATCACACAAAACAATGCCGAAACAACAATGCAAACCATCATAAAAATAGAAACTTTACAGCGAAAAAGCCCGCTATTCATACTTGATAGCGGGCTTTTTATTACTTTGCTTTTAGAGCTTAATTAAATGCCATTTAGCAATTTAAGCTTCTTGCATAATTGAACCGAATTTTCCACGATTAAAATCATTAATCGCTTCCATAATCTCGGCTTTGGTATTCATTACGAATGGACCATAACCTTCGATTGGTTCATTGAGTGGTTGGCCAGTTAACACTAAGAATTTAGTGTCTTCTTCTGCATTCAAACTAAACTCAACACCCTCACGAGACAAAATCGCAACGGTTTTACCTTCAAGGCGATTTGCATCATTGACCACAACTGTGCCATCTAATATCACAACAAGCGTAGTGTGACCTTCAGGTACATAAAGGGTATGTTTTTGGCCTTTAGCCAATTTACCATCCCATACATTTAACGGACTAAATGTCGTTGCTGCACCTTTTGCATCTGCATATTCACCAGCAATCACACGCAAATGACTACCGTGCTCGTCTAGTGCAATGTCTGGAATATCTTTCGCTTCTATTGCTTGGTATTTTCCAGGCGTCATTTTTGAATGAGCAGGTAAATTGACCCACAATTGCACCATTTCAAAAAGACCACCATGCTCTGCAAATTCAGGAGAATGGAACTCTTCATGCAACACGCCTGCACCCGCAGTCATCCATTGCACATCACCAGTTTTAATGGTTCCACCGCCACCGCTTGAGTCTTTATGAGTCACTTCACCTTGATAGGCGATTGTCACTGTTTCAAAGCCACGGTGAGGATGCGAACCTACACCTTGCTGTTCGGTCGTTGGTGAGAAGTTATAAGGCGCTGCATAATCGAGTAACAAAAATGGGCTTAGGGTTTGGCCTAAACGGTCATAAGAGAACAGGTTATATACAGGGAAACCATCACCCACCCAATGCATGTGGTTATTTTGATATGCACCAAGAAATTTCTTCATCTGATCTCTCCTATATATGTAGGATTTTCTTGAACTGAGATTGATTTTACGCCTCAATAATTGCAGGTTATAGATCAGGATTAGCAACACATTATTTCATATATGAGACAATCTCAATTTTTCAGAAAGTCTCTTAGTGATCGTCCTATTTTTAAAATTCTTAATCCTATTTTTTAGACTTAAACACAACATAAAACTCAACTAGCATAATTTTAGGCAATGACGACCTACTCAAATAATTTTTGATTATTCATTTTGATAACACGAGGAAATAAAAAATGGCTCAAGATTACGTGCGCTTAGACAAGGATAATGCTGCGGTTCTTTTAGTTGACCACCAAGCAGGTTTACTTTCTTTAGTTCGAGATATCGACCCAGATAAATTTAAAAATAACGTATTAGCGCTTGCAGATGCTGCGAAATATTTTAATTTACCGACTATTCTTACCACGAGTTTTGAAAACGGTCCAAATGGCCCTTTAGTTCCAGAATTAAAAGAGCTTTTTCCAGATGCACCATTTATTCCACGTCCTGGTCAAATCAACGCTTGGGACAATGAAGACTTTGTAAAAGCGGTCAAAGCGACAGGTAAGAAACAACTGATTATTGCTGGTGTGGTCACTGAGGTTTGTGTGGCATTCCCCGCTTTATCTGCTCTCGCAGAAGGTTTTGAAGTGTTTGTGATTACTGATGCTTCTGGTACTTTCAATGAATTAACCCGTGATGCTGCTTGGGACCGCATGTCAAAAGCAGGTGCTCAGCTGATGACTTGGTTTGGTATGGCATGTGAGTTACACCGTGACTGGCGTAATGATGTGGAAGGTCTAGGTGCACTCTTCTCAAATCATATTCCTGATTATCGCAACCTAATGACCAGCTATAGTTTTAATACATCGCAAAAATAAGCTGAATTGTTAAGATTAGAGTGCCTAAGCACTCTAATCTTAAATTTAAATGGATTGATCTGACATTGATAAGCTCTTTTGATGATTTTTATTATTTTTATTTGGTCGTAAAACACGGCGGCTTTAGTGCGGCCAGTGAAGCCGAAAATATTAGTAAATCTAAGCTCAGCCGACGTATTATTGATCTTGAAAATAAATTTAATGTGAGCCTTATTCAAAGAACAACCCGCCATTTTAAAGTGACCGATTTAGGTCAAGAATTTTATGAGGAATGCTGCAAAGTTATTGCTCAAGTTGAATGTGCAGAAAACGTTTTGTTAAAACAAAAAAGTGAACCGCAAGGGGTAATAAAAGTAAGCTGCCCACCTTTAATGATGCATTTTCAAATTAGAAAAATTTTAAATCAGTTTTTAAAAACCTACCCTAAAGTTGAAATATCGCTTGAGCTGACGAGCCGTCGAGTAGACATTCTGCATGATGATATCGACCTCGCCATTCGTACCAATTTCGAACCGAATGAAGATTCAAATTTAATTGTTCGTGATGTGATTAAAACCGACCACTGCCTAGTGGCTTCCCCTGAACTACTGCAAGGTCGCACCATCGAGCATTATTCCGAATTACAGGAATTTCCAAGTATTAGCTTAGGAACTCAAAAGCAAAATTACATTTGGCATTTATGCAATATTCGTAACGGTGAATCAGTTGATATCCCTTATCAACCACGAATAAAAAGTAATGATTTGGCAGGCGTTTACTATGCGGTTATGGATGGTTTAGGCATTGCCGATCTTCCCTTTTTAACTGTCGAATCTGAAATTCGTAAAGGCACACTTGTGCATATTCTTCCTGACTGGAAGTCGAATATTGGCATGCTACAACTGGTTTATGTATCCAGAAAAGGCCAACGTCTTGTGGTCGAGAAGCTCATTGAAACACTGATAGAAGAACTCAGACGTTTACCAGAAAGCCATGAAGGATACCTACCGACTTAAATAAAAAACCGGTCATGAATGGGCATGACCGGTTTTTTGTGACACATCACATACAGCATAACTGCATGTTTTCGTTCAGAACAAAACGAACTCGTTTGGTTCCTTACTCAGATAAGTCTACGCAGAGGTATTTCATTTCAACATATTCTTCGATGCCGAATTTTGAACCTTCACGACCTAGACCTGACTGTTTTACGCCACCAAACGGAGCAACTTCATTTGAAATTGCGCCTGTGTTAATGCCGACCATTCCGTACTCAAGTGCCTCACCCACTCGCCATTGACGCGCTGTGCTTTGAGTAAATAAATAAGCAGCTAAACCAAACTCGGTATCGTTCGCCATTGCCACTGCTTCATCTTCAGTTTTAAAGCGGAATAGCGGTGCAAGCGGACCAAAAGTTTCTTCTTTAGACACTTTCATGTCTTGAGTTACGCCAGTTAAAACTGTTGGCTCAAAGAATGTGCCACCAAGTGCCGAGCGTTGACCACCAATACGAACTGTTGCGCCTTTCTCGGTTGCATCTGCAATATGAGACTGAACTTTTGCAATCGCATCTTCATCAATTAAAGGTCCTTGAGTTGAACCTTCTTGACGGCCATCACCAACTTTAAGCTTAGATACAGCTTCAACCAGACGCTCTGCCAATGCATCGTAAATACCGTCTTGAACATAAATACGGTTAGCACAAACACAGGTTTGACCGCTGTTACGATATTTACTTGCCATAATGCCCTGAACAGCTTGTTCAAGGTTGGCGTCGTCGAACACCACAACTGGTGCATTACCACCAAGTTCAAGTGAAAGCTTTTTAATGGTTGGCGCACATTGTTGCATCAAGATACGGCCAACTTGAGTTGAACCTGTGAAGCTTAACTTACGAACAATATCGCTTTCGCATAGGGTTTTGCCGACTTCAACCGCATCACCACTAATGTTAATTAAAACATCCGCTGGTAAACCCGCTTGTAAAGCCAATACTTCAAGCGCATAAGCGGTTAACGGAGTTTGCTCTGCTGGTTTCACCAACATTGAACAACCCGCAGCAATCGCTGGACCTGCTTTACGCGTAATCATGGCAGCCGGGAAGTTCCACGGCGTAATTGCCGCAGTAACACCAATCGCTTGTTTAATCACAAGCAGACGTTGATTTGGCAACGTAGGTGTTAAGACTTCACCATCAATACGGCGCGCTTGCTCGGCAAACCAGCGTATGAATGATGCTGCATAACCAATTTCACCACGTGCTTCTGCCAATGGTTTACCTTGCTCAGCTGTTAAAATTTGAGCCAGATTTTCTTTGTGCTCAAGCATGAGGTTGTACCATGCCAATAGCACATCAGCACGCGCCAAGGCGGTTTGCTTTTTCCAAGCAGCTTGCGCTTTTGCTGAGCGATTAATTGCGGCTTCAACCCCTGCACGGTCATAGGTTTTTACCCATGCCAAAGTTTCACCCGTAGCAGCATCATTTACCTCGACATAGTCATTTGATGCAGGTGCTTCTAATGAGATATCAGGATGTTTTAATAAATACTGCAAATTATTTTGAATCATGCAGATTGCTCCATTGCTTTTGCACTACCTGCTTTTAGTGTCGCAAAACCTTGTTTCAAGATATCAAGACCTTGACGGAATTGCTCAGCAGGAATGGTTAATGGATATAAGAAACGAATTACATTACCGTATTTACCACAAGTAAGAAGTAACAACCCATTTTCCATTGCATAGTTTTGTACAACTTTTGCTTGTTCAGCTGTTTCAAGCTCTACCGCTACCATTGAACCCAATGCACGAATATCAGTTACGACGTCACCTGTTGCTTGTTGAATATCTTTAAGTGCAACAACCAACTCAGCACCTAATTCATTTGCACGGTCGCATAGGTTTTCTTCTTCAATTGCATCAATTACCGCGTGTGCAGCTGCAACCGCAATCGGGCTACCTGCGTAAGTACCACCTAGTCCACCTGGGTTTGGTGCATCCATTACTTCTGCACGGCCAACAACACCTGAAATTGGGAAACCGCCGCCCAAGCTTTTCGCCATCGTGATGAGGTCTGCTTTCGTCTCGTAATAGTTCATTGCAAACAATTTACCAGTACGGGCAAAACCTGATTGCACTTCATCAGCGACAAGTAAAATACCGTGCTTGTCGCAAATTGAGCGTAAACGTTTTAAGAATTCAGCTGGCACAACATTGAAACCGCCCTCACCTTGTACTGGCTCAAGTACAATTGCTGCAACATCATGTGGTGCAATATCTTCACTGAAAATATCTTCAACGCTTTCAATTGCCGCGTCTACTGAAATACCTTTAGCAGGTACAGGGTAACGTGCGTGGAATACCCCCGCTGGCATTACACCGAAATCACGTTTGTAAGGCGCTGTTTTACCCGTCATTGCCATAGTCATGAATGAACGACCGTGGAAACCATTACCGAAAGTGATAATGCCGTGACGACCTGTATAACAACGAGCAATCTTCACCGCATTTTCAACTGCTTCTGCACCAGTTGTGAAAAAAGCTGACTTGGCAGGACCAGCAATTGGCGCACGCTCATTAATACGCTCAGCTAAAGCTACATAGCTTTCATATGGTGTTACTTGATAGGCAGTATGCGTAAATTTAGTGAGTTGTTCAGTCACCGCTGCAATCACTTTAGGGTGGCGATGGCCGGTATTTAAAACCGCGATACCACCAGCAAAATCGATGAATTGGTTGCCTTCCTTGTCCCAAAGCGTAGCATTTTCAGCTTTTTCCGCATACCACTGGCACATCACGCCTACACCACGTGGAGTTGCTTGCTGTTTACGTGCGTTAAGTGCAGAATGTTGATTATCCATTTGATTCCCTCATATTTTCATCATCAGTTGCAGCTTTGGTTTTTTGCATCCTGTGCTTAATTTTCAGGGTGCTTTACAACGACTGCCTATGCATGTAATTTCGCTCGTCTGGTGCCAACTGACGAGAGCCACTTTTTAACTGTAGGAGAGAGCCAATTGCGTAGTTTACTTGGAGATCATTTGCTGCAACGACTCCAACAGGACACTGAAGGGAAACTACATCAACGCCTTTTCCGTTGCCTGCGTGGTGCCATTATTGATGGAGTCATCCAACCCAAGACCCGTCTACCTGCGTCACGCGACTTAGCCAGTGAAATTCATGTTTCAAGAAATACAGTGCTTACTGCCTATGAACAACTACAGGCTGAAGGCTACTTAGAAGCTCGTACGGGTCATGGCACTTGGGTTGCCGAAAAACTACCAGAGAGTTTTTTAAATACACAAAATAAGAAAAAAGTGGTTTCAAGTCCGAAAGCTCAAAGCTCTTATGCCCTATCACAGCGTGGTTCCAACTTATTGGGCTATGCTGCAGCGTCACCACACCAATGGGGAGCTTTTGTGCCGGGAGCACCCGATGTGACGGAGTTTCCGCATCATATTTTTAGTCGTATTCAAGCACGCTTAAGCCGTGAACCAGATATTAACCGTCTTATTTACAGCAATGCGGGTGGATGTATTGAACTTAGAAGTGCGTTGGCAGATTACTTACGCGTTGCACGATCAGTTCAGTGCGATGCGGACCAGATTATTATTACCGAAGGCATTCACCAAGCGATCGACTTAGTCTCACGTGCCCTTAGCGATATGGGAGATAAAATCTGGATTGAAGATCCCGCTTATTGGGGAATGCGTAATACGTTACGTATTAATGGTCTTGATATTCAGCCAATGCCTGTCGATGCTGAAGGCATTATTCCTGAAGAAAATCCAGCGGTACCGCCTAAACTTATTTTTGTCACACCTTCACATCAATATCCGCTTGGCTCACATTTAAGTCTTGATCGTCGCAGACAATTGATTCAAATCGCACGTCAGCACAATAGCTGGATTGTCGAAGATGACTATGACAGTGAGTTCCGTTTCTCAGGTCAGCCTTATCCCTCTTTACAAGGTTTAGAAAATGATGCGCCTGTGCTGTACATGGGCACGTTTAGTAAAACCATTTATCCATCTTTAAGAATTGGTTATTTAGTCGTACCAAAACCACTTTTTTCACCACTACGTATTGTGGCAGCCGAGCTTTATCGTGGGGGCCATTTGCTTGAGCAAAAAGCCCTCGCTGAATTTATTCGTGAAGGCCATTATGAAGCCCATATTCGCCGTATGCGCCTACTTTATGGCAAACGCCGTGACTACTTAGTGAGCCTTATTCAGCGTTATCTTGGGCCCGAATTTATTCATGAATATGATGAAGCCGCGGGGTTACATCTGGTTTTAAAACTGCCAAACGCTTGCGATGATGTCGCGATTGCGGCGACTGCGCTTGAACGTGGTGTTAAAGTTCGTCCACTGTCTCAGTACTACATGCAGTCGCATGCACATGCCGAACGTGGATTGCTCATGGGCTTTGCATGCGTAAATGAAAAAGACATGGTGATGGCTTTTGGCGTCTTGCTCCAATGCTTACGTGAAGCAGGTGTACCTACGCTGAATTAACGGTTGTCTCTTATGAAGACAAATAAAAAAAGAGCCTCATAATGAGGCTCTTTTTGTTTAAAAATTCTAAACTAACTTTTCTTCATGGCTGTGAGTTAAATGAGTCGCTCTACGATCTTTACCCCACCCCAATTTTTCAGACAACAACCCGAAGAACACAATAATGCCGAACAATGCTGTAGTGTAAATCACTTCTTTAAAGTAGGTGCCTTCAATCAACATGGTAAGAATTGCACCAATAATTGCAAAGATCACCACGTATGTTAGATAAGGGAACATCCACATTTTAAAGTCAATTTTTACGCCTTCCGCTTCAAGTTTCTTACGCATACGAAGCTGAGAATATGCAATGGTCAGGTATACATACAGTGTTGCTGCACCAGTCGTTAGCATGAAAAAGTCATAAACATTCATACTCTCGGTTGCAGTTAAAATTACTGCAATCACTGAGAAGAAGCATGACACAATCACCCCAACCCAAGGGCTGCTTTTACTGTTTACAGAACCAAAACTTTTTGGTGCATCACCACGTTTAGCTAAAGAGAACAACATACGTGAACATGTGTAAAGTGCTGAGTTAAAGCAACTACATACCGATGTTAAAACCACAAAGTTAACGATATGGCGCGCACCCGGAATGCCCAGAGCAGACAGAGTCACACTATAAGTACCCCAAGTTGAATCTTTCAAAAGTTCATTGTTGTGGGGAATCAAACATACCGCAACGAACATTGAGCCGACATAGAATAAAATAATTCGCCAAACCACCGAGTTCGATGCTTTACGAATTTCTTTAGATGGATTTGCCGATTCTGCTGCCGCCACAGTGACAATTTCAGCGCCAATATAGGCGAACATGACCCCAAGCAAGGCGGTAATAACGGATGAACCACCATTAGGCATAAAGCCTTGAGAAGTTAGGTTACTAATACCAGAAGCAGCCGGATTGCCCCAAGGCCACAAATGCATGATGGCTAAACTACCAATCACAAGGAAAATAACAATCGCGATGACTTTAATGAGCGCAAACCAGAACTCAAACTCGCCATAGTTTTTCACGTTTTGCAAATTAACGACAACAAGTGCACCAATCACCACGACCATATAGGCCCAGATCGGTATAAACGGGAACCAGTTGTTTAGAATTTTACCTGCAACATAAGCTTCCCACCCCATGAGCATTGCCAAAGTACACCAGTACAACCAGCCAATTGAAAACCCTGCCCAACGACCAATTGCACGGTCCGCATAGGTTGAAAAAGAGCCACTATCAGGATTTAAAACGGCCATCTCGCCTAACATACGCATGATGAACCAAACGAGTAAACCACCTAATGCATAGGTTAGAAATACCACAGGGCCGGTGTTATAGATAATACTGCCTGAGCCAACAAACAGAGAACCGCCAATAACCCCAGCAATCGAGATCATGGTGAGGTGGCGTGATTTAAGTCCATGTTTTAAACTTTGGGAGTGATTGGCTTCAGAACCATTTTGATGAGCTGCCATATCATTTTCCTTAATATATGGAGGATATCGGCTAGTCTCGGAAATCCTCCGAAGCCAAAAAATATCCCCTAAAAATTTAGCCGTTCTGCCCAATTCCTAAAACAGAAAATTCACTGAGCTTATCCGGCGCTTCCGTATGCATACTTCCAATGGCTTTAATTTGTCGTTTCGGCACTCAAGAAACGAGAGCCATTTTTGTAATAAAAGAGAGAGCCAATTGCAAAATTTATACGCAAAATTGGCCCTTTTTATAGCGGATACTGCTAAATGGCTTTTTGTTTTTATTTTAATCAGCTTGAAAATCTTTAGTTCTGTTCAGAGATTAACAACGCTTTTGTGCCTGTTTGCAACGCTCTAAATATATGTTTCTGGTCAGCTGGATAGCAAATATAGTCTCCAACACCAAGCTCTACCGCTTCATCAATTAAACCCACCAAAGCTTTCCCTTCAATCACAATAATATGCTCTACAGAACCAACTGGATGCGGCTCTGAAAGCCGGTCTTCACCCGGCTCCACAATCAATAAATAAACATCACGGCGCGCATGAGGCGGACAAGTCGCCAGCAAAATTGCTTTGTAGTTGGCGATCTCTGAGCTCACTGTTGGACCATCGCCACAGCGAATGACTTGTACCTGATTGCTCGGTTCTTCCATCAAACGCGCAAATGGAATATTCAGCGCAACACAAAGTGCCCATAAGGTTTCAATGCTTGGGTTACCTTGGCCTGCTTCTAATTGTGAAAGAGTCGATTTGGCAACACCTGCACGGCGAGCAACCTCTGCCAATGAAAGCCCTGCTCTTTGGCGTTCACGCGTTAAACCTTTGGCAATAATTTCAATGGGCTGAGACATTCATTCTATCCGTTCTATAAAAAAAACGATCGTTCGTTTTGACAAAACAATCAGACTTATTCATTATAATGGAAAATCGTTCGTTATATCATGCTATGACTACATACGCTCTCATTAAAAAACTCAGTAAAGACACGACTCGCTCGATTTTCTTTGTGTGTCTAGCGACGAGTGTCGTTGGCATGTCTTTAGGTTCACTCGCCGCAAGTTATGGCTTAGCACTCTGGATTCCGCTTTGCCTATCTGTATTTGTGCTCGCAGGAACTGCTGAATTTATCTTTATTGGATTCTTGGCTGTAGGAGGTAGCCCAATTGCGGCTGCAATTGCAGGACTACTCGTCAATTTAAGGCACTTACCTTTTGGTATTGCGGTCAATGAACTGATTCGAGGCAAATATTCTCAATATTTTGGGTCTCACATCATGAACGATGAAAGCGTTTTGTTTGGTATGGCACAGCCTGATTTCGAAACCAAAAAGGCTGCTTACTGGCTATGTGGTATAGGCATCATGCTCAGTTGGCCACTCGGTGTCACTGCTGGTTATTTTATTGGGAGTGCTATTCCAGACCCTAAAACATTTGGCTTAGATGCGATTTTCCCAGCGATTTTAATTGCACTTACATTTAATGCTTTAAAGAATAAAACCACTCGAAAAGCTGCATTTACCGGATCTACTTTAGCACTGATCACCACACCCTTTTTAGCTTCAGGACTTCCGATTCTGATTTCACTTTTTGGCTTAATATGGGGTAGAAAGAAATGAATCAACAGTTACTCATAATTTTGGGTATAGGCTTGTTAGCACTTGGAACCTATGGCATTCGCTTTGCTGGTTTTCACTTGGGTGCCAAGTTTTCGTTTTCTGAAAAATACCAAGTTTTACTCTCAAACGGCGCAACGATCTTGCTCTGTGCAATCGCTGTGACCACGACATTTTTTGAAGGTCAACATTTCGCGGGTTTCGCACGTATATTTGGTGTTGGCTTAGCACTGTTCTCGGTTTGGAAAAAAGTACCGCTTTTATTAGTGATTTGCTTGGCAGCCGCGGGCACGGCACTTATACGTTTGCTTGGAATTGAGTAATAAAAAAGGCGAGATAAACTCGCCTTTTTTGAAACTTTGATTAGAACGGTAAATCGTCGTCTAAATCAGCTGGTGCAGAAGCTGGTTGTTGCGGAGCTTTAGGCGCAAAACCACCCGCTTGAGGGTTACTTCCACCATTACCAAAACCACCTTGGCCACCATAACCACCGCCATTGTTTTGGCCGTAGCCGCCACCTTGGTTGTTATTGTTTTGATAACCATTACCACCTTGTTGAGGTGCGTTAAAACGTGGTTGATTAAAATCATTACCACCAGCGAAACCTTGTTCACCTTGTTGACGAGCATCTAACATCTGCATCTGGTCGCCACGGATTTCTGTTGTATAACGCTCTTGGCCATTTTGGTCTGTCCACTGACGCGTACGTAATGAACCTTCAATATAAACCTTAGAACCTTTACGTAAGAACTGCTGAGCAATTTCCCCTAAACGGTTATGCAAAACAATACGGTGCCATTCTGTTTGTTCTTTGCGCTCACCGGTATTTTTATCAGTCCAAGCTTCACTTGTCGCGATTGAAAATTGGGTCAACGAGCCCCCATTTGGAAAAGTTTTTGTTTCAGGATCACGACCCAAAGTACCAACCAAAATAACCTTATTTACACCACGCATTAGCTGTCTTCATCCTATACATTTCTATGTTTTACTTTATAAGAGTTATGCTTAAATGGCTACCTCTTTACCGAACAACTGCGTTAAATCACGTCGCGCAGCATCATCTAGAGACTGTTTATCGACTTTAATATAAGCAACTTGCTGGTCAGGCATCACCACAACTTCTTCGATACCACGAATTGCCAATAGCTGTGTGGTCCACTCATTCACCTGTTGCACTTGCGGCAATGGCAACACAATCGATGACAAATACCGCGGCTGAGCTAAACCAAAACTAATTAGCAACCATATTATAGCAATCCCTGCCAAGACACTCCATCCAATCGCAGTATTATGTAACATCAATAATTGACCACCTAGTGTGCCACCGAAAAAAGCGCCTAAAAATTGGCTACTGGCATTTACACCCATAGCCGTGGCTTTTGACTGGATTGGAGCAGACTTCGACAGCCATGAAGGCAATAAAGCTTCCATCACATTAAATGCAATAAAGAAAATACCTAGACCGGCAAGTAATACATATTTTGATTGATAACCAAATATGAGGAGCAGTAAACCGACAATAATGCCTGTAATGGCTGTTAAGAAAATCCCGCGCATTTTGCGATATTTTTCAGCAATGATAATACTTGGAAATGCAAAGAACAGGCTAATGACTAACAGTGGCAAATACACCAGACCATGGCTCGCCAGAGGAATATGGGCGAACTCAATGAGTTGTGAAGGCACATAAATAAACATGGCAGTCAGCAATAAATGCAATGCAAAAACCGAAACGTGTAAACGGTTTAAATCACCCATTTGAATAACTTGCTTAAGCTGCGCCATGTAGCCTTGCTGATAATTACGATGATGGCGAGTTACTTTAGGTACGAGCAATAACATCGAAATCGCGATTAAGCCCATAATGGTCGTCACAAAGAACAAACCAGAAATACCGACAAGGCTTGTGAGCCAAGGCCCAAGACTAAACGCCACTACAAAAGACAGGCCAATACTCATGCCCATTGCAGCCATCGCTTTAGTACGCTGTTCTTCACGCGTCACATCGGCTAAAAGAGCCATGACAACTGCCGAAACTGCACCCGCGCCAGCGATAGCACGGCCAATAATCACGCCATAAATCGTGTCAGATAACCCCGCAATTGCACCACCAACCGCAAAGAGTAACAACCCAAATACCACCAGTGGTTTACGGCTAAAACGGTCTGCCAGTAAGCTAAATGGAATTTGTAAAATCGCCTGACTTAAGCCGTAAACGCCTACAGCCAAACCAATGAGTGCTGGAGTCGCATATTGATATGACTGTCCAACTACAGAAAAGACAGGAATAATCATGAACAAGCCCAACATGCGTAGCGCGAAAATACTACTTAAGGCAAAAGTTGAGCGACGTTCCAAAGCATTCATCATATCAATACACGTTATCAAACTAGGTAAATTATAAGCCGATTCGTTTCTAAAAATACGGGACACCTTATTTAAAATAACGATTTGGGCTTAAAAAGAATAAAGAGGCATTTAGCCTCTTTATTCTATCGAAGTTTGCTGAAAATTAGCTTAAGGCGACTGTTGCTCGCGCTTTGAATATTGAATTGAAGCAATAACAGCCCAAACAATGAACGCTACACCAATTAAACCTGTGACAACTTCAGGTACATGTACGCCAGTACCACTTGCAATCATAATGAATGCTAAAGCACCAATTGCATAATGCGCGCCATGTTCCAAGAACACATAGGCATCTAGTGTGCCTTTTTCTACAAGGTAAACTGTCATTGAACGGACAAAAATAGCACCGATTGCAAGACCGAGCATAATCACGACAACGTCGCTGGTAATCGCAAATGCACCGATTACGCCATCAAAACTGAATGATGCATCTAATACTTCAAGATATAAGAAACCACCTAAACCTGCTTTCACCACACCAGAAGCAGCACCTGATCCATCTTGTAATACAGCATTACCATTTTCATCAATTTCAGGTTCACCACCTAACAAATGACTAAGTACTTCAACGCCAATATAAACCACAATGCCCCAAATACCTGCCATGACCACAGCTAAGCGGTGAACTTCATCCACATAAGCAGCCATCACGATTAAGGCAATCAAAGCCAGAAATACAGACATTGCCGGTACGCTTGCCAAGCTTGCAAGTTTAGATTCAAGCCATCTAAACCAATGGGTTTCTTTTTCGTCATCAAAAAAGAAGTTTAAGAACACCAGTAATAGGAATGTTCCACCAAAAGCTGAAATTTCAGCATGGTGTGCCATTAAACGATCAGAGTAAGTTTTCGGATCATTGAGTGCCAATTTAGCCACTTCAATAACACCCATATCTGCAGTCACTGCAACAATTACAACAGGGAAAACTAAACGCATACCAAAAACGGCGATTAAAATACCTACCGTTAAAAAGATCATTTTCCAGAACGGGTCCCAATTACGTAGAACCGATGCATTTACGACAGCGTTGTCAAAAGATAAAGAGACCTCCATTACAGCTAAAATGGCTGTAATTGTTAAAGCTTTAAGCATGGTAGACACGCCGGCTTCAGGTCCGTGGGTAAAACCCCAATACGCGGATAGTGCTAAACACACCACCGTAAAAAATATCGAAAATCGGAAATGCTTCATGGATCAGACCTATACCAAGAATAAATTTAATCTTTCT
The DNA here is from genome assembly GCF_028367635.1 of Acinetobacter sp. P1(2023). NCBI lineage: Bacteria > Pseudomonadati > Pseudomonadota > Gammaproteobacteria > Moraxellales > Moraxellaceae > Acinetobacter > Acinetobacter sp. P1(2023). Next base: position 55,416 of record NZ_JAQNDD010000006.1, read on the forward strand.
TAAAAACCGCGGCTATTATATCGATAATTAACCACAAAACGATGATGTTTTGTGCCGTTATTCAATTTCCTTTATCTGACTGTTTAATAAAGAAATTTATAATATTTAATTAACTCATTAATCGTATTAAATATTTTCTTGCGATATATCTATCATTATTATTTTTGTATTTTAAAATTGATTTAAAATCCGGTTTAGCTGTCTTATTTTAAATGGAATATTTTATGCTTTTTTCTCAAGAACTCTGGCAACGTAATTTAAATTTATACCAAAAAATTCTCGACCTGCCTTTTAATCAAGAACTTGCTAACGGTACTTTAGATAAAGAAGCTTTTTGTCATTATGTCATTCAAGATGCCCAATATTTAGTAGCTTATGGCCGGGTGCTTGCTGTTGCAGCTGCGAAAGCTTTCGAGGCTGACGATATCATGCAATTTTCAGATGCCGCTAAAATTGCAATTGTGGTTGAGCGCAGCTTGCATGATGACTTCATGAAAAACTTTGGTGTCACAAAAGAAGAATTTAAAAATACGCCGTTGACCTTGGCAGGCCATCATTACACTTCATTTTTGACCGCAACTGCTTGGTCTGAGAGCTACCCTGTCGTACTTGCAGCATTGTTACCTTGCTTCTGGATTTATGCCGAAGTGGGTAAAGATATTGTGAATAAATCAATTCCTAACAACCCTTACCAAGCATGGATTGATACTTACGCTGGTGAAGAGTTCCATACAGCGGTTCGTAATGTGATTGCGACAGTAGATAAAGTTGCAGCACGTTGTGATGCAGACACTTTAGAAAAAATGCATGCCGCTTACACCATGGGTGCAAAACTTGAATGGTTGTTTTGGGATAGTGCCTACCACCAAAGACAATGGTTGGGCTTAGATCAGATCTAAATCAAGATGAGGCTCTGATCATTTACTTCGTTAAATGGTCAGCCTTAAATTTAACTTTGAAACCACTGCCAGCCGTAAATCAAACCTGCCGCAGCGACCACCCAACATAGCGTTGCCAGTCCTAGACATGACCACATCGACATCCGTGTTGCCAACCCATAAACAGCAACTAAATAAATGGCATAGGGAATCAGTGACCATAGGCCAAACAGAGCCGTTTTTTGTAACGCCTCCGCCCCTTTTTGCTGGTAAACAATCACGTGGGCAATCAAAGCGAATGTAGGAAAAAGTGGGACCAAACCTGCAATATAAAAGGCCTTACTTTTCGATAAAATTGAAATGATAAGGACAACCCCAGCCCCCAACATACACTTTAAAAATAACACCCACATATTTAATCTAGATCCAACGCTTAACTATAAACTTCAATATCGTGCAGTTTGACTAAAGATACTTAAACCACAATCTGCTTGTGCTAAACGTCATCTGCAACCTGCCTATGATTATAAATGAATGTTTTTGCAAGAGAGTGGATAGATGATGTAAAACAACAGGTTTTGCAGATGACAATGGTTTTGGTTACTTTTGCCAAAACAAAAGTAACAGAATTAACTGATAGTATCTAATCTCACGGATTAAAGCTCCGTCGTGAAATTAAAAGTATTACCTAGATTTCAGTTCATCATAAAAAATTAACAGCGACTAAAGCAATCAATGCTGGAACTGCCTGAATATAAATAATCTTTTTACTGGCAGTCAGCCCGCCATAAATACCTGCAATCAGCACACACCCTAAAAAGAAATTAGCAATAGATGTCGCAAATGGTGCATCTGCCAATAAAGACCAGAATAAACCTGCTGCTAAAAAGCCATTATAAAGGCCTTGGTTTTGAGCCATCACTTTAGTGAGTTTTGCTTTTTCGGCATTATTTCCAAAGGCTTTCATGCCATAAGGTTTGTCCCACAAAAACATCTCTAATACTAAAATATAAACATGTAATATTGCGATAAGCGCAATTAAAATTTGTCCGATCATACAATTTTCCTTTTTATTTTAAAGATATGAAAAAAGATCAATCTCTCGACTGATCTTTTAGTGTGTTACGGCTTTAACAATACTTTGCCTTGACGAGCACCCTGCGTTGCGCTTTGAGCGGCAGTTTTAATCTCATCAAAACTAAATACACCTTCTACGGGCAAGATTAATTTTTTCTGAGTCGCTAATGTTAATAGCTCAACAATTAATTCTTTTTTACGAGCTGCCGGCATTTCTTTATTAACCACACTCGCCCAGAAACCTTTTACTGTTGCTTGTTTGAAAATTAGATCACCCGATGAAATCTGCATGGTTTCACCTGTCATACTGCCAAACGAAACGAGCAAGCTATTTTCACTGAGTAAGTGCAGCATTTCACCACTTGCTGTTCCACCAATCGAATCTACACCAGCAATCAGAGGTTGGTCACCGTGAATCTGTTTAACTTGTTCTTTCCAGTTAGGTTGATCGGTCGCAACAACATGTTGAATGCCTAATGCTTGCATTTCTGCAATTGCATCCGTACGACGAACTAAATTAATCACAGATAAACCACGTGCCTGAGCAATCATCGCAACTGTTTTACCGACTGCACCGTTCGCCGTGTTTTGAATGAGCCATTGACCTGGTTGAACGTTAACAAAATCTAAAAGCATCAGGGCACTAATTGGCATACCAATGAGCTGTGCTGCTGTTTCGTCATCAATTTCATTATTAAGTGGAATAAGTCCTTGAGCAGGTGCAATAAAGTGCTCAGCCCAACTGCCATGCACAGCTGCCACTGCAATACGTTGACCTACCTGTATATGTTCAACGCCTTCACCCAACGCATCTACAATACCAACCGCTTCACTACCGCCAATCGCAGGTAAAGTCGGCTTATAGCCATAGCTTCCGCGGACTGTCCATACATCATGATTATGAATTGGAGACATGATGGTTTTAATACGCACTTCGCCTGCTTTTGGTTCTGGCTTTGGCATATCCGCCTGCTCTAAAACGTCTACAGGTTCGCCAAAATTACGATGGATAATACTTCGCATGCTTTATTCCTCTATCGGTTTTATGAGTTGTTGGGTGGTTTCAAGGGCTAGATGGAGATGTGCTTTGTCTTGCGACAATTTTGTAAGTAAAGCAGCACCTAACCATAACTGGTACATGACTTGCGCAGTTTTTAAAGGCTCAATATGTTTTGGAATTGACCCTTCTTGCTGTCCTTCTTTGAGTAGCAAAGCCAGACGCTGCGTTAGTTTGTACACACCGTCATTGAGAATTTGACGCATATCTTCTGATAAGTCCGAAACCTCGGCTGCCAATTTCACAATCAAACAATTTTCAGCCCAACTGCCATTTACCGGATCATCAATCCACGCCCGCCACAATGCCATTAAACGGGCATGGGCGCTTCGCTCGCTGTGCTGCCAGAGTTGTTCCACACGGACTTTATAATCAGCCATATATTGTTCTAACAATGCACAGCCAAATGCCTCTTTCGAAGCAAAGTAGTGATAAAACGAACCCTTAGGTACGTCACAAGCCTTTAAGATTTCTTGCAAACCAACCCCAACAAAACCTTTATGTAATACCAGCTCAAAGCTCGTATCTAAAATGTGTTGTCGCGTGGTTTCACTTTTATTTAATCGTTTCATACCTACATCATAAACAACTATTAGACCAGTCGTCTAGTAAAGTTATGTTGCTGGTTAAAATTTGTCTAGAGTAGAAATCTGAACTAAGGAATGATAAAAATACAACCTGCTTATTTAAACAAATTTTGTCGATTGTCGTTTAACCGTCACAATTTGTCGCTTTAAATCATTTTGTACCACTTGAACAATTTTAAATCGTTATCATATATAGGGTCTGTTGTTTACTACTAGTCACACTTCCCTGCGGCTGATCAAACAACACCTAAATTTTCATCAATACATAATTGAGATGTTTTATGAGCCAAAGTCATATCCGTATTCGAGGCGCACGTACCCATAATCTAAAAAATGTGTCTCTCGATATTCCACGCGACAAATTTGTGGTAATTACGGGGTTATCAGGTTCAGGAAAATCTTCTCTAGCCTTCGATACCCTGTATGCCGAAGGCCAACGCCGTTACGTCGAATCGCTTTCAGCATATGCCCGTCAGTTTTTATCGCAAATGGAAAAGCCTGAAGTCGACTCGATTGAAGGTTTATCACCCGCGATTGCGATTGAGCAAAAATCTACCAGTCACAACCCGCGTTCAACCGTCGGTACGATTACCGAAATTTATGACTATTTGCGTTTGCTTTACGCACGTGTCGGCACGCCTTACTGCCCTGAACACGACTTGCCAATGGTTGCGCAAACTGTTTCTGAAATGGTCGATGCAGTAAAAAACCTTGAGGAAGGCACAGCACTCATGTTGCTTGCTCCTGTCGTTCGTGAGCGTAAAGGTGAATACAGTAACCTGTTCGAGCAGTTACAAGGTCAAGGTTTTGTTCGTGCTCGTGTAGATGGTGAAATCATTGATATTGATACGCCACCAGAGCTCGACAAAAAGAAAAAACACACTATCGAAGTTGTAGTTGACCGCTTTAAAGTGCGTGAAGACTTAGGAAACCGTATTGCAGAATCATTTGAAACTGCACTGCGTTTAGGTGGAGATATTGCTGTTTTATCATGGATGAATGGTGAACATCCTGATCGCGTTTTTTCTGCAAAGCACTCATGTCCAGAATGTGATCGCGCTGTCGCAGAGCTTGAGCCACGTTTGTTTTCATTTAACAACCCGTTCGGTGCCTGCCCTGTTTGTGATGGTTTAGGTACACGCAGTCATTTTAGTTCTGAAAAGCTGATTCCAAATTCTGACCTTGCGATTAGTGAAGGTGCTATTCGTGGATGGGATCGTCAACGTCCATATTACTATTCAATGCTACAAAAAGTTGCCGATCATTTTGGTTTTCAACTTGATACGCCTTGGAACCAGCTAGATAAAGACACTCAAAAGAAATTCTTACAAGGTACGGGCAAAGAAAAAGTCGATTTAAGCTATATCGACGAACGTGGCCGTAAACATACTCGCGTACAACCGTTTGAGGGAGTCTTGCCTCACCTTGAACGCCGTTATCGTGAAACTGAAAGTAACTATGTACGTGATGATTTAGCTCAATATCTCTCTAATGCAGCTTGTGATGCATGTGATGGTTCACGTCTCAATGAAATTTCACGCAACGTTCGTGTGAAAGATAAAACGATTGCTGACATTACTCGTATGTCGATTGGTGATGCTGAAAGCTACTATCAAGGTTTAAACCTTGAAGGTGCTAAAGGCGAAATCGCAGATAAAATCTTTAAAGAGATTCGTGAACGTCTACACTTCTTAGTGAGTGTGGGACTTAACTATTTAAGTCTAGCTCGCTCTGCCGAAACCTTATCGGGCGGAGAAGCACAGCGTATCCGTTTAGCCTCACAAATTGGTGCAGGTTTAATGGGCGTAATGTATGTGCTTGATGAACCATCAATTGGCCTACATCAACGCGATAACGATCGTTTATTACAAACCCTCATTCGCTTACGTGATTTAGGTAATACAGTATTGGTCGTGGAACACGATGAAGATGCAATCCGTGCGGCTGACCATATTATTGATATCGGTCCGGGTGCTGGAGTGCATGGCGGTGTGATTATTGCTGAAGGGACTTATGATGAATTGGCTAAACATGCTGATTCTCTTACAGGTCAATATCTTTCGGGCAAACTCAAAATTGAAGTACCCAAAAAACGTACTCAATCACCACGTCCAGATGAGGTCATCAAACTCTCTGGGGCAAGTGGTCACAACTTAAAAAATGTCGATTTAACGATTCCGCTTGGTATTATGACCTGCGTAACTGGGGTTTCAGGTTCGGGTAAATCGACGTTGATTAACCGCACATTACTTCCATTGGCTGCGACACAGCTTAACGGTGCAACCACATTAACGGCCGAGAAGTTTGACTCGATTGATGGCCTTCAACATCTAGATAAAGTTGTCGATATTGACCAAAGCCCAATTGGACGCACACCACGTTCTAACCCAGCGACCTATACAGGGTTATTTACGCCAATTCGTGAATTATTTGCACAAACACCAGAAGCAAAAGCTCGTGGTTATAGTGCGGGTCGTTTCTCGTTTAACGTAAAGGGCGGACGCTGTGAAGCGTGTGAAGGCGACGGTATGATTAAAGTCGCAATGCACTTCTTACCAGACATGTATGTACCTTGCGACGCGTGTCATGGCAAACGTTATAACCGTGAAACTCTTGAAGTTGGCTATAAAGGCAAAAATATTTCTGATGTTTTAGAAATGACTGTTGAAGATGCTGCGGAGTTCTTTAGTGCAATTCCAGTGATTCATCGCCGCTTAGAAACCTTAACTCAGGTAGGTTTAGGCTACATCCGTTTAGGTCAAGCTGCTACCACGCTTTCTGGTGGTGAAGCGCAACGTGTAAAACTTGCACGTGAGTTAGCAAAACGAGATACGGGTAAAACTTTATATATCTTGGATGAACCAACAACAGGTTTACATTTCCATGATATTGCCAAGTTACTCGACATTTTGCATGAGCTACGTAACAAGGGTAATACCATTGTGGTGATTGAACATAACCTTGATGTGATTAAAACAGCCGACTGGGTTGTGGACTTAGGTCCTGAAGGTGGTTCAGGCGGTGGGATGATCATTGCAGAAGGCACACCTGAACAAGTAGCTGAGGTCGAGATTTCCCATACGGGGCGTTTCCTAAAGCCGATGTTGAAGCAATAAAATAAAAAGCCGGAAATGATTTCCGGCTTTTTTATCCCTCAACTGCATTTCGCCCTCTAGCTTTGGCTTTTAAGAGTGAATTATCAGCCTTCTCTAAAAGCTCAATCCAACTCATCGCTCCTATCGCAAAACCAATGCTGACAGACACATGCAATTTTTCTTCTGAACCAGATAAATCAATCTCTTCTAAAGAAATCGCCATTCGAATTTTTTCTGCTAAAAGACGGGCATCCACAAATTGTACCTGCTCTAACAGTATTAAAAATTCATCTCCCCCATAACGGACAATTAAATCTGAACTTCGAATATTTTGTTTTAATTGCTCTGCAATACTGACAATAACGCGGTCACCCACAATATGTCCATATTGGTCATTCACCTGTTTAAAACGGTCTATATCGATAATCATTAAACAGGTCTGGGTAAATTTTTGAGGATAACTTTCAACAATTTTTAAATATTCAGATAGAGCCAAACGGTTAGACACACCAGTGAGGGGGTCCGTATTCGCGATATTCTTTAATTGAAACTCAAAAGCATCTCGTTGCTGTAACATACGCTGCAATCGATCTATCGCTTCAAACAAAGAAAAAAATTCACCTTTTGTGGTGACATTCATGTCATCTGTACAATGATCAGAACTATGAGATAAATCTAAAATTAAAGTTCTCGCTTTAATTAAAGGGGAAAATACACGTCTTTGGGCATATATCAGAGTAAGTAATGCTGTAGCCAAGGAAATTAAAGAAATAAATAAAGTTAAAAAGAAATCATTTCGGGCAATCGCATTTTCTTGATTTGCAATCACCACACTTTCATTAAGAATATATGTTTGTAAATCAACGACAGTAGTAAATTTACCTACGATTTTTTCGGTTAACTGTGTACCATTTAGAAAATATGGCTCGCCCTTTTGGCTCTCTTCCAATAGCTTTTCTACAATTGGAATACCTTTGTCTATAAACTCCGTTTTTACTTGTGAATATAATCGACGATATTCTGAAGTTTTTGCCTGTTCAGGCTGCAAAGTATCAACCAAAATCCATAAATATCTGGCTTGATGCTGAGTTTGTAGAGAGCGTGCCCGATTATTACTTGGAATCTCTTCATTAAAACTAACGGGAGCAATAATGTTAGAAGCCATGCGTCCAGCCTGATCACGCATATCAGTCAGCACAATAATAAGCGTAAAATAATTAGAAATACGGCTGTCTTTACTTTTTAGCTGCAACATCAATTTTTGCAGGATTTCCCTACAATGATCCCATGCGCCAAACATCCCTAAAATAGCATTATCCATTTGAACGGAAGTCCTTGCTGCATAGGGAGTTTCACCATAATAATCAACGACAGCTCTCGCTTGTCTAATATTTTCCTTTAAACTGGTTTGCAACTCATTAGCTAATGAAACATAACCCGCTTGTTTTAAAATAAGAATACTTGAATCAATTTGCTCATCGACAATTAAACGAAATTTTCTTAATTCTTGTTGATTCTTTAATAAATCCTCAGGAGTACTCGACATCATTTTGTTAGCAGGAGCACGCTCCTTAGAGATTTTATAAGCAATATCTGCTACTGCTCTTAAACTTTTTATTTCAGCTAAGGCTTGTCTAGTTTTTATATAATCCTGATAGCTTCCCACAATAAGAGGTATAGCCATGAATAATAAGGACAAAATAATAACCAGCATGAAAAGGAACAGTCGATTACTAATATGTTCTGAACGTAATCCTGCCATTTCTAGCTGATACTCCGTAAATGCCCTGCCATTTTTAATGCGATATAAATTAGGCTTAAATTTATCCTAGCATTTTAATAACTAAAATTTCATCAATAAACTGATCTTTTCTCTTCTTAATAATTATAAGAGCTCTACATACCGTAAGCTTAATTAATAAACAAAATCGGAAAATTGAATAATTTTTATAAAAAAACTCCATTTTACAGATTGAACTGTTTTGGTGATGATAATCAAACATATTCACTTGTCCTCTTGGATGCTTCTCCCAGCATCCATTGCCCAGCTTCTTTAAGCTGGGTTCTTTTTGACCAAATGTTTTAAAATAAACTTCACGTAATTCTTATTAGAGTTTTTAGATTTTCTTATAGATAAAAAAAAGCTCAACCTTGGGGAAAGCTGAGCTCGTAAAATCTGATGTGGTATACACATCGTATCTGGGCAAGCACTTTAAATCCTAAAAACGTTAGGCAGTGAACTTTGCAATTGAATTATGTGATTTATCTCTACTTTTGTAAAGTTGATTAAATTAATCAGAATTAAAACTTTAATCGTTTTTTTGACTTGAAATAGAGATTTCTTTTACTTTATTCACTTATATAATAATTAAGAATAGTTAAATTTTTTAGCTAAACTAATCTAAATATTGTTAACTATTCCTCAAAATAAAACAAATTAGATAATAAAATGGCTATTTTTTATTCACTTTGTAAACAAAGCGATACTTTCATTAATGTTAAAACCGATCAATATAATCAGTTTTTCCAATTGCAATTGTAATATCTTTTTAATATTTACTTCTTAATTCATAATGAAATATAATTATTAGCTTATTGTAAATGTTCATTTTTTTATCAGGTTGACAATTCACTTTTCATTTGATTAGTTTTTCACCAATTTTAACATAAGTGTCAAATATCTTTAACATTACCTTTCCTACATTATTGACTTCATAAATTGTTACAATACAATGACCCCAGCTTTATCTCTTGTTAATGCTGGAAATGATTATGAAAAAACTTGGTTTAGCCACTGCTGTATTATTAGCCATGACCGGTGCTCATGCTTATCAATTTGAAGTTCAAGGTCAATCTGAATACGTTGACACAACTGCAAATGATAAAAACTTCACTGGTGACGTTGCTGGTACATTCTATTTAAAAAATGTTGATACCGCTAAAGGTCCTTTAGCTGAAGCAGCTTTCTTGAACCAAGCTTCTAGCGTATCTTTAGGTTATAGCTACCAACAGTATGACCAAAGCAACGGTTTAAACTACCACGTTGGTACATACGGTGTTAAAGGTGAGGCTTACGTTCCTACTCCTTACCTTCCTGTATACGCTAGCGCAACTTATAACCACACTGATGTTGATGGTAAAAACGCTATCTCTCGTGATGACAACGGTGACCGTTATGCATTAGAAGTTGGTGCTATGTTGTTACCTAACTTCTTGATGACTGTTGGTTATACAAGCGTTGCTAACCAATTCGCTTTAGACAACTTTGGCATCATCAGCAACGGTATCTACTCTGCTGTGAACCAAACTGCTGCGATCCAAGACGACCAAGATGCTGTTACAGCTCGTGCTAAATATGTAGGTCCAATCGATGGAACTAACATGGCAATCGGTTTTGAAGCTGCTGGTGCTTTCGGTCAAGAAAACCAATATGGTTTAAAAACTGACCTTTACTTAACTCCTAAGTTAAGCGTTGGCGCATCTTTCATTGGTAACGATGGTTCAGCTGACATCAAAGGCAATGACCTTGGTGAATTCCGTCAAGCTTGGGGTGGTAACGTAAACTACTTCATTACTCCAGCTGTAGCAGTTGGTGCATCGTACATGAAAGCTGACGTTAAAAAGTCTAGCTACGATACACAAACTATCGGCTTAAATGCTAAAGTTCGCTTCTAATTTAAATTAGAAATCGAATTAAAAAAGGACTCATTTGAGTCCTTTTTTTACAGCTAAATATTAACTTCGTACAATATTTAAGAAATATAAATGACGTTCATATTGATCAATAATGTCCTGAATTAAATCTTCTTGAGTCCAATCCATTACGTCATAGTTCTGCCCGCCTTCTCTTAAAAAGACTTCAGCTTGGAAATATTGCCCATCTTCAGCTTCAGTACGTCCAATTAAAAAACTTGGCGGCACTGTTTCACGTGAAACAACTTTATAAATAAAATTAATTTCATGATGGTGATCGACCCGAAGTTGCATTCCATCTTCAAGTTGAGTAATTGAAACTTCTAAGTGACGGCGTCTAAATTCATGTTTAATATTTTCAAACGCACGACTTACTTGCTTTTCAATATATTCTCTTACTTCTTCTTCACTATGAGGATAGTGCATGATTAATCCGAGACGCTGTTGCCAGCTTCGTGGATTATGAATGGCACGTGGAGTAATGCGTGCTTCCTGAATGGCTGTCATTTTGGTGACATCAAGATGCAATGCTTTTATCAATCCCCAACTCATTAAAAGCATAACCACAGTAAACGGCAATGCACTCATAATAATTGAAGACTGTAACGCGGCTAAACCACCGACTAGCAATAAGATAATGGCAAGTACAGCCATCAGCACCGTCCAGAACAAACGCTGCCAAGTAGGTGAGTTTTCAGTTTTTGCTGTTAAATAATCGGTGACCAATGCTCCAGAGTCAGCAGAAGTTACAAAGAATAAAACGACTAAAATAGTAGCCAAAATATTCATGACACCTGACCATGGCAAGTGGCCTAAAAACTCAAATAGTGCAACTGAGGAATCTTGCTGAACAGCTTGAATGAGAGTGGTTTGATGCTCATGAATAATACTAAATAACGCAGCATTTCCTAAAAAGCCCATCCAGATAATCGTAAAACCTGTCGGGATGAGCAGAACTCCCACAATAAACTCTCGAATAGTACGACCACGTGAAACACGTGCGATAAACATTCCCACGAATGGTGACCATGAAATCCACCAAGCCCAGTACAAAATTGTCCAACCACCAATCCATCCATTTGGCTGATAAGCATATAAATTGAATGTCATGGTAAAAAGATTAGAGATATATTGCCCAGTGTTTTGAATAGTGGTTTGGAGCAAATAGATACTTGGACCAGCAATAAAAACGAATGCTAATAAAATTAAGGCTAAGACTAAGTTTAGCTCTGATAAGCGTTTGACCCCTTTATCAAGACCTAAGAACACAGACAAGGAGGCTAAAATACTCACAAAAATAATGAGTAAAACTTGAATATGGGTGCTTTGCTCAACACCGAACAAATAATGTAAACCAGAGTTAATCTGAGTTACACCGAACCCGAGAGAAGTCGCTACACCAAATACCGTACCAATGGTCGCGAATATATCGATGCTGTCGCCCCATGGTCCATAAATCTTTTTACCAATGAGCGGATAGAGTGCTGAACGGGTCTTTAAGGGTAAATTATGTCGATAAGCAAAATAAGCCAATGCCAATCCGACTACTGCATAAATTGCCCATGCATGTAAGCCCCAGTGGAAGAAAGTTACTCTAAGTGCTTGCTGGGCTGCATCAATAGTCTGGGCGTCCCCACTCGGTGGATTAACATAATGCATGACGGGTTCGGCAACCCCGAAGAACATTAGACCGATTCCCATCCCTGCTGTAAACAGCATGGCGAACCAAGACCCATTATTATATTCAGGCTGGCTGTGGTCAGGTCCTAACTTAATCCGGCCTATTGATGAGCAAGCGATATAAATCAATAAAATGAGAAAGAAGGCAACAGATAAAACATAAAACCAGCTAAATGAATCGGTGATCCATTGTTTTAATTGCTGCGTTAGAAGTTCAAAGGAACTCGGGGCGATCACCACAACTGCTAAAAATAAGGCAATGATAATGACCGTACCAAAAAATACGTTAGGATTAACGTTTGCGAACCAACCTGGTTGTTTGGAAGGCATAACTCCTCCATGTTATTTTAATGAAAAGTGACAGGCATTAAGCCAATAGAGATATTCACGGAATGAACAAAGTTAAATCTTTCAATAGAGAAAGCCGATAATACTCTAAATAAACTTAAATAATATTGCAGTTACAAAGGTGTAAACAAATTGAAACACCCTCTTCTTTATTTGTCAGTATTTCTCCTTGGCGGATGACCAATATACTGTAGAGCAATCAAACGTGTAACAATCAAAGCCAGATACATCACGCCGCAAAACATTTGTAACATCGCTAAAACGCGTGCCGGCGGACTAAGCGGCATTAAATCAGATAAGCCTGTCGCTGACTGTAAGCTAAAACTCAGGAAGAGTAGATCTAACCACGTCTGTAGATGATGAGCATTATTTGGATTTTGGAAGCTAGCAGGAATTAATAACTGACAAATGTTGTAGAGGAATGCAAAGCCCCAAGCAAGCAGAGTAAAAACTGCGGCGGCTGCAAATAATTCATCCCTTGTTAAATATCGGTCAGCAAACATATACCGAAATAAACCATACGCAGCCGAAAAATAAGCTAACGCTTCACAACTATGAGCAAATATCTGGACCGTTAAGTTGCTATAGCCCAGTAAAATAAAGACTGAAGATATAATCGCTCCACTGACAAAGCTTAGACCCAGAAAAGTAAACATTGGGGTTTGGCGAATCACTTTGGCAATAATGAGTAAGGCAAGTACTCCTAACGCCCAAGTGAGAGTTCGATAAGAGGCATCGTGAAAAGTCAGCATAGCTAAGATCAATAAAACAAACTGAACCAGTAACAGCCACGCAGAAGGTAGCAATCGAAAGCTCGCCCAGAACTCGATAATAGAGCGCATTTAATTATTTTCCTTTTTCGTTATATTTTGAATTATAGAAAATCATACTGTACAAAAAATAGGATAAACAAGTTGTTCTTTATTAAAAAGCTCTTTCATCTCAGTATATAAGATAAACAAAAAAAGCCCCTAAGGGCTTTTAATGAGATATTTATTAGTATTGATTTTAGTGGTCTGACGCACCAGAAGCACCGATACCTGTCATTGAACGAACATATTGGGCATCGAATGCAGCACGTTCTCTTTTAGCACGTGCAGAGTTATCAGTCACCGAGAAGAACCAACAGCACAGGAATGATAATGGCATCGCAAATAATGCAGGGCCATTGAACGGGTTGATTGGTGTATCAGAGATTTTTAAGGTATCTACCCAAACTGCTTTAGACAGAATAATAAGTACCACTGCTGTTACAAGACCAACCACACCACCAATTACCGCACCACGAGTGGTTAAACCTTTCCAGAACATTGAAAGAACAAGGATTGGGAAGTTCGCACAACATGCCACAGAGAATGCTAAGCCCACCATGAACGCGACGTTTTGTTTTTCAAACAAGATACCCAAAATCATGGCAAAGATTGCTAAACCAAGTGTCGCAATTTTTGACATACGAAGTTCTGAAGCTGGAGTCGTTTGACCTTTTTTGAATACGTTAGCGTATAAGTCATGTGAGATTGCAGATGCACCTGAAAGTGTTAAACCAGCAACAACAGCAAGAATCGTTGCGAACGCTACTGCTGAAATGAAGCCCATGAATAAGTCACCGCCTAAAGCGTCACTTAAATGCACGGCTGCCATGTTATTACCACCAACAAGCTCAAGCTTGCCTGATACTGCCATTTTCGCAACATCAAGGAACTGTGGGTTGTTTGATACGAAAAGGATCGCACCGAAACCAATAATGAAAGTTAAAAGATAGAAGTAACCAATGAAACCTGTCGCAACAACAACCGATTTACGCGCTTCTTTTGCGTCTTTTACAGTGAAGAAACGCATAAGAATATGTGGAAGACCCGCTGTACCAAACATGAGTGCTAAGCCAAGAGACAATGCATCAATCGGGTTTGCGGCAAGTTTACCCGGACCCATAATTTTTGCAGCTTCTTCAAAGCTTACACTATGAACTTTACTGAATACTTCAATTGATTGAGTGAACATGTTGCTGAAGCTGAAACCAACTGCTTTCATCACCATGAATGCCATGAAAGTCGCACCACTAAGCAACATAACCGCTTTAATGATCTGTACCCATGTCGTTGCCAACATGCCACCAAAGATCACATATGCCATCATTAATAGACCAACGATCACAACAGCAATGTTGTAGTTCAAACCAAATAGTAATTTGATGAGTTGGCCCGCGCCTACCATTTGAGCGATCAAGTAGAATGCCACAACAACAAGTGAACTCAAGGCAGCTAAGGTACGGACCGGTTTTTCTTCGAGACGGAATGACACTACATCTGAAAGATTGTATTTACCGAGGTTACGTAAACGCTCTGCAACCAAGAATAAAACGATTGGCCAACCTACCATAAACCCAAGAGAATAAAGTAAGCCATCAAAACCCGAACTAAACACCATCGCGGAAATACCGAGGAAAGATGCAGCTGACATATAGTCACCGGCAATTGCCAATCCATTCTGGAAACCACTGATTCCGCCCCCTGCGGTATAGAAATCTTGTGCCGATTGGGTTTGTTTTGCCGCCCACTTGGTAATAAACAAAGTGAAACCAACAAAGATGACAAACATAATGATGGCATGCCAGTTAGTGGCTTGTTGCTCAGCTTCACCTAAGTCCGGGCTTGCCATAGCAACAGTTGAATATAGCGATGCTGCTGCCAATAAGGCTTTCGCTTTTAATGAATTCCATTTCATATTAGTGTAATCCTTTCTCATGCGTGATGGCTTCAACTTCCTTCAACGCTTCTTCACTCAACTGGTCAAGGGTATTGTTTGCGATATAGGAATACACGCCACACAGTAGGAAAGATAAAACGATAATTCCTAAGCCTAGTGGAATACCCCATGTCGTTACACCACCACTAAATGAACTCATCAAAAATTCTTTGTTGTAGCCAACAAGTAGCATAAAGCCCACATAAAGCACTAACATAATGATTGTGAGCGTCCAGCTTAATGCACTTTTTTTCTTGACCATTTTCTGAAACTTTGGATTGTGTAGAATCTTTTCTACTTGGCTTTGATCCATAACCAAACTCCTTGCCCTGTGCCCAACCTTGGCCACTTTTTTAATAGTAGTTTCTCATTATTCAAATTAGCAAAATTACGTGTAATTCGTAACTTAGACTTTGGTCGTTAAAATTTAATCAATTTATAGCTTTGTTTCTGCTTGGGGTATGATAGGCACAAGGTTTTAATCATGTAGGTCATATGAACAGCTGGCTGATTATTGGGGTACTCACTCTTTATATAGCACTCTTATTCATTTGTGCTTTTTTTGGCGAAAAGCATGCCAGCCGTTTAAGTACACGTGGCCGCATGTTCTTGTTCAGCTTAACCTTAGGTGTTTACTGTTCATCTTGGACTTTTTATGGCGCAACTGGGGCTGCCGTCCGAGAAGGTGTTATTTTCTTACCGATTTATTTAGGGCCACTATTATTTGTCTGGTTTGGTTATGACATTTGGCGACGTTTAGGCCGAGTGCGTCAGCATCACGCGATTTCATCAATTGCCGACTTCGTTGCTGCACGTTATGGCAAAAGTGGCGTCTTGGCTTCACTGGTTACGATCTTGGCAGTCATTGCGATTATTCCCTACCTTGCCCTTCAGTTACGTGCAATTGCCTTAAGTACATCCGTCATCTTGGAGCAAAATGCTCATATTCATACGACCACCAATAGCGTTTTGCTTTTAACCAGTGTCCTTGCGATCTTAGCTATGATTTTTGGTACAAGGCAAATTGCAAACACCGAACAGCATGGCGGCCTCATGTTAGCTGTCGCTTTTGAATCTTTTGTAAAATTATTCGCGCTGATTTGTGTCGCTTTATTTTTTATTTTTGAGGCACCCGCGAACTTAGTTCAAGTTACAGCCGACGTAAACCAAACCTTTCAGGAAGTTCAATTATTTGGGGTCCCTGAAACTTTTTGGATTCAGACATTATTGGCAGGACTAGCGATTATCTGTTTACCCCGTCAGTTCCATGTAGCTGTTGTTGAATTACGCGATGAAAAGCATATTCGCGGTGCACGTAAATGGTTTGCGGCTTATCTCATTTTAACGATTCTAGCTATTATCCCGATTGCAAGCTGGGCTTTACATGCAGCGCCAAAATTCTTAACAGTGCCCGATGTTGCAGTACTCTCATTACCATTGAGTTATAACCAAGAATGGTTAGCCCTATTGGCCTTTTTAGGCGGGTTCTCTGCATCCACCGGCATGTTACTGGTTTCATCTGTTGCCTTGTCTATCATGCTCAGTAACGACTTGATTATGCCTGCCCTGTGGCGGTTCAAGTTACTTTCGCGACACGACAAACACTTACCGAAAGTTCTTAAATTTAGTCGTCGTATTAGTATTGTCGCAGTAATGCTTCTTGGCTTTTTATTCTTCCATTTCTTTAATGATATTAATCAACTTTCAGTATTCGGTTTATTAGCATTTAGTGCGGTTGCCCAGTTTGCACCTGCTCTCATTGGCGGGTTGTATTGGCGAGGCGGAAGTCGCCAAGGTGTTTACGCTGGTCTTATTGTTGGATTCTTAATGTGGAGTTACACATTACTGTTTCCAACGATTTTACGTAGCTTGCCAGAGATCTATCAGGACACAGCTCAAAGTATTTTACTTTTTGGGCCTTTTGGAATTAATGCGTTACGTCCAGAGTCACTTTTTGGTTTTGAATCATTTGCTCCGCTTACACACGGCGTAATCTGGTCACTTGGTTTAAATATTGTTTTATATATCTGGATTTCTAAACTTTACCGCCCAAGTGTGGCAGAACAAATACAGGCAGAAAGCTTTTTCTATTATGAAACTAAGCCTTTGCCATCACCGCATACGTCTACCGATTTGACCTATTTACCACACGATGCTGCACGTTTAAAAGTAGGTGATCTGTTCGCCCTTGCTAAAAGAATTACAGGAGAGCAACCCACAACACAAGCGTTTGAGAACTTTTGTGAGCAAAATCATCTCACACTCAATCCAAATAGTATTGCCAATGGCATGTGGTGGCGATTCACCGAACAATATCTTGCAGGCATTATCGGGGCTGCTTCTGCACGTACGTTGCTGACGACAGCAATGATTAACAATGGTTTGGCATTAGGCCAAGTCGCCAATATTTTAGACCAAGCCTCACAATGGCAACGGTTTAATCAAAACTTACTCATGACCATGATTGATCACATGACCCAAGGGGTAAGTGTGGTCGATAAAAATATGTGTTTGGTGGCTTGGAACAACCAATATTTAAAATTGTTTGGCTACCCTAAAGATTTAGTCTATGTGGGTTGTCCAATTGCCGATCTGATTCGTTATAACGCTGAACGCGGCGAATGTGGCCCCGGTTCAGTCGAAGAGCATGTTCGTAAACGCTTACATTGGATGAAAGTCGGAAGTGCGCATGAATTTGAACGAATCCGTAAAGATGGACGCGTTATTCAAATGCGTGGTAATCCTATTTCAGGTGGAGGCTTCGTTACAACGTTTGCCGACATTACTGCTTTCCGTGCGAATGAGGCAATACTTGAAGCACGCGTAAAAGATCGAACACAACAACTTGCCGACGCCTTAAGCGAGCAACAGCTTGCACGCGAACAAGCCGATATGGCCAATATGTCGAAAAGCCGCTTTATTGCAGCGGCCAGTCATGACTTATTACAACCTATGCATGCTGCTCGTTTGTTTAGTACGGTTCTTGAACAAAGCATCGCAACTGAAGAAGATCGTCAAACTTTGCAGCAACTTGACCGTGCTCTGTATGGCGCAGAAAGTATGCTCTCTGCCCTACTCGATATTGCACGTTTGGAAGGCGGCACCATACAACCCAAAAGACAGCCTTATCCTTTACACGATTTATTAAGCGATCTTGAACTCCAGTTCAAATCAATTGCTGCACAGCGAAATATTTCATTAAAAGTTCATGATGTATCGTTCTGGATTGATACAGATCCACAGTGGATTCGACGCATTATTCAAAACTTTGTAAGTAATGCTTTGCGCTATACAGCCAAAGGCCGAGTGATTGTCGGTGTATTACGTTCAGCTCAAAAACCTGGTCATATTCGAATTGGTGTCTGGGATACAGGCCCCGGAATTGCCGAAGAGCAACGTATTAAACTATTTCAAGAATTCGAACGCTGTGGACATTTATCACCTTGGGGTGAGCAAGGTTTAGGTTTGGGACTTGCTATCGTGCAGCGTATGACTGGTTTGTTGAATTATCCGGTTCATGTCTACTCACAACTCGATAAAGGCTCTTGCTTTATGATTGAGGTTCCAGTGGTAGCAGCTCCAAAAATGGTCACTCCAACCGTACAAGCAGTGCCTTTAAAAACTAAAGCCTATCGAATTTTATGTTTAGACAATGATGAAACAATTCTTGAGGGCATGGGTAGCTTATTAGGTCGATGGGGCTACGAGGTCTTTAAAGCCACTGAACCCGAACAAGCATTTGAAATTATTCAAAAAGAAAATATTCAAGTCTGGCTTATCGATCAGCATTTAAATAACAACCAACTCGGTGTCGATTTTATTTTGCAAAATCGTCAACATGACGTTCCGGTTGCTCTGATTACAGCAGACTCCCATCCAGAGTTACCTCAACAATTGAAAGAACTGAATATCGTTTTACTTAAAAAACCGCTTAAACCGGCTTCTTTAAGAGCATGGCTATCGGGCCTTAAAATTGCCAGTGAAACAGATTAATTTTTTCTCTCCCAACGCCTTAATAAGTTTGGGAGAGATTTTTGGCAAAAATTATAGGTCTAATTTAAGCCAATAGGCAGAACTGCTCAAAAAGTCTACTTTTGCTTATTAAATAATTGGCCAAACTTTCCAATAGCTCTTTTTCTATGGCAAAGCCCACCTTTTTTGTAAGTGAACACTTGTATACTTAGTTACAATTTCATAAATAACTGTTTTTTAAAATTATAATTAGATAAAAACAACCATATACGACTTTAGTCGTATTCTACTTGCATTCTTCATGACACATAAATATTCAAAACCAATTTATTCGATGTACCGCTATTTTTTATAACCCATTTCTATATAAAGCACCCCTGCTCACGAATTAATGCAAAGGACAATTGCCATGAATATTTCTGATAACAGCCCACAAGGCCAACTTTCGTCTCAACAGTTTTATCGTCAATACAGTGCCAATGCTTTACTTCCTGAACTAGATTGGCAAAGTATTTTCCCTCACAGCAAACTCAATGAAGCACATATCAAAGCGTTAAATACAATTTATCAGTCTGCTGTCCCCCTCGCACTTAATGTATTCCACGACCTAAATTTTGATGTATTTGCACCTGCGGCTTACCATCCGCAAGGACTAGGCTTGTTTGATAAATTGGCACAACAAGAAGAAAATTTCTTAAAAGTTCTTAGTGCTGAAAGTGAAAATCTTGACCATGACACACGTCATCAAATCTGGAGCATGCTACTCCGTGGCGGTGCGGTTTTGGTTTTCAAAGCTTGGCTTGGCCATGTCAAACTCGGCGAGAATCAGTTAGATATGACTCAATTTGATGAATTATCTGATTTACTCTTTATTAAAACGCACCCCGATCAACTTGCTGAACGACTACATGTTGATGAAAAAGCAAAACTTGACCATATCTTCTTGATGTATGGCAATGATATTTTCTTGGATCGTTTCAACAGCCTAGAAACAGCTGCTCTGTTTGTTGATTTAGGTGTTTATGATGCAGCCTTCCTAAGCTTACGTGATGACCGTGTGGCTGAATATTTAAAAATGAAAGGCTATGTGACTCAAGAACAAATTGATGATTTGCAATGTGCACTTAACCCGTTGTACTGCGACAGCCTAACACCTAAGCAAGATTGCCTTGCTTAAATGACACCCATAAAAAAGACCTCAATCGAGGTCTTTTTTCTTTTTAGATTTTCTTATCTTCAATATTGAGTGCACTAATAGCCAATACGGCTTGTGTACGGTTTTGCACACCTAATTTTCTAAAGATAGCCGTTACGTGGGCTTTAATCGTTGCTTCTGAAACATCAAGCTCGTATGCAATCTGCTTATTTAACAAACCTTCCGCAACCATCATCAAAACACGGAATTGCTGAGGTGTTAGAGATTGAATACGTTCAGCTAAAGCAGTTTCATCTGCTGCTCTTGGGTCAAGGTTAAGATTAGATGGCAAGTTAGGTGGTAACCAGATATCACCTTCTAAGACTTGACGAATCGCTTCGCCAATATGACTTGGATGAGCCGACTTAGGAATATAACCCATCGCACCATGTGCAATTGCACGCTGAATGATTGAAGTTTCTTCATGTGCAGAAACAACAATAATCGGAATAGAGGGATACTGTGCTCTTACATAAACCAGAGCCGAAAAGCCTGAAGCACCCGGTAAATTTAAATCGAGTAATACTAGATCAGGTTCTGCCCCATTTTCCAAACGCTCATAAAACTCATCAACCGAGGCTGTTTCATGGATTTGTGCCTGTGGCAGGCTATAACGTACTGCTTGAATTAAAGCATGACGAAACAAAGGATGATCATCAACGATTAAAATATTCATAAGCGATTAAAGTAATCTTGAGCATAAGTATGGCCTATTGTAACCCTACTATTTAGATGAAAGATACGTTCATCTTATCCATTTTTATGCAAAATGTTGATAAATGTAGAACTTAGCCAAGATTTTCAGATGTTTTTTAACTTTTAATCAAAATTAATCTGTTTTTTATATAAGCTTCCTTTTTATTATAAAAAATATATCACCTATAATTATATACAATAAAAACAATAGCTTAATATAAAAATAAAGTATAAAAATCCACTATTTATCTTTTATATTTAAAACTGATAAGGTTGACCAATTTCGTTATTTTACAGTTTACCGTCGTTGTTGATTAATAAGTCTAATCTCTTGTTTTAGGCTTAGGAACCAAATTATGACTGGTATCACATCACCAAAACCTTTAAATATTGTTGCCGTTTCTGGTGGCTTAAATACCCCATCTAAAACGGAAAGTCTGGTTCAAGCCATTCTTGATGAGTTATCCGAAGCAATCGATATTAAAGTTCACTTCATTAAATTAAGCGAAATTGGACCTTTATTAGGAGGTGCATTTTATCGCAACCAACTTCCACAGCGCGTACAAGATGATCTTGCAGCAGTTGAAGCAGCAGATGCTTTAATTGTAGGTACACCTGTTTATCGTGCCTCTTTTACAGGTCTTTTCAAACATTTCTTCGATTTTGTTGAACAAACTGCATTGGTTGATGTACCTGTGCTTTTAGCGGCATCAGGCGGTAGTGATCGTCATGCGCTGGTACTCGAGCATCAACTTCGACCGTTATTTAGTTTCTTCCAAGCACAAACTTTACCGATTGGTGTATATGCGACCGATCGTGACTTTACTCCTGAATATACGGTGAAAAGCGAGCAATTATCAGATCGTATTACCTTAGCGGTAGCACGTGCATTGCCAATTTTAGAATGGGCACCAGCAAAAGGTAAACGTGCTGAGGTGGTTAAACCTAAATCACAGCAGGCAAATCAAGAGCTTGGTATTAACAAGCAAATTGAACAAGAAGAAGTATTACCTTCAGCGGCTGTACCAGATCTTGATGCGGCAGAGTCTCGTTTGCATCACAAGTCTGGCAAATCATTAACGCATGTTGCCTAAACGCAACAGAGCTAAATAAAAAGAACGAATGGGGAGAGCGAACCATGACGCAATTACAACAACCAATTAAATTTGCTTATTGGGTACCAAACGTAAGCGGTGGCCTTGTGGTGAGTAACATCGAACAGCGTACAGACTGGAGTTATGACTACAATGTTCGACTTGCACAGGCTGCCGAAAACAATGGTTTTGAATATGCGCTCACCCAAATTCGTTTTACGGCGGGGTACGGGGCAGAAAACCAACATGAATCTGTAAGTTTCAGTCATGCATTACTGGCAAAAACTGAAAAACTTAAAGTCATTGCGGCGATTCTGCCCGGCCCTTGGAAACCGGCACTTGCAGCCAAACAACTTGCAACGATTGATTATCTAACCGAAGGCCGTATTGCCATTAATGTGGTGAGTGGCTGGTTCAGAGGTGAGTTTGATGCCATTGGAGAAGAGTGGCCTGAGCATGACGAACGTTATGTTCGCTCTGAAGAATTTATTCGTACACTAAAAGGAATCTGGACCACAGATAACTACAGTTTCGATGGTAAATACTATCAGTTCCAAAACTACACACTTAAACCAAAACCTCTGCAAAAGCCTTATATCGAAGTTTTTCAAGGCGGTAGCTCACGTGCTGCACGTGACATGGCGTCTCGTGTATCTGATTGGTATTTTACTAATGGTAATACTGTCGAAGAAATTCAAAAACAAGTTGAAGACATTCGCACCAAAGCAAAAGCCAATAATCATCATGTCAAAATTGGGGTAAACGCTTTCATTATTGCCAGAGATACCGAAGAAGAAGCAAAAGCAGTACTTCACGAAATTATTGATAAAGCCAACACTGAAGCGGTCAATGCATTCGGCGATGCAACTCGCGAAGCGGGTGCGGCTTCCCCAGAGCAACAAGGTAACTGGGCAAAATCAAGTTTTGAAGATTTAGTGCAATATAACGATGGATTTAAAACCAATTTAATTGGTACACCACAGCAAATTGCAGAGCGGATTGTGGCGCTTAAAAATGTAGGCGTTGATTTGATTCTTTCAGGATTCTTACATTTTATTGAAGAGGTGGAATATTTTGGAGAAAAGGTTCTACCACTCGTTCGCCAGTTAGAACTTCAACAGGAAAAGGAAGTAGAAATTCAAGCTAAATCAGCCTAAAAACCCCAGTTAAAACAGCGCAAGATAATAAAAACAATAAATTAAAAATAAAGAATTTATTGGCTCCAAGACTCGGCTTGGAGCCTTTATTTTTTAAGATTTCTCAACTTCTCGAACCACAGTTTCAACTGAGTAACGGCACCATTTTGAAAGTTTCTCTATAAACTCATTTAATGCTGCATGTTCAAAATGGCTTACGATCATATAGCAAGCATTGCCCATGACTTTAAAACATTCATCGATTTGTTCATATTGCTTGACCAGATTTTCAATTTCTTCAAATGCGCGTTGTTCATTTAAATGCAAATGAATAAATTGTTTATGGGAATACTGCACGGCAATCGTGTAATTTTTAATGACCCCAGCATCCATCAACTGAGCAATTCGAGCACCCACTGCCTGCCCTGTCCGGTGCACGCGTTGCCCAATTTCTTTATTTGTGAGACGGGAATCTTGTTTAAGCAATGCAATAATTTTTAGATCGATCGGGTCTAATTCAATATTCATTTTTCATGGCGAAAGAAAACGGGCGGTAATGCTTTCATCTGACTATAGCCGATTTTTCAAGCAGAGAATAATCTTGTTGTATCTCATATCAACAAGAGTAATCTCATGAAACAAGCATTATTAGTTATCGATGTACAAAATGATTATTTTAAAAATGGCAAAATGGAATTGGTTGGGCCAGAGCAAGCGCTAGAAAAAATAAAGCAGCTTGAACAATATTTTAATGAGAAAAACTTGCCCATCATTTACGTACAACATATTAATCCGCCACAAGCGAGTTTCTTTCAAGAAAATACTAACGGTGTTTTACTTCATCATGAACTTAGTACTCATGATGAGTCATTGATCGTGACAAAGCATTATCCAAACAGTTTTTTAGAAACCAATTTAGATGAACTTTTAAAAGCACATCAAATTGAGCAACTCGTTATTACAGGCATGATGACACACATGTGTATTGATTCAGGTACACGTGCAGCCAAAGAACTTGGTTATCAACCGATCTTAATTGCAGATGCAACCGCAACTCGCGATTTAAGCCATGACGGAAAAACTGTAAAAGCTGAAGACGTACAAACCGCTTTTTTAACTGCGCTGAGTACATTTGCAAATGTACAAAATACTGCTGACTTTTTAGGAAAGCCTTAAATAAAGCCCAATAAAAAAGCCCCTATCGGGGCTTTTTTATTAAAACGTTATTTTTGTCTATCGGGATAAACCGTGGCGATTAACTGATCCACCACTGCTGGTTCAGCCAAGGTAGAAGTATCACCTAAACTATCTAATTCATTTGCTGCAATTTTTCTTAAAATACGGCGCATGATTTTACCCGAACGAGTTTTAGGTAATGCTGGTGCCCAGTGTAATGCGTCAGGTGAAGCTACTGGCCCAAGCACTTTACGGACCCAGCTAATTAACTCTTTACGTAGTTCTTCCGACTCTGGAACGCCTGCTTGCAAAGTCACAAAAGTACAAATACCCTGCCCTTTAATATCATGTGGCATTCCTACTACAGCAGCTTCGGCCACGGCTTCATGTGATACCAAAGCACTTTCAATTTCAGCAGTACCTAGACGGTGACCCGAAACGTTTAAGACATCATCAACACGACCTGTAATCCAGTAATAGCCATCTTCATCACGGCGAGCACCATCACCCGTAAAATACGTATTTTTAAAGGTCGAGAAGTAAGCTTCAATAAAGCGGTCCGGATCACCCCAAATAGTGCGCATCTGGCCTGGCCATGAATCTTTAATCACCAGATTACCTTCAACCGCACCTTCTAGTTCATTGCCCTCACCATCGACAATAGCGGGTTGAATTCCAAATAAAGGACGTGTTGCAGAACCTGGTTTTAGAGCTGTTGCACCTGGTAATGGGGCAATCAAAATACCGCCTGTTTCGGTTTGCCACCATGTATCAACAATCGGGCAGCGACCTTCGCCAACTACGTTGTAATACCAGTTCCAAGCCTCGGGGTTAATAGGTTCACCCACTGAACCGAGTAAACGTAAGCTGCTACGGTTACTTTCACGTACAAACGAATCACCTTCTCGCATCATTGCGCGAATTGCGGTTGGCGCTGTATATAAAATCGAGACTTTGTGTTTATCGACTACGTGACCAAGACGCGCCCACGTTGGGTATTGAGGCACCCCTTCAAACATTAAGGTCGTAGTACCATTTGCTAGTGGTCCATAAATGAGATAACTGTGACCTGTAATCCAGCCTACATCGGCTGTACACCAGTACACATCATCCTGTTTTAAATCAAAAACTTCTTTAAAGGTACTAGCCACATACACCAGATAGCCGCCGGTAGTATGCAAGACACCTTTAGGTTTACCAGTCGAACCTGAGGTATAAAGAATGAATAATGGGTCTTCTGCCTTCATCGGTTCTGGAGGACAGTTGGCATCTACTTCCATAATAATAAGGTGATACCACAAATCACGACCCGGCTTCATTTCGATCGGGTTGGCATTACGGTAAACCACAACGACATTTTCAACGCACTCTGTGCCCGGCAATGCTAAAGCCAAATCGACGTTTTCCTTAAGTGGTAAGAGTTTACCGGCACGTAGACTTGAGTCTGCAGTAATCACCAATTTAGCTTGACTATCTTCAATCCGACTTGCTAAAGAGTCTGGCGAGAACCCGCCAAACACGACACAGTGAACAGCACCAATACGGGCACAGGCTAACATGGCAATTGCGGCCTCAGTGACCATCGGCATATACAGTACAACACGGTCGCCTTTACCAATGCCATATTTCTTCAAAACGTTAGCAAAGCGGCAGACTTCGTCGTGTAATTCTTTATAAGAAACGATTTTATGACGAGAAGGATGGTCACCTTCCCAAATAATTGCAGGTTTATGTGGATGTTCTTTAAGATGCCTGTCTAGGCAGTTTGCTGATACGTTCAACTCACCATCAGCAAACCATTCAATTTTGAAATTGTCTTTGTCAAAACTCGTATTTTTAACTTGGGTAAATGGCTTTATCCAATCGACAATTTTAGCTTGCTCTGCCCAGAA
This sequence comes from Acinetobacter sp. P1(2023), assembly GCF_028367635.1. Taxonomy (NCBI): domain Bacteria; kingdom Pseudomonadati; phylum Pseudomonadota; class Gammaproteobacteria; order Moraxellales; family Moraxellaceae; genus Acinetobacter; species Acinetobacter sp. P1(2023). Next base: position 81,737 of record NZ_JAQNDD010000006.1, read on the forward strand.
TTCATCTGGGTTCTCGATAGAGTGTTGATAACGTTTAAAGTAGTCTGCTTCAACAGTACGAGCTGTCTTTTTAAATTCCTCTGGTACTGGATAGATCTCATTCATACGCAACTTCCTTGATCTTGTGCATCCCATCTCGAGACTGTGGCTATTATTTTACTGGATCTTATTTGTATGCCTTTTCAGTATGATGACTGTTTCAAAGCCTAGACAATGCGACTTTGGTCATATATTAACCACTTACTCAAGCATACGAAATTATGAACATTTTTATAAAATTAAGTTGATTTAAAACATTTGTCTATAGCTTTTACTTTTATAATTTTTTCAAGATTTGATGGTTTTGATCATCAACAAAGATTATTTTGTCTCTCATATGCAACCCAGGAATAAAATAATATGTTTGCCCAAACTAGCTCTTCACGCCCACCACAACTCCCTTTAAAAGATAGTCCGTTTTCAATTCATGGGCGCTTTAATCGCATGAGCTATTTAGGCGGTTATGGGCTGATTTATTTAGTCACTCTCGTGGGCTATTTCATTTTGGCTTCATTTCTTGGAAGTTTTCAGCTTTCAAGCAATCTATTTAATTTTGAGTTTTATAGCTCTCTTTCTGGTGTTAGTGCCTTGATCGTCTGGGCTTTTTGGCTATTTCTGATTTATTTAAATATTGTTCTCGTTGTTCGACGTTTGCACGATCTAAATAAAAGTGGCTGGATGGGTTTGCTATTATTCATTCCAGTGGTTCAGTTCTTTTTTATGATTTATTTACTGCTTGCATCAGGTACAGCGGGCCCCAACGAATATGGTCCAGCTCGACCATCCACATTTATAGAAAAACTTATGGCTTGGTTTATTTTATTGGCTATTTTAATTAGCCTTATTTCTACCGCAGGCTTTTTTTACTACTTCTCTGGTACCGATACTATAGAAACTCCGTCACAAATCTTACAAAAAGGAACGGAATACTTTTAATTAAAAAACACTTTATTATTTAGATGAACTCATTATAGTAGGCGCACATTTTATCTCCTACTATAATGAAAGCCGATCATCGCTTTCATCATTTTTTTAAATAGAGACTTGTCGTGGCTGATGAACAAAACTCCTTAACGGATGTTGCAAAAAATACAGGCGAACTTTTGCAAGAAGCAGGTACTAAAACCACACAAACGGTTTTAGCTCATACTGAAAAGTATCATGATGCCTATACCACTATTGATAAAATCGTGGATAGCTTCTGGGAGCGTGTGCCTTATATTTGTATTGCGATTATCGTCTTCGTTATTTTTTGGCTACTCACCAAATTATTTAAATTCTTTGTTCGTAAAACCTTAGAAAATCGCTCTTACACGCGCCAAAATCTGGTACTTGTTTTAAACCGTGTCGGTAGTACAACAATTTTATTTTTTGGATTTTTAATTGCACTCGTCATCATGATTCCAGGGTTTACGCCGGGACAACTCATGAGTGCACTTGGGATTGGTTCGGTTGCAATTGGTTTCGCATTTAAAGATATTTTTCAAAACCTGCTCTCAGGTATTTTGATTTTATTAAGTGAACCATTCCGTATCGGCGATTCAATCGTGGTGAATTCACTTGAAGGAACTGTTGAAGATATTCAAATTCGTGCAACATTCTTACGCTCACCAGATGGACGCCGTATCGTTATTCCAAATGCCACTGTTTATACGAGTGCATTAACTGTAAATACAGCTTATCAACAACGACGCTGCGAGTTTGTAGTCGGAATTGGATATGATGACGACGAACAAAAAGCCAAGCAGATCATTTTAGATATTCTTAATAATGACCGAAATGTACTCAGTCAACCGGCTTTCTCGGTTAACGTTACAGCTTTGGCAGATTTCTCGGTTAACCTGACTGTACGTTGGTGGGTTGATACCACTGAAACAGATATGTCGTCATCTATCAGTACAATTCAAGCTCAAGTAAAACAAGCTTTCAATGACAACGACATTAATATTCCTTACCCAATTCAGGAATTAAAAATGGCTTCAAACCAGCCACTTTTAACCCCAGAAACATCAAGTAAAGAGACGACCTAAAATATAAGAAATAGACGTTTCAGTTCTTAAAATACGGTTGCCTAAGCTCACAGCTTGGCAGCCGTTTTTTGTGAGTAAATCAACTTCATAGGGAATAAAGCCACCTTCAGGTCCCACGATTACGCTACACGCATGTGGAATATTGAATGGCATACTTTGCTCGGCATAAGGGTGAGCCACATAAGCGGGGCTTTCCTTTGAAATTAAGCTCGGTACAACATCTTCAACAAAGGGTTTAAAGCGTTTGTATAGTTGAATTTCAGGAACAATGGTATCGCCTGCTTGCTCAAGTCCTAAAGTTACATAGTTATCGAGTTGTTGTAAAAATGGCGTTTGCCAATAGCTTTTATCTACACGATAACTATGAATCAAACTAATTCTTTCAACCCCCAAAGTCACACTGTCCACAATTAAACGGCGTAAAACTTTGGGCCTTGGTAAAGCTACGATTAAATGAACTGGAAGTTTTGCAGGTATAGCTTCTTTAGTAATAGGCCGTATACAAACTTCTTGCTCGTTAATCGACATAATTTCGGTGATATAACGCGCCCCATTACGAATGCCAACTTTTAGATTTTGGCCGACTGTAATATCAAGATGTTCATGTAAATGCTCTAATTGGCGCTTTGAACGGATTGACCATAACTCTGACTGAACATCTTCAGGTTCTAGCAAAACGATATTCATGATTTTTCGGCCAAATACCGATTAATTACGCCAATATGTTTCTGTAATGAACCTTGGTTACGCTGCAAGACTTTATGCGCCTGCTCAACCACTTGTTGAGTCTGATCAGGTTCAGCTAAACATGCCATCCAGATTGCTACGACTTGCTCAGCATCTTGGGCAATGAGCACCCCATTCTCATCGATGAATTCATCAACAATCGTTTGGAAATTAAAGTAACGAGGTCCGATTACGGTCGGCACATTTAAAACCATAGGCTCTAAAATATTATGCCCACCACCCGGTTCATTAAGCGATCCACCCACGAAACACACCTGACTTAAGGCGTACCATAACCAAAGTTCACCCATGCTATCCGCCAGATAAACCTGTGTACTGGCATGAATACTATGATTCATACTTCTACGATGAGTGACTAAATCTAAGTTTTGGGAAATTTCAAAGACTTCGTCGAAACGTTCAGGATGTCGAGGTACGACAATACAAACTAAATCTGGATCTGACTTTAAATAAGGTGCAAGCGCTTCTAAAATTTGTTGTTCTTCGGGTGCATGTGTACTGGCAATTGTCAGGACTTTACGCTGTCCCAAATACCATTGTTGTTGTAGTTGCTCAGCCTGATTTATAAAAGCTTCGGGTGCATGAATATCAAATTTAATATTTCCAACCACCTGACTTTTTTGTTGATCTAAGCCAAGCTCGACATAGCGTTGGCGAGTTGCATTATCTTGTGCCAATACCCAGTCAATTTGTTTCAGCATTCCTGCCGTTAGACCTGAAACGCGACTATAACCTTTAGCTGATTTTTCTGATAATCGCGCATTTAATAATAAACAAGGAACCTGTTGTAATTTGGCTTGATCAATTAAATTTGGCCAAAGCTCAGTTTCAACCAATGCTAAAAGTTTTGGCTGGTACAACTCAAAAAATTGTTTTAAAAGATGTTTTTGGTCAACAGGCAAATAAACTGCTTGAAATAAATCTAAATAAGGCGCTTTTAAAAATAATGATTTGGCACGTGCCTGTCCTGTTTTCGTTGTGTTGGTCACTAATACAGGCTGGCCAAGTTTAAGATAATGCTCGATTAAAGGCTGTGCAGCATTGGTTTCTCCAACCGAAACAGCATGGAACCAAATTGCTCTCACATTTTTCGGAGTTTCAAACGGCCCAAATCTTTCCAGACATTCCTGATGATATAATTCCTGGCTTTCTGCACGTTTTTTTATCCGCCAGTGGTAAAAAGGTTTTAATAAATGTAGTGCGGTGTTGTACCAAAAAGGGGTCGCCAAGCGGTTTGCCTCAAATCATCAAAGTTTTAGACTGGGGAAAATATAACATAGATAGAAAAAATGGCAGAGTTTCGATACCTAAACTCTACCATTACAAGAAAAGCGATTTACTGAATTCAGAAATGGACGAAGTCAGCAAAACATCATTTCAAAGAATCTTATGAAGCTTCTAGTGTTGGATAGTCTGTATAACCTTCAGCACCTTTCGCATATAAAGTTGTTGGTTGAAGTTCGTTTAATGGTAAGCCTTGTTCTAAACGCTGTAAAAGATCTGGGTTGGCAATATATGCCTTACCAAAAGATACAGCATCTGCCTGACCTTCACGCAAGATACGTTTTGCTGAATCTGGTGTTAGGTTCTCATTGGCAATCCATACACCATTAAATTTTTCGCGGAGTTTAGGACTAATACTGTCAGCAGCTTCATATTCACGAGAGAAAATGAAAGCTACATTACGTTGGTTAAGCTGTTCAACCACATAACCAAAAGTTGCTAACGGGTTTTCATCGCCCATATCATGTGAATCACCACGCGGTGCAATATGTACACCTACTCGGCCAGCGCCCCACACTTCAATAAATGCATCAACGACTTCTAATAATAAACGTGCACGGTTTTCAACAGGACCACCGTATTCGTCATCACGTTGGTTGGTATTACTTTGAAGGAACTGGTCAATTAAGTAACCATTTGCAGCGTGTAACTCAACACCATCAAAACCAGCTGCTTTAGCTAATTCTGCTGAATGTTTATATTGAGCGACCACCTCTTTCACTTCTTCTAATGAAAGCGCACGCGGTTTTACATACGGGCGTTTAGGGCGTAATAGGCTCACTTCACCCGCAGGTTGAATCGCGCTTGGCGCAACAGGAATATCACCATCTAAAAGCTCAGGATGCGAAATACGGCCTACATGCCAAAGTTGAACTACAATTTTAGAATCTTGAGCATGAACAGCCTCAATAATTTTATTCCAAGCTTGTGCTTGCTCTTCTGACCATAACCCCGGGGTATCTGCATAACCCACAGTTTTTGAACCAATTACTGTTGCTTCAGTCAAAATTAGACCAGCATTTGCACGTTGTTGATAGTATTCAACCATTAAATCATTCGGTACTCGGCTTTCACCACTACGCGCACGCGTTAATGGAGCCATGACCAATCGATTCTTGATTTCAAAATCACCAATCGTTAAAGGAGTATTGAGTTCAGCCATAATCGCCTCGACTTACACTTTTAATAATTTAAAGTGTTTGTTTTAAATGTTCGATATATTGCTGAATCAAAGCTTCGTTACGTGAAAAATAAGACCATTGACCATATTTTTGGACCTGAATAAGCCCCGCCTGTTGTAATACAGACAAATGATTAGACATCGTAGACTGAGCTACTTTACCCAAGCGTTCAATATGACCTGCGCAAACACCCTTCTCAAAACTACCACCACATTCTTCAATCGGTAAATATTGTGCAGGTTCTTTTAACCATTGCAAAATTTGCCGGCGAAGAGGATTGGAAAGGGCTTTGCTAATTGCATCAATATCCATAGGCTCAACACGTCTTTTAAACGAACAAAGCTTTGTTCAGCATTTCGAAAATATAATATCGCATTTTTCCGATATTCATATCTATTTTTTTCGATATTCATATCGTATTTTTTCGATTAACATTCGAAGACTGAACTGCTTTGCCGTTTTAATCGCTAAAAATCCAAGAGTTCTACATATTCATAGATGAACTGTATTTAAACCAAAAGTTCAGCAGACTCTTATAAACCTTGCTTTAAACTCGCTTCGATAAAACGATCAAGGTCACCATCAAGAACAGCACCTGTATTAGAGTTTTCTACACCTGTGCGTAAATCTTTAATACGAGAATCATCTAATACATATGAACGAATTTGGCTTCCCCAACCAATATCAGACTTCGAGTCTTCTAGAGCTTGAGCCGCTTCATTACGTTTTTGCATTTCTAATTCATACAAACGCGCACGTAACTGTTTCCATGCGTGGTCACGGTTAGCATGTTGCGAACGTTGGTTCTGACACGCCACCACAATACCTGTTGGAATGTGAGTCAAACGTACAGCAGAGTCGGTTTTGTTAATATGCTGACCACCTGCACCCGATGCACGGTAGGTATCAGTACGAACATCAGAAGGATTAATATCAATTTCAATATTGTCATCAACTTCTGGTGAAATAAATACCGCAGAGAATGAAGTATGACGGCGGTTACCACTATCAAATGGTGATTTACGGACTAAACGGTGTACGCCTGACTCTGTGCGTAACCAACCGTAGGCATATTCACCTTCAACACGAATCGTTGCTGATTTAATACCAGCGACATCGCCATCAGACACTTCCATAAGTTCTGCTTTAAAGCCATGACGTTCAATCCAGCGCATATACATACGTAATAGCATAGATGCCCAATCTTGTGCTTCGGTACCACCTGAACCTGATTGAATCTCTACATAACAAGGATTCGGGTCCATAGGGTTGCTAAACATACGACGGAATTCAAGTTTAGCCAGTTCATCTTCAGCCGCACCAAGCTCTGATTGAACATCCTCAAGCAAGCTCTCATCGTCAGCTTCTACAGCCAAATCCAACATCGCTTTTGCATCGTCAAGCTGTGTAGATAAGCCATCCAATACATTAATAACGTTTTCTAGTTCGCCCTTTTCTTTCGCCATTGCCTGAGCACGGCTTTGATCGTTCCAGATCGCAGGATCTTCTAACTCACGTAAAACTTCTTCTAAACGTTCTTTTTTCAGATCGTAGTCAAAGATACCCCCGTAGTGTTTGGCTACGATCAGTTAAGTCTTTCAATTGGTTTAGATAAGGATTAATTTCCACGCGAGTGTTCCCATAAAAGCAGATAAACAGTCAATTATTTTAGCATAGCTTGCCATACTCAAACAAAAAGGCTCAAACACGTTGATTTTTATTATCTTATTGATGGAAAATAAATAGAATATTATTGATTTATATATTAAAAATACATTAAAATTAATAACTTAAGTCTTAATAACTTTATAACATATATTACTCTAGAGTTTTACCCATGAAAAAATCAAAATTTTTGTTTGCACTCTTCACAGCTGTATGTGCTTTCAATGCAAATGCCTATCAAACTGAAGTTGGTACAATGTATGAATTTACAGATATGGATGAAGGAGAAAATAATAGCTTCGGAATTAATGGCAAATATTATTTTAATCCAGTAGAAGCAAAAACTTTCCCTTTAGCTGAAGCTGCTTTTTTAAATAAAGCTTCTAATATTGGTCTTGGATATGCCTATAGCAAATTAGAAGATGACGAAGACTCTGGAAAACTCGAATTTAGTTCTTTAGGGATTACGGGTGAATACTTTATTCCAAATACCTCATTCTATTTATCAGGAGCATTTAACCGTACAAAAACTGAAGTCACTGCAAATGGTTTTGGTTCGGTTGATGATAGTGGTAACGGCTATGCTGTAGAAGTTGGTTTCTTGCCAACCGATGGTTTGTTATTGGCTGCTGGTGTAACAGACTTGTCTGAAAGTTTTGATCCACTACAAGCAGCTAAATATGGCTTCATTACTTCGCTTTCAAATGCCGTAGCCGTAACTGGTGAAGATGATGATACCGCAGTAACTTTACGCGCCAAGTATGTTACTCAAATTTCGGGTTTTTATACTAATTTTGAAGCACAAACCTATATTGGTGATGAAACCACTTACCGTTTAGGTGCAGATCTCTATCTTGATCCTACTTTAAGTATTGGAGCATCTTTTGCAGATTCAACAGCAGAAGATTCAGATACAATCTTTAGTGTTCGCGCACAGAAATTCTTTACACCTCAAGTAGCAGTAGGCTTAACTTACACAACTGTTGATGATGCTGACTCTTTTGGTATTAATGGAACATTCCGTTTCTAAACCATAAGTATTTACTATTAAAAATATGAATGCTCAAGGAAATTTTCCTTGAGCATTTTTCATTTTATTTTAAGTTTAATTGGTAACATCCTCATACAAAATTGGGTACTTTTACAGCATTTTTTATGATCTACACAAAATATCCTCAATTTTAATAAAATAAAACATTATGTTTTTATATTTTAAAATCAATTAGTTAAATTAAATTACTTTACATAAATAGCACACGGTTACAGTACGGTTACTTGAGCAAGATTGACGATCAAGCTTTTTCGTCTAGACTTAAAGTTGTAACAAAACATTTATAAAATCGCTTTTTAGAGGGGAGAGATTCCATGAAAAAACTAGCAATTGCATCAGCTCTTTTATCTGCTCTTGCAGTAAGTGGCGCAGCAAACGCTTACCAAGCTGAAGTTGGTGGTTCTTACAATTATCTTGATCCAGACAACGGTAGCAGCGTAAGTAAATTCGGTGTTGACGGGACTTATTACTTTAATCCTGTTCAAACTCGTAACGCTCCACTTGCTGAAGCAGCTTTCTTAAGCCGTGCAAGTAACGTTAACGCCCTTATCAATTATGGCGATAATAGCGGTACAAAAGATACTCAATATGGCGTAGGTGTTGAATACTACGTTCCTAACTCAGATTTCTACCTTAGCGGTGATGTAGGTAGAACTGAACGTGAAATTGATAACACTAATATTGACCGTAAAGTAACGACTTATACAGCTGAAGTAGGTTATTTACCAGCTCCTGGTTTATTACTTGCTCTAGGTGTTAAAGGTTACGACGAAAAAGACGGTAAAGACGGTGCTGATCCAACAGTACGTGCTAAATACGTAACTCAAGTAGGTCAACATGACGTAAATCTAGAAGCTTATGGCGCGTTTGGTGACCTAGACGAATATAAAGTTCGTGGTGACTACTACATCGACAAAACTTTAAGTGTTGGTGCAGATTACTACAACAACGACTTAACTGATAAAGATGAATTTGGTATCAATGCTAAAAAATTCTTAAATCAGCAAGTAAGTGTTGAAGGTCGTGTTGGTTTCGGTGACAACGACAACACTTATGGTGTTCGTGCAGCATACCGCTTCTAATCAAGCCTAAAGTCATAAAAAAATCCGCTCAATTGAGCGGATTTTTTTATTGGTTCAAATGTATGATGCGCAATTGCAAATTTACATTACCATTAAATGCATTTCGGTCTATTTCATAGACCAAATGAACTTTATCTTGCATAGGATTAAATTCAAATTTACCTGCGGCATTAAAAGCAATCGCATCAAAAATATATTGATCTAGTGCCAATCTAAGTTTGAGATGCGCCTCTTTAAGCCAACGATAATCAACAACTTTAAAATATCCTTCAAATTGCGGAAAAGGGAATTTTTGCCCCCACGGTCCTAGCTGTTCTATCCAGTCTAAAGTATCGAGTTGTAAGGCAGAAGCAGGGAGTTCTCCATCCGTCCATAGCGTTGCTTGAAACAAAGATTCTTCCATTTCTGCAATGCAGTTGGTAAACGCTGTTTTAAAAGCTTCAAAATTTTTTTTACGTATGGTTAAACCAGCCGCTGCTGCATGCCCACCGAAATGGCTCACCAATTCTGGATGTTGCTCCGCAACCTGTTCAATCGTATCTCGAATATGCACGCCATCAATTGAACGTGCAGACCCCTTAATATGAATACCGTCTTCATCTGGTGCAAAAACAATAGTGGGACGATGAAACTGTTCTTTTAAACGCCCTGCTACAATTCCAATCACACCTTGATGCCAATTTTCTTCGAAGAGTACAAGAGCTGGAGGAATATCTTCTTTTGAAAGCTGCAAGCTATCTAAAGCAGATAAGGCTTGTTGCTTCATCTCCCCTTCGATTTGACGCCGCTCAATATTTAATTGATTTAATTGTTTCGCGATCGGATAGGCAGTTTCCATAGAGTCTGCCAACAAGCATTCGATCCCGATGCGCATGCTTTCCATACGGCCAGCAGCGTTAATACGCGGACCTAAAACAAAACCTAAATCTTGTGCACGTAAAGATGAAGCCTCACGGCCAGCAATATCTAACAGTGCTAATATTCCAACTCGGCATTGATGTTGCTGAATGCGCTTCACGCCTGCATCGACCAAAATGCGGTTGTTATAATCTAGGACGGCAACATCGGCATAAGTTCCCAAAGCAACCAAATCTAAATATTGAGTGACTTTACTCGTACTTTTACCTTGTTTACTACGTAAACTCACTAAATTGGCCAGCACATAAAATGCAACTCCAACACCTGCAAGCGCTTTACTTGGGAACTCACAACCTAACTGATTAGGATTTACCACTGCTTCTGCCAGAGGCGTTTCTTTAGTCGTTAAATGATGATCGGTAATAATAACTTGCATGCCTAGCGCATGCGCTGCATCCACACCAGTATGACTGGAAATACCATTATCAACAGTAATCAATAGGTCAGGCTGATATGTTTGATATGCAAGTTCTGCAATTGCAGGGGTAAGTCCATAACCATATTTAAATCGGTCTGGAACCAAATAGTCGACTTGTGCTCCCATATCGCGAAGCACCAATACCATTAATGCTGTGCTGGTTGCACCATCGGCATCATAATCACCGACAATAACAATTTTTTTCTGCTCATCAATGGCTTGGTCTATTAATGCCACAGCGGTTTCTAATCCCTTGAGCTGTGGAGCTAATAAGTTCTTAAGTTTTAACTCTAATTCCTGTTCAGATTTCACTCCACGTCTTGCTAAAATTTCAGCAATAAACGGAGGCACGCCCTGAAACTGTTCAGGGCGTGTTAATAAAGGTCTTTGTTTGATTTGTATTTTTGTCATTTAAGGCATCAGTCGGTGCAGCGTCCATTGACCATCGATTTTTTCATAACTTAAGCGGTCATGTAAACGATTTGGTCTTCCCTGCCAGAATTCATAATAATCCGGTTGCAAACGATAGCCTCCCCAGAACTCTGGCTTATCAAGCACTTCACGACTTTCGACTTGCTGTTGTAAGTCTTGAAAGCGTTGCTGTAACAGCTCTCGGCTTTCAATTTTACCACTTTGTGGAGTACTGATATGTGCTGCAATCTGGCTATCACGTGGTCGTTTAAGATAATAATCTGTAGATTCTTGCTCAGCAATTTTAACTACACGACCACCAACTCTCACCTGACGCTCTAGACTTGGCCAATAAAATAATAATTCGGCATATGGATTTTCTGCCAAATCTATACCTTTTTGACTGTCATAGTTAGTATAAAAATCATACCCAGCTTCTGTGGCCCCACGTAACAAAACTGTTCGAACATGGGGTCTGCCATTCGCGCCTGCTGTTGCTAATGACATTGCATAGGGTTCATGTAAATTCGCTGCTAAAGCATGGTTAAACCAACCTAGAAACTGCTGATGAGGATTAGATTCAACCTGCCCCTCATGCAACTCTCCTTGCTCATAACTTAAGCGTAATTCACTTAAATCTTTAATGACATCACTCATGTCATGCACCTTACGCAACTTGTGCTTGTGAACGAACCGCATTTGCCAAGTGCTCAGCCAAAGCATTCACTTCTTGCTCGTTATCTCCTTCAACCATGACACGAATCACAGGCTCAGTTCCTGATTTACGAATCAAGATACGACCACGGCCTTTAAGCTGTTCTTCTGCTTTATCAAATTCAGCAACCAATGCCGGAATTGAATACGGATCAAGCATTTGTTCTAAACGTACATTCACAAGAATTTGCGGGAATAGTTTAAAGTCTTGAACCAACTCATGAAGAGCCTTATTTTGCTCGACCATCACGGTTAAAACTTGAAGTGCTGCAATAATCGCATCACCAGTTGTGCTCTTGTCTAAAGTTAGAATATGACCAGAAGGCTCACCACCTGTTACCCAGCCGTTTTCTTCTAAAGCTTGTAGTACATATCGGTCACCAACCTTAGCACGCACAAAGCCAACATTCGCTTTTTCAAGTGCAACCTCAAGTGCCATATTACTCATGACAGTACCAACAACACCTGCTGGTTTTTTCTGAGCTTGAGTCGCTAAAATATATAAAATATGGTCGCCATCAATTAAGTTACCAAACTTATCGACCATCACGACACGGTCAGCATCGCCATCAAAAGCAATCCCTAAATCTGCTTGATGTTCAACTACTGCTTTTTGTAGTTTTTCAGGGTGAGTTGAGCCACAACCTTCATTAATGTTTAGACCATCTGGCTCATTATATAAAGCAACAACTTTCGCGCCTAACTCACGGAAAACCGAAGGACCAACGCTATACGCCGCACCATGAGCACAGTCCAATACAATCTTTAAATTATTTAAGTCAAAGTGGTAAGGGAAAGTAGATTTACAAAATTCGATATAGCGACCGTTCGCATCAGTTACGCGAACACTTTTACCTAAGTTTGCAGTATCCTCAATTAATAAATCTTTTTCTAATTCAAGGTTAATTTCTTCTTGCAACGAATCTGGTAATTTTTTACCTTCGCTTGAGAAAAATTTAATACCATTATCAAAATATGGGTTATGCGATGCAGAGATAACAATACCTGCATGGGCATGTAAAGCACGGGTAAGGTGTGCAATTGCTGGTGTTGGTAATGGACCAAGTAAATGAACATACACGCCAGCAGCGTTCAAACCTGCCTGTAAAGCAGACTCTAAAATATAACCAGATAAACGAGTGTCTTTTCCTAATACAACGAGTGGCTTATTTTTCGGACTCGTTCGTTTTAATACCTTCCCTGCAGCAAAACCGAGTTTTAAAGCAAACTCTGGAGTAATAGGCATTTGCCCAAATTTTCCACGAATACCATCCGTTCCAAAATAACTCATAGCTTATCTCATTCTTACGCCACTTCAACCGTGGCTTACTTCATATATGGCAATTCCGCCATATTTCTTTTCGTCAGATTTACTTTACACCAAAAACAAAAAGCCGTCAGTGTAATGACGGCTTTCTTGATTGTTTTGGTTACCAAAATCTAACCAACACGATAGTTTGGAGCTTCTTTAGTAATCGTTACATCGTGAACATGTGACTCAGACATACCTGCTGAAGTAATTTTCACAAATTTCGCATTTTGACGAAGATCTTCAATTACTGATGAACCTGTATAACCCATCGACGAACGTAAACCACCCATCATTTGATGAACGATATTACCCATTGGGCCTTTATATGGAACACGACCTTCAATACCTTCTGGTACTAACTTTTCAGCACCCGCTTTTGAGTCTTGGAAATAACGGTCAGCAGAACCTGTAGCTCCCGCCATTGCGCCTAATGAACCCATACCACGATATGCTTTGTAGTAACGACCTTGGAAAAACTCAACCTCGCCAGGTGCTTCTTCAGTACCCGCTAGAAGTGAACCCACCATGATCGTACTTGCACCCGCACCGATCGCTTTTGCCATATCGCCAGAGAAGCGGATACCGCCATCTGCAATTAAAGGAATTTGATCTTTTAGTGCATTAGCAACGCTGTCAATCGCAGAAATCTGTGGCATACCAATACCCGCCACAATACGTGTGGTACAGATAGAACCAGGACCAATACCAACTTTTACAGCATCTGCGCCTGCATCTAATAATGCTAATGCAGCATCACCAGTTGCGATATTACCGCCAATCACTTGTACTTGAGGGAAGTTTTGTTTTACCCAACGTACGCGTTCAATCACACCAGCTGAGTGACCGTGTGCTGTATCAACAACAATAACGTCTACACCAGCTTCAACTAATGCTTCCACACGACTTGGAGTCTCAACGCCTGTACCTACCGCAGCACCAACACGTAGACGACCAAGATCATCTTTACAACTGTTTGGGTAACTCTCAGCTTTACGGAAGTCAGTTACTGTAATTAGGCCTTTAAGTTCGTTGTTTTCGCCAACGACCAAGACTTTTTCAATGCGATGCTTTTGCAATAATGCTTGAATATTTTCTTTAGATTCGCCTTCACGCACAGTCACCAAGCGATCTTGACCTGTCATGATGTTACTAACTGGCTGTTCTAAATTAGTTTCAAAACGCGTATCACGGCCTGTCACAATACCAACAACCTTGCCGTCTTTCACAACAGGTACACCGCTAATGTTATTAGCATTGGTAATTGCAATCAGTTCACGTACTGTAGTTTCAGGCGTTACAGTGATAGGATCTTTCACCATACCCGCTTCGAATTTCTTAACACGGCGTACTTCTGCAGCTTGAGCAGCAATATCCATGTTTTTGTGCAAAATCCCGATACCACCATTTTGTGACATTGCAATCGCCATACGTGACTCAGTCACTGTATCCATTGCTGCTGAAACTAATGGGATATTTAAATGAATGCCGCGAGTTAAACGTGTCTTTAAAGAGACATCTTTTGGGAGAACAGTAGAGTAGGCAGGAAGTAATAAGACATCATCGAAGGTTAGCGCTTCTTGAACGATGGTCAGCATAACAATCTCACTGGTAAATTCCGTGAGCTATTATAAACAAATTTCGATGCAATTTTCATATAATCTTTGCCTTTTTCAGCAATAGATATCCACCTACTCTAAATATTTCTCACTTATTATCAAGTTAGCTGATATTTAACTCACCTGATCATAGTCTTGATCATTCTCTGAATCTGCCGGGCTAACTTGAATAAGAGGAATAAGCTGATGCGCTAAACGAGCCTTATTACATTGCTCATCAGCAATCTGCACTTCTCTACAGGTAGAACTACGCACTGCATAAATAGAACAACCCACCTCTTTACCAATTTCCCCCGTCAAAGCCTGACATCGTGGCTCAGCCTGATTGGTTCCACGCATACATGAATAGACAGGTGTCAAAGGTTCAACTAGATGTTCGCCCATTGACTCAGCCTCAGCCCAATAAAATGAAACCCGAAAATGTGCACAACACGCCCCACAGCGCAGGCACTCATCTGGAGTCGCAACTTGAGATAACATTTTTATTCAAATTCTCGTCATCAAAAATTTTTCTGTGACGCAAAATCCTAAAAAAAATTTAAATGAGACTCAATATATCCAATATCATTTTTATGTTGGACAGCTAAAAATTTGTTCCGTCATTAAATCAACACCACAAGGTAATGTTTCAATCCAGTCTAAAAATTGCTTAACCATTTGTTTACCAATAAACGGGCTGCCATGCTGTGGAACAATCATTTCAATATCCATCTGCCGGACCATATTGACCCATAAACGTATAACTTTATTGGAGCACATATAACGTTGGTGAAAGGCTTTCATTTTCATGATGTGCGTGTCGAAATCTTTTAAAGGTTGATTAGCATCCTCAACGATAGATGCTCCCATATCACCCGAAAATAAAATTTTAGCGACTGGATCATAAAACTGGAAATTACCCACCGAATGTAGAAAATGTGCAGGAACCACCACAAGCTTTGACTCGCCCAATTGAATCACTTGGCCACAGTCAGGCAATTCAATAAGACGGTCTTCCCAATTACCTTTCATACGCTCACTCATAAATGAGGAATTTAGATGCGGTAAAAATCGTGCCCATAATTTTGACGCCACGACTTTAGCATCGGTATAGACTAACCAACGCGGCATTGAAGTAATAATGTCTGGATCCTGATGCGAAGCCATCACATAGTCCAAATTTTTCAAACGTGTATATTTATTTAATTCCATTGTTAATGGAACATAGGTCAAATCGCCACCTGGGTCGATTACAGCAGCTCGTTCATGGTCAATAATTAAAAATTGATTGGCTTGGATACCTTCCCCTTTGACCAAACTGGTAAAACTAATACATTTATGTACGCCATTATCGAATAATATCTGCGACGTTGTTTTTTCAAACCCCATACAATTCCCCAAAAAAGCTTTAAATATTAGATATTTTTATATCCATAATAAAATAATGGGATTATGTAATGCTTGCAATGAATTATTTGATTTTTCTCATAATATTTTAAAATAGGTTTGGATTTTCTTATTTTAGAAATGAATCATAATGTTATTTAAAATTAACTCGCAATAAATTAAAATAATTCTCATTATCAAATTTACTTTTTTGTGCTGCTTAGGCCTCCCATGACTCAACCCTTCCGTTTTTCGACTTCAAAAACATTGTTAGCAGTTGCTATTTTTACTTCGATGACAGCAAGTCACGCTGAAGAAATAACAGAACAAGGAAATTCAACCAATATCCTCCCCACAATTTCTGTTCAAGCACAAAAAGAAAGCTCTTCACCTTATGTCGCAACGAAAGCTAACTCTATTTTAAAATCAGATACGCCCTTATTTAAAACTGCTCAGTCGGTTTCAGTAGTGACCCGCGAGCAGCTTGACCAGAAACAAGCAAAGACGCTTGCAGATGCAATTGAAGGCGTTGCAGGTGTGGGTGCTGGGAAACTTGGTCGCCGTGGTTGGGATGATTTCATTATCCGTGGACAAACTTCTTCTGATCAAATTTTTATAGATGGTTTACGCCAAGCTCAACAAAACACCTTTGTTGCAGCAGAAATATCGGGCATGGATCAGGTACAAATTTTAAAAGGCCCCGCTTCAGTTAATTTTGGACTGGTACAACCAGGTGGTATGGTCAATTTAGTGACTAAACGTCCTCAAGCTGAAAGCTTTGCTCGGGCCAGTATGACTTATGGCAGCTACAATCTTAAAGAAGGGACATTCGATTTAAACTATAGTCCTAATAATAGTGAAAAAGGGGCTTTTCGTTTAAATGGACGTATCTCTGATCAAGATGATCCGACAGATTATGTCTATTTTAAAAATTTCTATATCTCCCCTTCTTATAACTTTGACTTAGGAGATAACACTGACCTCTCTGTCATCGCAAGTTATCAGCATCGCGAATATATTCGTCAGCAAGGCTTGCCTGTGATTGGAACAATCAAAGACAATCCGAATGGAAGTTTGCCTAAAGACTTATTTATTGGTGAACCGAGTTACGGCGCTTATGATGCCGATGTCTTCCGTACAGGTTATAACTTTAGGCACGCTTTTGATAACGGTTGGGAATTTAAGCAAAATTTTGCAATTCAAAAAACAGAAATGATTGGTCCTGCGGTATTTTATAACGGTTGGACCGATAAGAACTATACAACACTTAAACGTCAAGCTCGCTATCAGGATGTCAGTAATCTAAGTTTCTCAATCGACAATAATGTCCAAAAGACTTTTCAGATAGCAGATATGACACATCAAATAACAATTGGTTTAGATGGTCTGCAAGACAAAAATGATTATCTAAATAATCGCTGTACTGCCACAAATTTAAATCTATATTCACCGCAATACGGAACTACAGTCACTTGTCCGGAAAAAGTCACAAACCATGATATTAACCGCCTAAAGTATATGGGGTTATATTTACGTGATCGTATCCAGATTAATGACCAGCTCGTTTTAAATCTTGCAGGTCGCCAAGATTGGGCGCAAACACAAACTGTAGATTTAGTTAAAAATACCAATACTAAAAAATCAGAAGAGGCTTTTACGGGTAATGCCTCATTGTTATATACAATTAATGATGTAGTTGCACCTTATATAAGCTATGCAACGTCTTTCTTCCCAACAAGTGGCTCAGACTCTGCCGGAAATACCTTTGATCCTGAGAAAGGTAAACAGGTCGAAATCGGGATGAAACTGCAAAGTCCTGATCAGCGAATACAAGGCAGCATTGCTTGGTATGATTTAAAACGTCAAAATGTTTTAGTCAACGACCCTACAGATACTACTTTCAAAATACAGCGCGGTGAACAATTAACTCGTGGTATTGAGACTGAGTTAAATGCAGATGTATTAGATGGCTTAAAATTAACGGCAACCTATACTTACACCGCAGATGCTGAAATTAGTAAAGATGCGAACTCAAGCAATGTCGGCAAAGCACTAGATAACATTCCTGAGCATGCTTACAGCCTGTCTGCTCGTTATAAGTTTGACCCTGCATCAAAAATTGGTTGGTATGTTGGTGGTGGATTCCGAGGCGAAACATATAAAACTATGGATAAGCTAGATATCCAAATTCCTGGTTATACCGTATTTGATACAGAAGCTGGCTACGATGCAGGACACTGGGGTGCGCAACTTGCAATCCGTAATTTATTCGATAAAGATTATTACGCAGGTGCCTTAAATGAAAATATGGTAACTCTAGGCAATCCACGTCAGATTAACTTCACTGTGAAATTTAACTATTAAAATTATCCATAAAAAACGCACTCGAATTGAGTGCGTTTTTTATACAAGTTTGAAATTACTTAGAAAAAATAATGTTGTACCAAAGTAGAGATACCAACAATTAAGAAAATAACAGCCCCAATTTTATGAATGAGCGAAATAGATAAACGTTCCGCTAATTTATTACCAATAAACACAGCTGGCGCATTGGCAATCATCATCCCTAAGGTTGTACCCAACATCACCCAAAAAATGCTGTCGTAACGTGCAGCCAAAGCCACTGTTGCAATTTGGGTTTTATCACCAATTTCAGCTAAGAAAAACAAAATAAAGGTTGCACCAAAAACACCAAATTTTTGCCATTTATTAATACTTGCTGTTTCATCATCCAGCTCATCCGGAATAAGCATCCAGAACGCCATACCAATAAAGCCAGCAGCGAGCACCCAGACTAAAATTTCGGGACTCAGCACGGTTGTAATCCACTGTCCAAGTACAGCAGAAATACCATGGTTAATTAGAGTCGCTAAAAGAATCGCAATGAGAATAGGGATTGGCTTACGAAAACGTGCAGACAGTAGAAGGGCCAATAGTTGCGTTTTATCGCCCATTTCAGCGAGGGCAACAATTGAGGTGGAAATCAGAAATTCTTGCATGTCGTTTCTCTGGCTAGCATAAATGCCCATGACCTACCCCTCCTGCTAGCCAAATATCTGCAGAGTGGTAAATCAAAGGTCTTGCCAACTCGGAAACGATGAGACGTTTAAGCTATGATGACCATGTTCTGTTGAACAATTATGTTGATCATCACCTATTCATTCAGAAATGAATAGCGGCTACTCCCCAATGAAGTATGTGCTCATTATATTCGAGCAATTCTATTTTTCAAATAAAAAATTTTATCCATGCCCAAACCAACAATCGACCTAAACCCAATAGCAAAGCTAAACAAATACTTAAGTTAATAAATCCGAAATTATTAATGCCAGTTACGTGCTGTGATTGAAATTCAAATGGCAAAATAAGCATGGCCACAAACACTTCCAAACCCATTGCAACATAGGTCATCCATTCCCAAGGAAAGTGTAAAACACTCACCCATACCCCCATCAATAAAAATACAATCAATAGGATGGGTACCATGATTTTTAAAAAACCCGTCATTTAGTATTTCTCCTTTGCTTAATAACGAGAAATTTCTCCTCTCTCTCGATCATTCAATACTGGGCTTTAGATTAACCTAAAATCAATTAAATTAAATATCAAAATAAAACCCCGCCGAAGCGAGGTTTTAATGATTCATTTCAAAATATTAGATCAATAAAGTACGAATATCTTTAAGCAGTTTCGTAAGTTTATTAGTAAAGCGAGCAGCATCTGCACCATTAATCACACGGTGGTCATAAGACAACGACAATGGCAACATTAAGCGTGGGTCAAAGTCTTTACCATTCCAAACAGGCTGCATTGTTGCAGGTGAAATACCTAAAATTGCAACTTGTGGCCAGTTCACAAGTGGTGTAAATGCTGTACCACCTATTGCGCCCAAACTTGAAATAGTGAAATTCGCACCTTGTAAGTCTTTTGGTGTTAATTTCTTATCACGTGCTTTTTGACCTAACACACCCAATTCAACTGCAATTTGCTTAATTGATTTTTGGTCTGGGTTACGAAGTACTGGCACAGTTAAACCATCAGGTGTTGCTACCGCAATTCCCATATGGATTTCATTGCGCAAGAGCACTGATTTACCGTCATCAGATAGATGGCCTGCGAACTCACGCTCTTCTTTCAATAAATGCGCAACCGCTTTGATAATGAATGCCATAATCGTCAGGCTGATACCTTCTTTTTTGAAGTTACCTTTTAGCTCATTACGCCAATCTTCTAACTCAGTAATATCAGCAAGGTCAAACTGAGTTACCTGTGGAATAAAGTTGTTCAACGACAATTGCGGAATTGATACTTGCTGCAAACGCGTCAGTACTTTTTCTTCTACACCACCAAACGCAGTAAAGTCAGGAAGTTTTGGTAAGCCCGAAACCGCTGGGGCAGCCGCAGCAACTGGTGCAGCTTGTGGCGCAGTTAAACGACTCTTCACATAGGCAAAGATATCTTCTTTAACAACACGACCATGTTCACCAGAAGTTTTAACTTGAGATAAAACTACACCAAGCTCACGAGCAAGCTTACGCACAGCAGGGCCTGCATAAACTTTAGCGTTTTCAGCTTCTTGTTCTTTGGTTAATTTATCATTACCAGAAGAGGCTGGAGCAGATACTGCTTGAGTCGGAGCAGGAGCTTCAGCTTTAGGCGCTGCTGCCTGTGGAGCTGCTTCTGCTTTTGCCGCTGGGGCAGCAGCAGGTGCTTGGCCTTCAGTTTCAATTGTTGCAAGCAATACACCTTGTGAAACTTGTTGGCCCGCTTGCAAGTGAATTGC
This sequence comes from Acinetobacter sp. P1(2023), assembly GCF_028367635.1. Classification (NCBI taxonomy): domain Bacteria; kingdom Pseudomonadati; phylum Pseudomonadota; class Gammaproteobacteria; order Moraxellales; family Moraxellaceae; genus Acinetobacter; species Acinetobacter sp. P1(2023). Next base: position 102,353 of record NZ_JAQNDD010000006.1, read on the forward strand.
CTTCACAACACCCGCAACAGTACTTGGAACTTCCACAGTTGCTTTATCTGACTCAACAACAACAAGGCTTTGATCTACATCAACCTTGTCACCAACCTGAACCAAGATTTCAGCAACAACGGCTTTATCTACACCCAAATCAGGAACATTAATATCAACTGGTCCGGATTGAGTAGCAGTCGATGCTACAGTTTCTTGCTGAGCTGGTGCAGGTGCTGCCGCCGGAGCTGCTTTTGTAGGGGCAGATTCAGCCGGTGCACTAGATGCAGACGTTGTTTTCACTTGAATGAGAACCACGCCTTCTTTAACTGTATCGCCTTCTTTAACTTGAATGCTTTCTACAGTACCCGCAACACTGCTTGGTACTTCTACAGTTGCTTTGTCAGACTCAACCACAACGATGCTTTGCTCGACATCGATTTGCTCACCAACTTTTACTAAAATTTCACCAACAAGTGCTTTTTCAACACCAATATCGGGAACTTGAACTTCAACCACTTGGCTAGTGGTTGCAGTTGCTGGTTGAGCAGCAGTTGGAGACTGTTGTGCCGCTGCTGGCGCTGCAGTTTGTTCAGCTGCTGGTGCAGGTTTTGGAGCGTCTTCTGCTTGAGCTGCAGGTGCAGCTCCCTCAGCTTCAAGTTCAAGCAATACCGTACCTTCAGTTACGCTATCACCTTCTTTGATTAAGATGCTTTTTACTACACCTGCTGAAGTGCTAGGCACTTCAACAGAGGCTTTATCTGACTCAAGCAAAACAAGGCTGTCATTTTCTGCAATGCTATCGCCAACTTTTACTAAAATTTCAGCAACAACTGCTTTATCTACACCAATATCAGGGGTCTTAATTTGCATGCTTAGTTCCCCTCACCTGTTTGCGTTTCATTATATTCAGCAACTGCTTGAACTTCTGGATGCGCTTGAGGAGCCCATGCCACAGGACGATCAGTATCTAACTCAAAGTTAGAAATTGCGTCTTTAACCAAACGTGCATCTACTTCACCTTCGTCAGCTAATTTTTTCAAAGTAGCAACAACGATATGTGCAGCATCAACACCAAAGAAACTACGTAAGTTAGCACGTGTATCTGAACGACCATATCCATCCGTACCTAATGCAACAAATGGACGACCATCTGGAAGATAAGCACGGATTTGTTCGCTATAAGCACGCATATGGTCAGTTGCTGAAACAACGATACCTTCTGTACCACGTAACTGTTTAGATACCCATGATTCTTTCACTTCTTCAGAAAGTGGGTGTAAACGGTTGTATTCTTCACATGCCATACCATCACGTGACAACTCATTGAAGCTTGTTACACTCCAAACGTTTGAATGGATTTGGTATTCATCACGTAAGATTTTCGCCGCCTTGATCACTTCACGAAGAATCACACCTGAACCAAGCAATTGGACAGTTGCTTTTTCATCTTTTTCGAACAAGTACATACCACGTTTAATGCCTTCCTCAGCGCCTTCAGGCATTGCAGGATGCTCGTAGTTTTCGTTCATTACAGTTAAGTAGTAGAACACACGCTCTTGGTTCACATACATACGTTTTAAACCGTCATGTACGATTACAGCTAACTCATAACCAAAACATGGATCATAAGATACACAGTTTGGAATCGTGTTCGCCAAGATATGCGAATGACCATCTTGGTGCTGTAAACCTTCACCGTTCAATGTTGTACGACCAGCAGTCGCACCTAACAAGAAACCTTGAGCTTGCGCATCACCAGCTGCCCATGCAATGTCACCAATACGTTGGAAACCAAACATTGAGTAATACATGTACATTGGAATCATCGGCAAGTTATTGGTTGAATAACTTGTTGCCAACGCAGCCCATGCACTCATCGCACCAGCTTCGTTAATCCCTTCTTGAAGCATGTGACCGTCACTTGCTTCACGGTAATGCATTAGCTGTTCTTGGTCTTCTGGGGTATATTTTTGACCATGAGCGGCATAGATACCGAGCTGACGGAACATACCTTCTAGACCGAAAGTACGTGCTTCATCTGGAACGATTGGTACTACGCGGTCTTTAATCGCTTTTTCTTTGAGTAAAGAAGCAATTAAACGAACCATCACCATAGTGGTAGATTGTTCTTTACCACCTGAACCATTTAATACAGCATCAAATACAGATAATTCAGGAATCGCTAAAGTTTCACTCTCACGACGACGTGCAGGTAGGTAGCCACCTAATGCTTCACGACGCGCCTTCATATACTTCATTTCTGGAGAGTTTTCACTTGGGCGATAGAATGGAAGCTCTTCTAACTTATCGTCTGTAAATGGAAGGTTGAAACGGTCACGTACATATTTCAAAGAGTCGATCTGCATTTTTTTGATTTGGTGAGTTTTGTTCACCGCTTCAATTTCTTCAGACAAACCGTAACCCTTAACAGTTTTCGCAAGAATAACTGTTGGTTGACCTTTGGCTTTCATTGCTTCTGCATATGCAGCAAAAACTTTGTAAGGGTCGTGACCACCACGGTTGAGATTATCGATGTCTTCATCGCTTAAATCTTTTACAAGTTCCGCAGCTTCTGGGTACTTGCCAAAGAATTTCTCACGTGTATATGCACCACCTTTTACTTGGTAGCGTTGGTACTCACCATCAACTGTTTCTTCCATTACCGCTTTTAAAGCGCCTGAGGTGTCTTTTGCAAGAAGTGGATCCCAATGACGACCCCATACAACTTTAATGACACGCCAGCCCGCACCACGGAATAAAGATTCTAACTCTTGAATGATTTTACCGTTACCACGTACAGGACCATCTAGACGCTGTAAGTTACAGTTAACAACCCAAATAAGGTTATCAAGCTTTTCACGGCCAGCAAGCGAAATCGCACCAGTACTTTCTGGCTCATCCATCTCACCATCGCCAAGATAAGCCCAAACTTTACGGTCTTCTTCTTTGATCAAGCCACGGTTCATCAAATATTTTTGAATGTGTGCTTGATAAATCGACATGATTGGACCAAGACCCATTGATACGGTTGGGAATTGCCAATAGTCAGGCATTAAATATGGATGTGGATAGCTTGGTAAACCGTTACCGCCAACTTCACGGCGGAAATTACTTAACTGTTCTTCAGTTAAACGTCCTTCAAGGAATGAACGTGCATAAATACCAGGAGCACAGTGTCCTTGGTAATAAATCATATCTCCGCCAAAGTTATTGCTGTTTGCGCGGAAGAAATGGTTAAAACCTACGTCATATAATGTTGCACTTGATGCGAAGCTCGCCAAGTGTCCACCTAAATCATCACCTGTTTTATTCGCACGAAGTACCATTGCTAAGGCATTCCAACGAATCAATGCACGAATACGGCGTTCCATATCTTGGTCGCCTGGCATTGCAGGTTGTTCTTCAACAGAAATTGTATTTAAGTAAGGTGTATTGAGACGTTGAATTGGAACATGCTTAGCAATTGCTTGTTGGTAAAGTTTTTCCAACAAGAATGCCGCTCGTTCAGTTCCCATATGTTGTAAAACTGAATCGAATGCATCTTGCCATTCTTGGGTTTCTTGTGCGTCGGAGTCACCGTAAAACGCCATAATTCACCTGTTCCTTGTTCTCTAATCTACTTTGTATTTTTACCACGTTTTACCCCTTTCAAGTTATTGCCTCGGGTGAATGTGAGGGGGCTCTATTATTTTCTGAATGAATAGTCATTGACCGAGCATTAAACAAAATAACAAAAAAACGCCAATAATGGCGTTTTTTTATACAATCTTTACGTTAAAAAAGGTTTAGCTTAGTTTTAGATTCATAAATTTAATAACCTTACCTTTTTAACTATGCTTTTATGGAAGCATCGCTAAGTAAGTCGTTGGGTTCTTACGTTGACCATCTTTTACTACTTCATAATGTAAATGTGGGCCAGTACAACGACCTGTACAACCTACATTAGCAATATGCTCGCCTGCTGACACTTGGTCGCCTACACGAACCATTAAACGTGAAGCATGAGCATAACGCGTTAAGTAACCATTGCCATGGTTAATTTCAACATATTGACCATAGCCAGTGCCCCAACCAGATTTAGTTACGATACCTGGGCCTGTAGCATAGATTGGTGTGCCACTCGGAGCAGCCATATCTAAACCACCATGATGTTCTGCACGACCACCCATGGTGCGACCACCAAAGTTTGAAGAAACTCGTACCGTATCAGGAAGAGGATGAGAAACTAACCAAGAGTAAGAATTTGAAGAAGAAGCATTAAAAGAATTCTTTGCGGTCGCATTACCATACTTCTTTGCAAGCGACTCATTGTTGAGTTCAACTGTTTTTTGGCGTAAGGTCACTGAAACTTTCGCACTCGCCGGAAGATCTAAATCGTCAGGATGAGTATATGAACCTTGAGATAATGTTTTTGATAGCTGTTCCAATCGATCTGAGTCAGTAGATTGGTTAATTGTTTGATAATCTGCAAAAGCAACTGATGCTGCCGAAGCGGCAAGTGAAAACGCTAATAAAATACGACGCGTGTGCATAAAAACCTCTTGAAACTGTTCTTACTCAAGTTCCTTATGATCTCTTCCTTGATATCGATTGAAATGAACGCTTAAGATTAAGACAAGAATCCATCCGAGAATGAACATGTCTAAACCCGATAACGTTTTTCAACAAACCGGAAAACACATAAAAACAGGAAACCTTACGTTTCTAACAACGCAAGTCGCGCAATGGCAAAGACTTACGAAAATTATCCAACCCTTATTGCCCCAACCGGAACAATGGCAGGTCGTGTGTTATCAAAATGGTTCTTTAATCATTACTGGTGAAAATCAAGCGATGATCAGTCAACTCAGTTACTTACAGAACCAATATGTATCTAAATTATCTCAGCTTGAAGGGTTAAAAGACTTACAAAGAATTCAGGTTCGATTGAGAAATAAAAATATTCCCAATGCACCCTCATCTGAGCCATCTAAACCCATCCCCCCGGAAACACAAGAAATGTTACGTAGTGCAGCCGACTTCGTGAGCGACCCTAAGCTTAGCCAAGCTTTACTACGTTTGGCAAGCAATAAAAAATGATCAGCTTTCTATTTCTTAATTAGAATCGTTCTTGTTATGTGATTATAATCACACTTTTAAATGTTACATTATAACGTAGCCAAGTAAAGACAATGACTTATGTCACGCTGACATATGGAATTGGACACTGATTCTCGTCATCAAATGTTACAATTTCATAATTACTCGGATCACTTTGAACATTGCGTAACAGCTGATTATTTAAAGCATGTCCTGATTTATAGCCATCGAACTTGGCAATAATTTGATGACCAAGCAAATACAAATCACCTACTGCATCTAAAATCTTATGTCTGACAAATTCATCGGCGAAGCGTAAGCCTTCTTCATTAACGACCCCTGTATCGTCTACACCAATCGCATTATCCAAACTTGCGCCTAGCGCTAAATTGTTTGCTTTCAGATAATCTAGATCTTTCATGAAACCAAACGTACGCGCTTCGCTAACTTCATAAACAAAAGTTTCTGTCGAAAAGTCGATCGTTGCAGATTGATATTCTTTTGCAAATGCAGGATGGTCAAAATCGATTGTGAAATTTAATTGAAAACCATTATGCGGGCTAAAAATTGCTTTTTTATCATCAATCAGTGCTTCAACTGGTTTTAATATTTTTATAAATTTTTTCGGTGCATCCAGTTCACGCAATCCACCTTGCATTAAAAGATAAATAAATGGACCAGCACTTCCGTCCATAATCGGAACTTCAGACGCAGATACTTCAACAATCAGGTTATCAATTCCTAAACCTGCAATTGCACTCATTACATGCTCAATTGTTCCCACTTTTATATCTCCAGTGACCAAGTTGGAGCACATAAAAGCTTCTTGAATCAATAATGCATTGGCAGGGATATCAACCGGTGGATCCAAATCGATACGGCGAAATACAATACCTCCATCCACGGTATGTGGAATGAAATTGATCATCACTTTTTGACCGCTATGAAGACCTATTCCACTCGCTTTTACCACACGACTGAGAGTACGTTGTTTCACCATGCTTTGTAACTTCTTTTTTAAAACCGCTATACGTTAGCATATTTAGTCATTGATCAAAAATAAAAAAAGGCAGTGTTTAAACACTGCCTTTCATTAAATCTAACGATTATTTACTTACGTTGCTGATTTTTCAAGTAATCTTGAATACTCATTGGAGAAGAACGCGGAGTAGAACTTGCTGCGCTACTGACTTCATTATCAGCATTTTGACGTTTATTGATTGCAGGAACATCATCTTCATCAACAGATTGAGCTGATTGAGTTGATACATGGCTTACCGTATTACGCTTTCTCGGTTCAGCATCTGCTGCATTACGAGTTAAACCGGTTGCAATCACTGTTACACGTAATTCATCACGTGCATCTGGGTCAAATACTGTACCGTAGAAGATTTCGCCTTCATCAAGGTCAACAATCTGGTTCACCACATCAGTAATGATTTCTGTTTCACGTAACGTAATATCATCACCACCCGTAATGTTAATTAACACGCCTTTGGCATTAATAATATTAACATTATCAAGTAATGGACTACGGATCGCTTGTTCAGCAGCTTGACGCGCACGGTCTTCACCACGACCTAAACCAGCACCCATCATTGCGTAACCGCGTGTACTCATTGCAGTTTTCAAATCGGCGAAGTCAAGGTTAATGTGACCACGGTTAACAACCAAGTCAAAAATACTACGTACAGCGTTTAACAATACATCATCAGCTTTTTTATAAGCATCTTTCATTGAAATATCGCCATATACGCTCAATAAGCGTTGGTTAGGGATAATAATCAATGAATCAACATGTGCTTCAAGTGCTTCAATACCGCGTTCAGCAGATTTTAAACGGCGACGGCCTTCAAAGTTAAATGGAGTTGTAACTACACCAACAGTCAAAATACCCATTTCTTTGGCAACTTCAGCCACAACAGGCGCTGCACCAGTACCTGTACCACCACCCATACCAGCGGTAACGAAAACCATATCGGTACCTTCAAGGTGATGACGAATAATTTCACGGCTTTCTTCTGCTGCAACTTGCCCTACTTCAGGGTTAGCACCAGCACCTAGACCACGTGTACTTTGCTCGCCTAACTGAATTTTAAAAGGTGCATTCATACAGTCCAGTGCTTGTTTGTCTGTATTGGCACAAACGAATTTAACACCTTGAATATCAGACTGCACCATATGTTGAACGGCATTACCGCCACCACCACCTACACCAAATACAGTGAAACGGGCTTGACCGTTGCCATCGTTTAGTTCATCTTCTATAAATTCAAATGAGGCCATGACCTTTAGGGTTCCTAATACATTATGGCAGTCACTTCAGCCCGTATACTGCCTTGATTTTCAAAAATAACTAATTTTAAGAATGCTGTGCAATACCAACCTTGTCAAGTACAGCGGTTTTCTCTTACAACTTCCTAACAATTCTACCAATAAATACATACATCCTAAAAAATGGCTTTTAACTTGCTATTAAACGCATTCCAGCCATTTACCATTCGTTCCCATACCGAACGGTCATTTGCCTCTTCAGGCTCTTCAACAGCATCTTGCAACTCACTTTGGCTAAACATGAGCAAACCAGCTGCTGTTGCATACATAGAACGACGTAAGGCTGCTTGATGTTGATCATCAGCATAAACCTGTAACGGTGGATTACCCAAATGTGCAGATACACCCAACATACGACGAGCTAAACTCACCATACCTTCTATTTGACAAGCATCCCCTGTCAATACTACACCATGGTATAAACCATGAATTGCACCGCTTTGTTCGAGTTCATCGCGAATCTGGCTAAAGATCTCTTCATAACGAGCAATAATAATTTCTGACAACTCAATCCGGCTAATAGTTTGAGGGCCATCAATCCCTTCTACTTGAATCATGTGATCTGGCTTAACAGCACTTAAATCGACACAACCATGTAGAATTTTAATTCGTTCAGCTTCTTCTGTCGTAGTTTGCAATACAGCGGCAATATCACGTGTGACATGCTCACCACCACGCTGCAATGTACGCGCTAGCGCTAAACGTCCATCAAGATAAACTGCAAGATTGGTAATGCCTGCGCCAATATCAACGAGACAAACACCGTACTCTTTTTCATCTTTCAGCAAGCTTGCCTCAGCGGTTGCCAGACAAGACACCACCATTTTTTCAACCCCGATATTTGCGCCTTTCATCGCACGATCAAGGTTTTGCATAGTCGCTATAGGCATCATCATTAACTGATAATGTCCAGTCATACTATGGGCAGTCATATTAATTGGATTCTGAACCCATTCAGCAGAATCACCTAATTCAAAGCCTAGCGGTACTGCACTTGCTAAATAGTAATCAGAAGTCACATGACTTGCTTTTGCCAATTCTAACGCGCGCACAACTTCATTTGTTGTAATCACATGTGCTGGATTAGATACTGGTGTGCGACCAGAGGCATAAAAACTTTGCAACTCGGTACTCGGAATAGATACCCATGCGCTATGAATGCGACATTCGGCCATATTTTCCGCTTCCGCAACAGCATTTTTAATCGCAGCAATGACTTTATCGAGGCTTACAATTTTTCCTTTATTCATGCCTCGATTGCGAGCAGTTGCCATACCGATAACTTGAATGTTATCCGGCGCATGAATTTTTCCAATCAAAACTGAAACTTTATGCGTCCCAATGTCAATCGCAACAACTGAGGGAACAGCTTCACTCATCACTCATACCATTTCTTTGTTGTTTAATACCAGGCAAATTGCCTATTTTAAAGCCACGTATTATGGCTTTGCTTTTGTTCCACCTGCAATGCTTGTGTCATCAATCGTTACAACAAACTGACCATTCACAATTTTAGGTGGTGTTGCGTTCTTCCATTGAATAGATAATCCATTACGATATCGCAAATCAATGGCTGAGATTTTCGGCCACACCTGTTTTAAGTCAGATTGTGCCAAATGACTTAAACGTTGCAACTTATTCATTGTTTGATCTTGGTCAACGATAATGCGTAAACCAGAGTCAAACTGCATAAACCAAGTCATTCGCTCAGTCAGATATAACTCTTTTAAGCGTAAATTGACAGGATGGAATAATTGATTAATTTCATTATAGCGTCGCATCATCATTTTTGACTGACTTACCGGCCCATGAAGCAACGGAAGTTCAGGATGAATTGTTGGCTCCGCCTCACTAAACACATCGCCTCCATCGCTTAACAAGCGACCTGTTCCCCAACGGGCGATAGCATGTCGAGGCATGACACGAACACGAATGCCATTGGGCCAAGCACGAGATACAACAACTCGGTCTACCCATGAAATTTCTAATGTTTTGTCACGAATCTGCTCTAAATCAGATGTGAAATAATTTGCTTTTATAATTGGAGCAACATGTTGCATCACTTGTTGTGTTTCAACCGAAGAGGCTGAACCGACAACTTCTAGTTTTGCAACTTTTGCATCTGTAATAACTTTATATAACCCATAAACTCCGACTGCCAGCACTACAAAAGCAATAACCAACAGCACCCATCCACCAGCATTCGCAAGTTTCTGCTTACGTGTAGGCGGTTTATCATGAATAGAGGTGATGGCCGCACGTTTACGGCGCATGGAAGCCGGAAGTTGTGCCATATTTAAGCCGTACCTTCCAATGTTTGCTCAAGAATTGCAACACACAATTCATCAAAGCTATAACCAACAGCCTTAGCAGCTTTTGGAACTAAAGAGTGGCTGGTCATACCTGGGACAGTATTTACTTCTAAAAGCCAGAAATTACCTTGCTCATCCTGCATTGCATCAATACGACCCCAGCCTTCTGCACCAACAGCCTGAAAAGCACGTAAACACAATGCTTGTAGGTTTTTCTCTTCAGTCTCACTGAGACCACAAGGGATACCATACTCTACATCATTACGTTGATATTTCGCTTCATAGTCATAGAAAGCAACATCTGCTGGTGGCTGCAAACGAATAACCGGCAATGGCTGTCCATTTAGGAAAGAAATTGTGAATTCACGACCAGTGATCCATTTTTCGGCCATCACCACAGCATCGTGCTGGGTCGCTTTTTCAATTGCAGCAGCAAAGTCTTCTGCTTTCTCAACCTTACTCATGCCGACACTCGAGCCTTCATGTACAGGTTTGATAATGACAGGTAAGCCCAACTCAGCAATTACCGCATCTAAATCTGTTTCTTTAGTAATAATGCGATATGGCGCTGTAGGTAAATCACTACCTTGCCAGATTTGCTTGGTTTTCACTTTATCCATGCCAATAGCAGAACCCTGTACACCGGTTCCTGTATAAGGCAGATTTAACCATTCAAGTACACCTTGAATCTGGCCATCTTCACCGCCGCGACCATGCAATACAATAAATGCACGATCATAATTTACAAGTTCAGTCACACTGCGGTCTTGCGGATCAAATGCTTCAGCCTGAACACCTGAACGTAACAAAGCGTCCAAAACTGCCTGACCACTATCTAAAGACACAGCACGCTCAGCCGATTTCCCACCAAATAACACGGCAACTTTGCCGAATTTTGTAGCATTTGACACGTTTAAATCCTTAACCCGATAATTCAATACTTTTTGTTTATTTCACATACAAATGGTGTTGTGCAAGTTCTACCGAAATTGTTCCCACGTTACCCGCACCTTGCGTTAATAACAAGTCATTTGGTTGTAACACATTTTGCATGATGTTTTGCAAATTACCTTCAACCGGATCAACTAAAATCGGCTCTACTTGTCCACGTAAACGAATACTACGCGCCAAAGTACGGCTATCTGCACCCACAATAGGTTTTTCACCAGCAGGATAAACTTCCAATAATAATAATTGATCGACTTGAGAAAGCACTTCAATGAAGTCATCAAAACAATCGCGAGTACGAGAGTAACGATGTGGCTGGAACAACATAACCAAACGACGATCTGGATGGCTTTGACGAGCAGCTTTAATGGTTGCTTCTACTTCTTTAGGATGGTGTCCATAGTCATCAACTAACTTAACGTTGCCATCAGCAAGTTCAAACTCACCTTGTACTTGGAAGCGGCGACCTACACCACTAAATCCTTCTAATGCACGGCTAATTGCTTCATCAGAAACACCTTCATCCGTTGCGACACCAATTGCTGCCAAGGCATTCAAAATATTATGCAAACCCGGTTGATTAATCGTTAGACCTAATGGTTCACGGCCTTTACGCAACACAGTAAAGTGCGAGCGCATACCATCTTGTTCAATATCAATTGCACGAATGTCGTTATCTTCATTAAAACCATAAGTAATAACCGGACGGCCTACACGCGGCAAAATCTCACGAATATTGGCATCATCACCACACACTACGGCTAAACCATAAAATGGTAAGTTATGAAGGAACTGTACAAATGTATCTTTTAATTTATCAAAGCTACCTTCATAGGTATCCATATGGTCAGCATCAATGTTCGTTACAATGGCTGCCATTGGTTGCAAATAAAGGAAAGATGCGTCTGATTCATCAGCTTCAGCTACGATGAAACGACTTTCACCTAATGCTGCATTTACGCCTGTACTGTTAAGTAAACCACCAATAACGTAAGTGGGATCAAGGTTTTCTTCAGCCAACATCGTCGTCAAAAGACTTGTAGTTGTGGTTTTACCATGTGTACCTGCTACAGCAATACCATGACGATAACGCATCAGTTCGCCTAGCATCTCTGCACGACGTACAATTGGAATACGCTGTTCAATCGCAGCTTTAATTTCCGGATTTTCCGGATCAATTGCTGTAGAAACTACAAGCACATTGGCATTTTTAATATTTTCCGGTTGATGGCCAATATAAACCTTGATGCCATTATTCTCTAATTGTTCTGTAGTTTTAGACGCTTTAATGTCTGAACCGGAAATTTTATAGCCTTGGTTACCCAAAACCTCTGCAATGCCACACATCCCAGCGCCACCGATCCCCACAAAATGAATGTGTTTGATACGGCGCATTTCAGGCACTTTAATCAGTTTTTTTGCTTGGTTCGCAGCTGTTGATGGAGACATAGTAAATCCGATTACATTTTTTGGATAAGATCAACCACATGCTGAGTCGCATTTGGTTGGGCATGTTGACGCGCTTTCACTGCCATTTCGGTAAGTAATTGGCGGTTCATCAGCGAAGTGAACAATTCATTTAAAACATCTGGTGTCATGGTCGATTGCTGGCAAATTTTCGCAGCACCGACATCGGCCAGAAATTTGGCGTTTGCAGTTTGGTGGTCATCAACTGCTATAGGAAGTGGTACAAAAACTGCGGCCACACCTGCTGTTGCAACTTCTGTTACCGTGAGTGCTCCAGCTCGGCAAATAATTAAATCCGCCTCACTATAAGCCTTTGCCATATCTTCAATAAAAGGCAAAACTTGAACAGTTAAATGAGCTGGTGCATCTGCATAAAGTGCTTGAGTTGCCTCAACTTGTTGCTGGCCACACTGGTGAAAAATATTGAGTGGAACTTGTAATTGTTTTAATGCTGGAGGTAAGCGTTCGTTGAGTGCTTTAGCACCTAAAGAACCGCCAACAATTAGAATATTTAGAGGTTTATCCGCTTGCTCACGCTCATCATAGCGCCACTTTGAGCTCAAAATATCCGTGATTTCACGACGCACAGGGTTTCCTGTGGTTACGACTTTTCCACCAGCGGGAAAGGTGTTTGGAAATGCTTCGCACACCACTTTAGCAACGCGAGATAACTGCGCATTGGTAAAACCTGCAACTGCATTTTGCTCATGAATAAGTACAGGGATACCTAACAAACGTGCGGCTAAACCACCCGGCCCCGCCACATAACCGCCAAAGCCTGCAACTGCATCAACTTTAAGCTGTTTCATATAGCGCATTGCGCTCAAAGTGGCTTTTAAAATTTTAAAAGGTGCAGCAATTTTACGGACTAATCCATTGCCACGAACCCCTTGGATATCAATTTGATATATTGGAATATTTTGATCTTTTAACAACCGATTTTCCATACCAGTTGGCGTGGCTAACCATGAAACCTGACAACCTTGTTGTTGAAGTTGCTTGGCTACGGCGAGGGCTGGAAAAACATGTCCGCCTGTACCGGCAGCCATCATCATGACATGTTTGGGTTTGCTTTGCTGTGAATCGGTCACGGTCTAATTCTTCAACTCAAAAAACAATGGAAATTGTCATCTATTTTTGTAGCCGTTTATTTTAATCCTAAAGCTTCATTAACGAAAAGCGAATTTCACTCGTTTATAACAGAAAGATGTGCTTTTTTGAAAATATGCCTACAAAGCTGTGGTGTATTTAGTATTGTTATTTTATTAATTCATATATTTTCAGGTGATTTCCCATAAATACCGTGGAAAACCACCTGAAATAACGAGTTAAGCTGAACGACCAGCTTCTAATACATCAAATAGATCGTCTGCAATTGATGTACCAAATTGAGCATCAATTTCACGAATACAGGTTGGGCTAGTGACATTAATTTCAGTGACATAATTACCAATTACATCTAAACCAACAAAAACCAAACCTTTTTCGCGTAAGAAAGGACCAATTTTAGCTGCGATCAACTTATCGTTTTCAGTAAGCGGACGTGCTTGGCCTAAACCGCCTGCCGCCAAGTTACCACGTACTTCACCATTTTGTGGAATACGAGCCAAACAGTAAGGAATAGGCTCACCGTTTACCATTAAAATACGCTTATCCCCTTCTACAATTTCAGGAATATAACGCTGTGCCATAATTGGACGTGTACCTAGCTCTGTCAGCATTTCCAAGGTAGATCCAATATTTACACCGTCTTGGTATAAACGGAAAATACCCATACCACCCATACCATCAAGTGGCTTAACAATGACATCACCATGTTCTTTAATAAATTCACGGATTAAACTTTGTTGCGATGTCACAAGTGTAGGGACTTGTAATTCTGGAAATTGCGTTGCAAAAAGTTTTTCGTTGCAATCACGCAGTGACTGAGGCTTATTAATAATCCATGAACCTTCGCGCTCAGCTTGCTCAAGCACATAAGTTGTATAGACAAAATTCATGTCAAACGGTGGATCTTTACGCATGAGCACAACATCATAAGCTGCGATAGATTCTTTTTTCTTTTCGCCTAGCTCATAGTAATGATTGTAGTCTTCAAAAACTTTTAACGGTGAGATTAGGCCGTACGCCTTACCCTGATCAATATATAAATCTTGCTGTAATGCATAACCTAATTCATGTCCACGACGGCTCGCCGCCCACAACATTGCCATGGTTGAATCCTTTTTAAGGTTTACGGTTTCAATCGGATCCATGACGACAAGTACACGCATGCTCAAGCTCTTCTTAAAATTTAAATTAGCATGAGTATAACTGAGATTTTTCACTGGTTTTTCTTAATTTCAGTAAAACCTTATCTGTTATTTCTTTATCTTGAGCAAAGGTAAATTCGGTTAAACTATATTGATAAAATATTATTTTTAAAGGCTAAAGATGAAACTTTATCGCTATTTAACAGGCCCAGATGACTCTGCTTTCTGTGCACGAGTCACTAAAGCATTGAATCATGGTTGGGAATTATATGAAACGCCAACTATGACCTTTAATGGCACGCATGTGATTGTTGGACAAGCAATTTGTAAAACGATTGATGAAAATTATGATCCAGAAATGGATATTTTAGATGTTCTCAAAAATAATGCGTAATTCTAAGGGGAGCTTTAATCGGTAAAAAGCTCCCCTTTCAAAAATCAATTAACAAGAAAAACTAATGAGTTAACTCATATTATCCGTTTAATTCCCCAATCATCTTTCTAAAAATCAGTTACTAAAAAATAAAGATGTCATTTTTTAAGGCAATATTTCTTTTATTCTAAACAATTAAATGATTATAATTATCATTTATACTTTTATTTTTGTTAATTGATTTTATTTTTATGTTAAGAATTTCTTTATCATCTCCCCACATTAAGGGTTCATTCCCGCTCAGCTTACTCAGCTTAATGATCTTAAATAGTCAAGGGGCCTATGCAGAAGATGTAACTGACTCATCAAAAGTTGCAGCTACCATGCCCACCATAAAAATTGAGGCCATGAGTGAGCTCGATCCGATTAAAAGTTATATCGACTATGACAAAGCCAATGTCACACGTAATGGTTTAGACAAAAAAGATATTCCTCAAACCGTTGATACCATTGATGTACAGAAATATAAAATTTATGGATCGAATGATTTAAGTGTGATGCTGCAAGGTACTCCAGGCGTATCAACCAGTTACGATATGCGCGGTGATGGCATTACGATTCGTGGTTTTGGTGCTGATACAGGCGATATTTACCGCGATGGTATACGTGAAAGCGGACAAGTACGCCGTAGTACAGCCAATATTGAACGTATTGAAATTTTAAAAGGCCCCGCTTCTATTTTATATGGTCGTAGTGCTGGTGGCGGGGTTGTGAATATGGTGAGTAAGTTCGCCAATTTTGACTCTAAAAGTTCAGTTGGTGCATATGCGGGTTCATATGATAACTACGGAACAACCGCTGACATCAACCAAGTCATTAATGACAATTTAGCAGTCCGTTTAACGGGAGAATATGGCGAGACAGGCAGCTTCCGCTCTGGTATTGAAAATAAGATTGAAATGTTTTCACCAAGTTTCACTTATAAAAATGACGATGGAACACTCACTTGGACCACGCAATACACCTATGACAAATTAGGTCGTGTACCTGATCGTGGTCCAGCATATGAAAACTTGCCTGCGGGAAATTCAATTAAAATGGGATTTGCCCAAGACGGCGATTATGTTGATGATATTTTGCAAGTTGTGCGTACCGATGTGAATTATGAATATGCACCTGATTGGAACTTTCACTGGGCAGCAAGTTACAGACAAGCAGAGCAGAACTTTGATCATTTTTATTTTGGAACATATTGTGGCCTCGATGGAAATGACTTGAAAGGCAAAGAATGCAACACCAAAAAAGGTTATATCAATCAGAATTACTACTGGCAGCAAACAAGCAATAAGACCACCACCAATACCTTTGATATTAAGGGTAAGTTCAAAACTGGTCAGCTTGAACACCAAATTATGGTGGGTACAGACTGGACGTATGAACAGCGAGAGCCACGTCTAGCCAATAAAACTCAAAATGGGTCAGCCATTTATGGTTACGTTAATCCAATCACGGGTGAACGAGAGTACAGTCGTGGCAATGGCCCATTAAAAATTAGTCAGCATAACTATAATGAAGGCACCACTTACGGCATATTTATTCAGGATTTAATTGGTCTAAATGACCAACTTAAACTCATGATGGGCGTCCGCTACGACTACTTCGATTTTTCAACCACCAACAAGTTAACTAATGAACACCGTAATGTAAAAGATGGTAGCTTTAGCCCAAATGTTGGTTTGGTATGGCAACCGCTTCCTGAACATAGCTTTTACACGTCTTATTCTAAGAGCTTTGCACCATTTGGCGGACAAATGGGTGTCAACCAAGTCACTGGAAGCACCGATGTCACAAAAATGGATAAAGAACCTCAATATAACGAGCAATACGAAGTTGGGGTAAAAAGTGAATGGTTAGATAATCGTTTAAATACTCAACTTTCTGTCTTTGATATTCGTAAAAATAATATCCGCTATAAACCAAAACCTAATGAAGAACCGGAAGTATGGGCAACTGCTGGTCAGCATCAATCCCGTGGTCTTGAATTTAGTTTTATTGGCCGTGTACTTGATAATGTCTTTGTCCGTGGTGGTTATGGCTATACAGATGCAAAAGTAAAAGAAGACAAACAAAAACCTGAACAAGAAGGCAATTATTTAGCCAACACATCTAAAAACACGGGTAATTTATTTGTTCGCTATTTACCAACCGAGCAGTGGTATACCGAGGTGGGGGTGACCTATGTGGGCTCTTATTATCCAAATCTTAATAATCAAGTAAAAATGGAAGGTTTTAACCGTGTCGATGCGGCGATTGGTTATAGTGCTAACCCATGGAACGTCACACTTGCGGTGAATAATCTAACCAATAAAGAGTACTGGCGCTCAGATAGCATGCCAGGCACACCACGTAATGTGCTATTGCGTTTGAATTATCAGTTTTAAGTAAATATTAAAAAGGCATACCTCTATCTAGAGGTATGCCTTTTTCTTTTTAGATACCATATTTCTCGCGATAAGCTTGCATATTGGCTAGCGCTTCTTTTTCGCCTTTCGCTTCTAAATAATCCATCAAATCTTTCATGGTAATGAGGGCGTGCACAGGAATTTCTAATTCTTTTTGAACTTCTTGAATTGCTGAAAGCTCACCTTGACCACGTTCTTGACGATCTAATGCCACCAAAACACCCGCAATAGTTGCGCCAGCATTTTTCAAAATCGTTACAACTTCACGAATCGCTGTACCCGCGGTAATCACGTCATCAATAATCCAAACTTTTTTACCTTCAACCGCAGCACCAACTAAAACACCGCCTTCGCCATGATCTTTTGCTTCTTTCCGGTTAAAGCCCCATGGCACACTTTTGTTATGGACTTGAGACAAAGCAACAGCGGTCGCTGCTACAAACGGAATACCTTTGTAAGCTGGTCCAAAAATCACATCAACATTTTGGCATTGTGTTAATTTATCAGCATAGCCTTGCGCTAAAAGAGATAAAGCTTCACCATCGTTGAGTAGGCCTGCATTAAAAAAATAAGGACTCACGCGTCCAGATTTTAAAGTAAACTCACCAAATTTAAGCACACCGCGTGATAATGCGAGTTCGATAAATGCTTGCGGGTGAAATGACACAGGCGTTGTCATGAGGTGCTCCAAATTCACAATTGAGGTTAAATTTTCGCATGATACCAAAGGATCAGTATCCAAGTGATGTAAAAATTCTTCGAGTCGTTTCCATTAACGTAAATGGCTTACGTTCTTCAGTAACGAAAGGCTTACTTGAATGGTTAGAACAATCAGATGCCGATGTCGTATGCATGCAGGAAAGCCGCATTACCCATGAACAATGGACTGAAAAGTTTAGACCCGAAGGATGGCATACCCATCTCTTTCCAGCAGAGCGTGCAGGCTACGCAGGGACTGCGATATATAGCCGCTTACCCTTCGTCTCTGTTAAAGATGGTTTAGGGTTTGAGCTAGCTGACAGTCAAGGCCGCTTTATTTCTGCGGAATTCGATTTAGGTTTGTCACATCCGGTACATATTGCATCATTATACTTACCTTCAGGCTCAAGTGGTGAAGAAGCGCAAGCACGTAAAGATTTATTTTTAGGTGAATACGCAAAAATCTTGAAACAATGGCGTGATGAAAATAAGTCAGTCATCATTTGCGGTGACTACAATATTGTTCATAAACGAATAGATATTAAAAACTGGTCAGGTAATCAAAAATCATCTGGCTGTTTACCACATGAACGTGCATGGCTTGATCATATTTATGACGAACTGGGTTATGTCGATACCTTCCGTGTGGTTCGCGCAGAAGCAGAACTTTATTCATGGTGGTCAAATCGCGGTCAAGCCCGTGCAAAAAATGTAGGATGGCGTATTGACTATCATGCTTGCTCACCAGACTGGAAAGCCCGCACAATTAATGCTTGGGTTTATAAAGATCAATGGTTTAGTGACCACGCACCTGTCATTATTGACTACAAAATTCAAGAGTAAGTGAACAACTGTTCACTTACATTGTCGTTTTCGCTTACAGCATATGTCGTTTTTGAGTATTTTTCTTACACAGCTTTAACGGCATTATAGCCCCACGGCACAGGGAAGCAGTCAGGATGACGCAAAAGGATAGGACGCCGTAGGAAGATAAAATAAACTTATGATAAGTTTATTTGCAAGGATGTGACAATGGACGTTGAAATGAGACCCGCATGATCAGGATGATTAAATGCGGGTTTTCTCTTTTTTAGTCTCTTATTTTTGCGCTAAGTTCTTTTAGTTTTAACTTCTTCTTATTAAGCTCATTATTACCTTGTCTTATGACAATAACATGACATTTCTCTTTCAATTAATCATTAATTTTCATTTGTTTTAAAAGTATCGGTATAAAGTAGTGCTTAAAAGCTTTTTGGGTTAGGCTGTGTGCTCTCTCTTTTTGACATGGTCCGATAAAATGTTAAAAATTTATGGAATTAAAAACTGTAACTCAATGAAAAAAGCTTTTGATGCTTTGCAAGCCAAAGGGCTTAGCTACGATTTTCATGATTATAAAAAACAAGGCATTGATGCAGATACTCTAAAAATCTGGTTAAAAGAAATTGGACAAGATACTGTTCTCAACAAAAAAGGCACAACTTGGCGTAAGCTTTCAGAAGAAGAACAAAATCGTGCTTTAAGCAATGAAGATCACCTTATTGAAGCACTCATTGCTCAACCAAGTTTGATTAAAAGACCCGTTTTACAAACCGCTCAAGGTTTCATTGTAGGTTTCGATGAAACCACTTATCAAAATATCCAAGCATAAAAAAACGAGCCATACGGCTCGTTTTTTTATTAAAACTTTTAGTTCGCGCGAATCCATGTTTGGTTACGACCAAGTGCAGAAACGCCAATATAACCACGCAGTTTAAGCTTTTTACCGCCATCGGTTAACTCACCTTTCAATTTGTAAGTTTTACCAGATTTTGGGTCTAAAATCGTACCGTTTTCATAACTGTTACCACCTACATTTTTTAAATTATGTACAATGGTGACACCTTTAAGTGGTTTGTTTTTATACGGACCTTCACATTTTGTACAAGCGTTTTCTTCGCCCGGTGTCAAAATGTTTTGAATGGTTGCAGTTAAGGTTCCGTCCTTCTGTTCCGTAAATTTCACTACGGCTTTTGGCTTGTTGGTCTGATCATCAATCGTTTTCCATACCGTTCCATTGAGTGAATCAGCCGCATTGGCAAATGCAGCCATACCAATGAGTCCTAAAGCTAAAGCAATCTTTTTCATTTTTGTAATATCCTTGGGTCTTTCAAGATTTTCAGTATTCAGAAGTCGCAAAGATATTGCAATTTTTGAATGTGACTGTTTCGTGTAACCTTGTAATCTTGCAAAATAAAATTTACAAGAAAACAAGAAACTAGCATAAAAATGGATGCTATATGAATATATCAAATGTTTGGAAATATTACTTTACAGAAACTTTTCTTAAAACAACAATTCGCAAGCCAAGCCAGCTAAATTTGCCGGCTACCGCTTTACGTCCCGTTCTAGATCAGATGTGTCGTGCTTTTCCACGACAAAAAAATGTTTCTGTGCGCCCAATTCGGTTAGCAGGCATTAAAGGTGAAGAAATCAAACCGCAAGATTCTGCAACTCAACTGATTTTTCACATTCACGGTGGTGCTTTTTTCCTTGGGAGTGTCAAAACTCACCATGCTTTTATGACGGATTTAGCTGCCCGCACCCAAATGCAGATTATTCATGTGGATTATCCGCTTGCGCCTGAACATCCCTACCCTGAGGCGACTGAAGCACTATATGACATCTATCAATCTTTATTGGTACAAGGCGTTCAGCCTAAAGATATTATTTTATCGGGTGATTCATGCGGAGCAAATTTAGCACTGGCACTTTGCTTGCGTTTAAAAGAACAACCTGAGCTTATGCCAAGTGGCCTGATTTTGTTATCTCCATTTTTGGATTTAACGCTCACGAGTGAGTCTCTCAGATTTAATAAAAAACATGATGCATTATTATCTATTGAAGCCCTAAAAACAGGAACTCAGTACTATATAGGCAATCATATTGCAGCTGATGATCCACGCGTTTCACCTATTTTCGATGACTTGCATGGCCTACCGCCAACTTTGGTTCAAGTAGGATCTAAAGAAATCTTATTAGACGATGCCAAGCGTTTTAGAGAAAAAGCTGAAGAGGCTGGCGTTAAAGTTCAATTCAAACTTTATACGGGCATGTGGCATAACTTTCAGATGTTTAATGCGTGGTTTGATGAAGCAAAACAAGCATTGGCAGATATTGCTGAATTTGCCCATGAGCTTGATAAAACTTAATTTACCTATCAATGATGTGAATAGCTCTAAAAACTTTTCACATCATTTTCCTTATAAAAGGCATCATGTATAAAATGAAAATCATGCTATGTTTAAAATATAAATTAATTTAAACAATCCAATATTAGAATGGTCTAACAAAGAGGCATCTAAATTTAGGAGCCCTTACGTACTATGAAAAATCGTTTAATCACTTATCCCATACATAGAACAAAACAGGTGATAATCGATTTCATCCATAACAATCACATCATCAACTGGACACCACTACAAAAAAGCGCACTGATGCTCACACTTGCCTGCGCCATGAACTTTAGTTGGATCTTATGGAAAGGTTATATTTTAATTACGCCAAGCGTCTGGCAATGGGCAAATCTGCCTTTGGTTGAGTCACAAATCTGGCTTAATTTATTGACCTTATTTTTATTGGGCCTTTTGATTATCCCCTGCTATCGATACAAAAATGTTGAGTGGGCTCAAAGAGTCATTCCTTTCATTAGTGTGCAGTTCTTTGCACTCATGCTATGCCATGATGGATATTTAATTGGCAGTATTAGTCCAGCCACTATGGTCGGCTATGTGGGCACTATTGGTGTCGGTCTGGTGTTATTTGACCGTAAAATTGTTTATAGCGCACTTGTACCTGCAACGATTATTTTAACGGTATGTACATATTTAAGTATGAGCGGTACTGTGCCTTATGCCCCTCTATTTAATTTTAAGGCTATGGAACATGCTCAAACTAACCCCTTTTGGTTAGGGAGCATGGCTTTTTTTATTATGCCCATCTTATTGGCCTGTTTTATTTTATTTGAAATATTGCTCACTCAATGGCGGCAACGTGAAACTTATATTCAACGCCTAAGCCAACTTGACCCCTTAACCAATGTATTAAATAGACGTAGTTTAAACACGCATTTAGAGTCGCTACACCAACAGCAATTTGATTATGCAGTAGTACTTCTCGATATCGATCATTTTAAAAAAATTAATGATATATACGGGCATCACCAAGGTGATCAAGTCTTAATTGAAATCGCTCAATGTCTTTCTGAGAACTTGCGTAACGAGGATATTATTGGACGTTTTGGTGGAGAGGAGTTTATTTTATTACTCCCTCACACCGATATTATTCAAGCAGAGAAAATTGCTGAGCGTTGTCGTCTTGCTTTACAAGAACTACCCGTTTGTAGCGCTCAAAACAATCCTATTCATATTAGTGCAAGTTTTGGAATCAGCAGTTCAGCTTTTGCAGAAGACCCTTATCTTGTTATTCGACAGGCTGATCAAGCACTCTATGCGGTAAAAGCTTCAGGACGCAATCAAGTACGTACATTTCATCAGATTGAAACGATGAATACCTTATGAATCTTTTAGTTTTGCCAAGCTCGCAAGTTGTTGCAAAAGCTCTTGCTGACTAAAAGCACCAGTTAAACGCAATGCGCGAATTTCTTTTTGCTCTGGGCTTAAAAATAGATAGGTCGGTGGACCTAAAATATTCCATTGTTTGAGTAGCGCTTCATGTGACTGGTCATAATGACTCAAATCAAGCTTAATTAAATAATATGGTGCAAGAGCAGCCTGAACCTCAGGTGATTTTAAAATACGATGCTCAATCGGTTGGCAGGCAACACACCAGTCTGCATAGACATCAACGACAATAGCTCGATCTGTAGGCGCTGCTGCTAAAATTTTCTCAAAGTCCGCTGCTGTAGTTGCAATATGCCATTCGGCCATATGATTAGAACTTTGCAAAGTTCGATTTTGAATGTGTTGGTATTGGTTATAGGCTACAAAAGGTGTAACGATTAATAATAAAATCGCGTAGAGCCATTGTAGCTGTCCTTTTTTCCAGAAAAACTGATAAACAGCATAGGCTATAAAAGCGAGACCTAATACGAGACTAAGAACTTGCATGCCCCAATCTGGCAATAAAGGACGAATAAAATAAAGACTTAAACCTAACATCAGAAAAGCAAAAATAACTTTAATCTGATGCATCCAATCACCAGCTTTAGGCAGAAATTTCGCCCCTAAAATACTTGCCAGTAATAGCGGAATTCCCATACCAAAACCTAGACAGAATAAAAGCAAAGCCCCTTGCCACTGGTTTTGTGTTTGAGAAATAAATAATAAAGTTCCAGCGAGGGGTGCGGTCATACAAGGACCCACCAAGAGTGCAGAAACCACACCCATGACTCCAGCACCCACTAAAGTGCCACCTTGTTGCATCGACTGAATACGATCAAGTCGGTTTAACCATGTTTGTGGTAAACGAAGCTCAAATAGACCGAATAAATTCAGAGCAAAGACAATAAACAGCAAACTAAAAGCAACTAAGGTTGCTGGCTGTTGTAACCAGCGCTGGAAATTTAGACCTGCCGAAGAAGCAATTAAACCTAAGCCTGCGTAAACCAATGCCATGCTACACACAAAAGTAAGTGCAATGGTCCAAGCTTTTAGACCTTTATGATCCCGAATGATGAGTGAAGTTAAAATGGGCAGCATCGGTAAAGAGCATGGTGTAAATGCGAGCAACATGCCTAAACCTAAAAATAATAAAACGCCATACCACAATGAGTTCTCAATTAACTTAGCAGACCAGATCTGATCTTGCGCAATTTGTGGTGTGGTTGTAGTAACTGCTGTCTCTGTATTCTGCTCTTTTTCTATGGATTCTGAACCCTTGGAAGTGTCAGATTGTGTATTTGCTAAATCTAGCAATCGTTTTGGGGCTGTTCCTGCTTGGTTTTGTACACCAACTAGGCCATCTGCATCAGTTTGAAACTCAATAGTTTGTGGCGGATAACAAATACGATCTTTGGCACAGCCCTGCCAAGTCACACTATAGTGCTCTGATGGCTTAGTCTTAATTTGGAAATTAACTTGATGGTAATAAACCTGACTTTGCCCATAATTTTCATCATATTGGGCAATCGCTTTGGGTAACTTCAAAGCTAAAGGTTGAGTACCTTGTTGTACGGAAAATTTATGCTGATAAAGATAGTAATTTGGCTGAATCTGCCAAGACAAACTCGCAGTATGCGGCTCAGAAGATTCAACCGAAAATGAAAAAGCTTGTTCGGGTGAAAGTAACTTATCTTGCGCAGAAACCAACTGGCTAAACACACAAACAGCAACTGCTAGAAAATAAAGAATTCCCTGATGAATAAGCTTTTTCATTAACATAAATTTAAATTGCTTTATTTAGAACAAGAACGCCACACCTAAGCCACCATTGTAGCTCTTGTCTTGGCCATTCAAATCAACCCCGATACTTGCATCGAGTTGTGTACGATTATTTACGGCGTAGACTAAACCTGTACCTAAACCATACTCATAGTCTTGGCTTTCAGCTTTACGGTAAATGAACTCAGAATAACCTGATAGCTTACCTGCGATTTTATAGTCAATCGTCGGTACTGCTGTCACTGCCCAATCACTATTTTGCACTTCGTAGCGCATGGTAATTGAGGTGCCCACTAAATCACTATATTGGTAAGCTACCGCAGAGCTAAGACTATAAATGTCATCATGGGCTGTAAATTTATCATTTCCCGTTGCAATGATAGCTTCTGCCAACACTGCCATAGACAATCTATCGTCTTTTAAATCAATAGCTTTTTTTAAACCAATACTTACATCACCAAAACCTGAAGTATCATTTTTTTTGCCAGCACGTTTAGTTTGAGTCCATGCTGGACCTTGCCATCCTAATTGTAATTCTAAATCACGCGCTAAACCTGTACGGAATAACATATCCTGATTTAAGGTTACGGTCTTTTCTTTAACACCGTCAACAGTCGACTCAGTATAGGTTACGCTTGGTAAACCTTGCTCCCAAGCCAAATTACCTACAGGAGTAATTCCCGTTCCCATTCCAGCACCTGGACGGTCAAACGAGAACTCTGCGGCAAAAGTACTTCCTGCAGCAACAGTGGTCAGAGCAAAAGTTAAAATTTGAAATGTTCTCATTCTATTATCCAATCAAGTAGTTAGTTCTTTTGACATTTTTGCCCCATGTTGGCGCAATAACTCGAGTGTTTCACGCTCTTCTTGAAGCGCTTCTGACCAATCTATTTCATCAAAGTCACAATCAAAGAACAACTGACTGATTGAAGATAAAATAGTGAGACCCTCTTCATCACGTGTGTTTGGGTCAACTTTTTCATTGAGTAAACGTTGAACGGCTGGAGCACATGCCGAGCTTGCCGCATCCCATAAAGGACCATAAAACTCTTCTGCATCCCAAAGGTGTACGTTGGCTTTGGCTTGAATTAAAGCTTCAAGAATATCGAGGTAAACTTGTAATCTTTTTTGCTTTTCTTCTTTTGATAAAGGTGTACCCGCTTCATAGGCTTCTGATACATCTTCCCACCATTTGAAAATTCCGTCACAAATGATTGATACAGGTGGTCCTTGTTCCGGATCAATAAAGTTCGGATCAAGCCCGTCAGCAAGTAATTTTTGCACTTGCGCGAGTTCTAATTCTTCTATGGCTTTAATTAAAGCTTGCTGCTGGGTGGTTAACATGACCATCTCTCAAAAATATATTAGGGCTATTATGCCTAATCTCATATGAAGATTTTAGAGGTTGATTGCATCGCATTGCAAACCTAATGTTGTGAATAGTTTTATTTTCATCAAATATAAAAAAAGCCCCTAAGGGCTTTTTAGCGTTTTCAATTAGACTTCATCATCAATGAATTCTGGTTGTCCACCTCTCGGGTGTTCTTTTTTCTCAAAAGTATGTTCAAGGCTACGTTTTAATTTTTCAATCGCACCATGAATTGAGGCATCAATATTTCCTGCTTTATGGTGCACTGCAACCGGTTTTAAACCTGAAGGACGCGCTTCAATCATACAGTGGATATCTTTGTCACCACCTTTGTCCCCATTTTCATCACTAAAATGAACCGAGAAATGCGTAATACGTTCGCTATGACGTTGGAATTCTTGAGTAAGTTCTGCACGTACATAAGTAATTAAACGTTCACTGTTATGGATGTTTTTATCTGTGCGGATTTCAATATTCATAAATACCATCCTCTCTTTCTTACTGTGGATCTTTTCTATGCAAAACTTTTTTATGTTGGCATGTTTTAAGCATGCATGAACTGACTTCAATTGTACATTTTGATGGTGTAATGGTTTGTTATCTCCTGACTTAAACGTACTGCTTTTAATTTATTTTGAAGATCTTCATATCTTCAATATCAGTCCATCTATAAAAATATGCAAGCTGATTTTTTAAATTTTTATGAAAAATTGAACAAAAGGAGAGCAATCGTGTCCAAATTTTACCTATCTGGAGCCGAGCTCATTGAGCAAATTCAAAAGTCTCCTTATTCACGTGATTTGATCGGTTATCACGGGCAACCTCCACAGGTTAAATGGCCTAACAATGCCAAGGTTGCAGTGCAATTTGTGCTTAATTATGAAGAAGGTGGCGAAAAACATATTGAGCATGGCGATGATGGCTCAGAACAGTTTTTATCGGAGATTATTGGCGCTGCAAGTTACCCGGCGAAACATATGTCGATGGACTCTATGTACGAATATGGTTCACGTGCTGGTTTTTGGCGCATTCATAATGAGTTCCAAAAGCGCAAACTCCCAATGACCATTTTCGGAGTGGCTATGGCGCTTGCCCGTAACCCCTATATTGTAGAGGCGATTAAGCAAGCTGATTATGATGTGGTTTCTCATGGCTACCGCTGGCTTCACTATCAAGATACCGATAGGGAAGTTGAAAAGCAGCATATCGAACAGGCTTTATCTGTTTTAGAAAACTTGTTTGGAAATAAAGTGACAGGTTGGTACACCGGACGTGACAGCCCGAATACACGTCAGTTACTTGCAGAATTTCCGCAAATTCAATATGACTCTGATTATTATGGCGATGACCTGCCCTTTTGGACGACTCTCACCGATACAGCTGGTGCATCACGCCCTCATCTCATTATTCCTTATACTTTGGAATGTAACGACATGAAGTTCTGCTCACCGGGTGGATTTAATAGCTCAGAACAGTTTTTTCAATATTTAAAAGATAGTTTTGATGTGTTGTATGCAGAAGGAGAAACTGCACCAAAAATGATGTCCATTGGAATGCATTGCCGTATTTTAGGGCGACCAGGCCGTTTTAAAGCGCTACAAAGGTTCCTCGACTATATTCAAATGCATGATCGTGTTTGGATATGTCGTCGACAGGATATTGCGCAGTATTGGTATAAAAATCACATAACTCAATAATTGATTTTTAATTTTCCAAATTCATCAGCGAATCACACATCACTCTTGGCACTGTTATTGCTAAAACTCTATATCACATTAACGAGTTTAGGAATAACAGTGTTTTTAATCGAGTTTAATCAAGCCCCGCCCGAACAACTCAAGACTCTGTTAAACAACTGTGTCCATATTTCTGCATGGGCCGAAAAAATTATTTCAGAACGCCCTTATTCATCAAAAGCAGCTTTTTTGGAATATGCAGAGCAATTAAGCCGCCTATGGTCATGGCAAGAGATTCAAACCGCTTTAACCACCCATCCTAAAATCGGTGAAAGACAAGCAAAAAAACAACTCAATGCAAAAGAGCAGCATTTTTCATCTAAAGAACAAGCTGGCATTTCTTTAGATGAACAAACACAACAAGCTTTGCTACAAGGCAACCTCGATTATGAACAAAAGTTTGGCTTTATTTTTTTAATTAAAGCGGCAGGCCTGAGTAGCGATGAAATTTTAATAAAGCTACATAAACGTCTACAAAATGACTTGGCTATTGAAAAAAAAATTGTACATGAGCAACTCGCAGCGATTGCTCTATTACGTCTATCTCAGGAAATACAAGCATGATCAGCACTCATATTTTAGATACGAATTTAGGTAAACCGGCTGCAGACGTAGAAGTAAAGTTGTTTCATGCAACAACCCATGAGCTGATAGCGACTGCAATTACCAATCAAGACGGTCGAGTGAGTGATTTTGGAATAAAAGACTTTGCCAAAGGTGCTTATCAACTTGAATTTGAAATTGCACCTTATTTTTCATCACAACAAGTCAAAACTTTTTTCCCACGCGTTTGTATCCAATTTTTTATAGAAGACGTCAATCAGCATTATCACATTCCATTACTGATCAGCCCATTTGCTTACTCCACTTATCGCGGTAGCTAACTCAATTATAAATAGGAGAAAAATATGAATCATCAGCAAAAAAATGCGATTTCTCCAGAGCATGAATATTTAGGAATTTCCAAAAGTTTTGCTTACGGCTTACAGCATGTGCTGACTATGTATGGTGGCATTGTAGCCCCGCCCTTGATTATTGGAACGGCAGCTGGCTTAAGCGCAGCACAAATCGGAATGTTAATTGCAGCTGCTCTATTTGTAGGGGGACTGGCAACCCTAATCCAAACAATCGGAACCAAATATTTAGGCGCAAAATTACCTCTGGTACAGGGTGTGTCTTTTGCAGGTGTAGCCACCATGGTTGCTATTATCACCACAGGCGGTGGTTTGCCTGCTGTCTACGGCGCGGTCATTGCTGCATCTCTGATTGGACTATGCCTTGCGCCTTACTTCTCAAAAATTATTCGGTTTTTCCCACCCGTTGTGACTGGATGCGTCATTACGATTATTGGATTGTCTTTGCTACCTGTTGCAATTCGCTGGATGATGGGTGGTAACAACAAAGCGCCTGACTGGGGTAGCGTAGAAAATATCTCTTTGGCCCTGCTGACCTTAGGCATTGTGATTGTTTTAAATATGCTGCCGCAAGCAAGCATTCGTCGTTTATCAATTTTGTTGGCTATTGTTGTTGGTACTACCCTTGGCTACTTTATGGGTTTTGGTGATTTTAGTCAGGTGAGTTCAGGCGAATGGCTCCAATTTCCACACTTATTTGCATTTGGTTTACCAACTTTCGAGCTCAGTGCAATCTTGTCGATGCTAATCGTTACCTTAGTCATTATGACTGAAACCACAGCCGATATTATTGCAGTCGGAGATATTGTAGGAACTGAAGTCGATTCGAAACGGATCGCCAATGGCGTTCGTGCAGATATGTTTTCGAGTGCTTTTGCGCCTATCTTTGGTTCATTCATGCAAAGTGCTTTTGCCCAAAATGTTGGACTGGTTGCGATTACAGGCATCAAAAGCCGCTTTGTAGTCGCAGCAGGTGGTGTGATTCTGATTGTTTTAGGACTACTGCCCATTATGGGTCGTTTGATTGCCGCGATTCCAATGCCCGTACTTGGTGGTGCAGGTTTGGTCTTGTTTGGGTCGGTTGCAGCGAGTGGAATTCGCACTTTGGCAAAAATAGATTATAACGATCAGAAAAATTTGATTATTGTGGCAACTGCTTTATCAGCAGGGATGATCCCAATTATTAACCATGAGTTTTATGCCCATTTCCCAGTTTGGGTACAAACATTATTTCACTCAGGTATTAGTTCAACATGTATTTTTGCTATCTTGTTGAATTTATTATTTAATCATTTACCTTCATTTCGCAGCTCGCGTACTCCGCATTTAAGCCAAACAATAAACACAAGAAATACTCATTAAAGATTTACTTTTTAGCGCCCCACTTCGGTGGGCTTTTTTTTAACCGTTGATCAAATTTGGCTTCATTTTTGCTTAAGACCCTGTATCCTTAGCGTGCTTTATTTGGGGGGAGATCATTTAAATGCAATTAAAGCAACTTGCGGCGACTTGTGCCTTGTTATCTGCAACTGCCATGGTTCAGGCGAAACCAATTTGGCAAGATTTTAGCGTGACTGGACTTTATGGTGAAAACTATGAAGTTGTAGATGAGAAAGAAACCACAATTACTTTGGAATATGCAGCGAAAGTTAAATACGCTGATGTATTTTTCTTCTTAGATCGCATGCGTGGCGAAGATGACTATAAAAGTACTTATTTTGAGTTATCACCGCGTTTAAGCTTAGGTGAAGTGTCTGGTAAAAAACTGGCATATGGCCCAGTAAAAGATGTGTTGATTAGTACCACTTGGGAGAGTAACTCTCAAAACGGCAATAACTTCGACAACTTCCTTTATGGTTTTGCAGTTGATTTAGATATCCCATATTTCCAATATGCGAATTTAAACTTCTACCGTGCGAATAATGAGAACACTGACGACGATTATCAAATGACATTCGTTTACGGCATTCCATTAAAATTAGGATCTGAAGATTTCTTGGTAGATGGTTTCCTTGACTGGTCAACTGCTGAAGATGACCATGCAAGCGAGTTGAACTGGACAACTCAATGGAAATGGAATGTAGGTAAACACATTTCTCCTGATACACGTTTATACCTAGGTATCGAGCACTCAGTGTGGAATAACAAATTTGGTATTAAAGGTGCCGACGAAAATAACGTTAGTGCATTGGTTAAATACCACTTCTAAAATTTTTATTTAGAAGCATAAAAACAGCAAGGAAGAATCCTTGCTGTTTTTGTTTTTAATCGAGTGGATTACCCACAATATTGCTAATAATCCCCTGCATAATATGTCCGCCTTGTTCACGGCGTAGTTCTTCATACCATGCTTGTGTAACAGCTTCATCTTTCATATGCGTCACATCACAACGTTTACGTGCACGAAGTACCAATTCATTTGCACGTTCATTACGCTTGTTTTGATAACGACGTAAAGCATCCTCTAGCCCCAAAGTATTAATTTGCAGAGAACGCGCTAAATAAATTGCGTCTTCCATGGCTTGGCAACCGCCTTGCCCAATATCAGGTGTCGTGCTGTGTGCAGCATCCCCTAAAATCACCACGCGACCTTTATAAAATTGAGTGAACGGTTCAATATCATGTATTTCGACCCGATTGGTCTTTTGCGGGTCTAAGCGCTCAATGAGTTGCTGTACTGGCAAACACCAATCAGCAAAATATTGTTTTAAAAGTTTTTTATAGTCATCTCGGTTATTGTCTAGACCTGCTGGTAAAGGTACGTCTAAAAAGAAATAAAACTTACCATCCGCAACCGGCATCAGAGAGGCGCGTTTACCTTCCCCCACATAAGTCGTCCATTGCTCGGCTGGCGCTAAATCTTCAGATATTTCAACTAGGCCATTCCAGTTCACATATCCCGCATAACGGCGCTGTACTTGTTGGCCCAACACATAGGTCCGTGTAAGTGAGTGGGTACCATCCGCCCCAATTAATAGATCAGCCTGCGTTGAGCTACCATCTGCAAAATGAACCTCGACATAATCAGCTTTGTCTTCAAGGCGGACCATTTTTTTGCCTAAATAAATCTGATCTCGGCCAAATTCATCCATGAGCATATTTTGTAAATCAGCACGTGCAACTGGATAAGGTCGTTGGCCTACTTCTTCAATTAATGGCAATAAACTGAATTGTGTCATCACATCGCCAGTTAAACCATCTACATAGGCCAAGTCATCCATTTGTCCGCCAAGTTTGGCGATTTTCTCGGTTAATCCCAAATAGTTCAGACATTTCACACCATTTGACCATAGCGAAATTGCTGCACCGACAGGAAGGATTTTTTCAGTTTGTTCGAAAATACGGACTTGGTGACCAAATTTTTTTAATGCAATGCCTGTGGTTAGACCTCCCATTCCCGCACCAATAATCACCACATTCATAACACGCTCCTATAGATATTGACCTATAGGGTGCTTATGCTAAAAACATGCCATCGTTCAAAAATTATTTAGCTTTTCCACAAAACTGGCATGCACCATGCTTATATATTTAAGTACAAAACTCGTCTCGGCACGCTCAGTGTGAGTGCAGTTTTAAATGAAAAATCATGTTTTTAACAAGAAATACGGATACTCCATTATGGCAACATTGCATGCTCCAGCTTTTGAACTTCCTGAAATTTTGAATACTAAAACTAATTTGGCAGATGCCCGAATTGGTGCACAAGTCATTGAGTGTTCAGATGATTTCTTTGCAGAAGCAAAGCGTATGCTGCAATTTGAAGCACCTATTTTTGTTGAAGATAAATTTGATGACAACGGCAAATGGATGGACGGCTGGGAAACTCGCCGTAAGCGTCATGCAGGCTATGACTGGTGTATTGTAAAACTAGGGGTGAGTGGAAAAATCACTGCTCTTGATATCGACACCAGCTTTTTTACAGGAAACTATCCTGCATCTGCATCATTAGAAGCATGTTATGCACCAAATGGTGACCTTACAGGGGCAAAATGGGAGAGTCTTTTAGGAAATACGGAACTCGGCCCAAGTCAGCATCATATTTTTATGGTCAATAATGATGCACTTTTCACTCATATACGCCTCAATATTTTCCCAGATGGTGGTATTGCTCGTTTACGTGTCTATGGAGACGTTCATATTCAGGTAACTGATAGCGAGCAAACTCTTGATTTATTAGCTCTCAAAAATGGTGGCCGTGTAGTTGCCTATAGCGATGCGCATTTTGGACATCCACGTAATTTGATTAACCCTGGTCGTGGCGTCAACATGGGCGATGGATGGGAAACTAAACGCCGCCGAGCTCCGGGTTATGACTGGTGTATTCTTGCACTCGGTAAAAGCGGAAAAATTGAGAAACTTGAAATTGATACGGCTCACTTTAAAGGGAACTTCCCTGCTGAGGTTTCTATTCAGGCGGTTTACCTTGAAAATCCAACCGATGCACAGTTAATTCCTCAAAGTATGTTCTGGTCTTACTTACTACAAGCTCAACCGATGCAAATGGATCATATTCATGAGTATGTAAATGAGATTTTACAGCATGAAAAAATCTCGCATATTCGTATTAACATGATTCCAGATGGTGGCATTAGCCGTGTTCGTTTATGGGGAAAAATTGCCAAGTCATGATGAAGAATGTTCAAATTCAGCCTTTAACAATTGAAAATTTTCAGCCCTTCGGAGAAGTTATTTGTTGTGACGGGCATGACTTTTTTCATATTAACGATGCCCACACCGAGCGCTACCATGCACTCGTAGAAACTGAAATTGAAGGGGAAGCAAAGGCAGGAATTAGTATTTTCCGTAATATTAAGGCCAGTGTGCTACCTCTGGAAATTTCAATGTTAGAACGCCATCCGAAAGGCTCTCAAGCATTTATTCCATTACAGCAACAAAAGTTTTTAATTATTGTTGCGCCCGCTTTAGACGAGAATACTCCCGATATTTCAAAGCTATGTGCTTTTATCTCAGATGGTAAGCAAGGTATCAATTATCGGGCAGGCACATGGCATCATCCTTTGCTTACCTTTGAAGCACCAAGTGATTTTGCAGTGGTGGATCGAATTGGTAACGGTGCAAATTGTGATGTTTTTCAATTTCCAGAAGCTATAAAAATTACTGTCTAAATTAAAATAGACAAATCTGTCTATTTTTTAATTTAATGGCAGAACCCGTAGTGGTGATTTCCAACAATTTAGGTTTGCATAAAAAACCCCACTCAGTTGAGCGGGGATTTTTTTAATTCTATTTTAAACAGTAATATCAGCCAAGTTACCCTTCTGCTCAAGCCACTGCTTACGATCTGCCGAACGTTTTTTCGCAAGTAATTTGTCGAGTAAACCTGCTGTAAAATGGGCATCATCAAGATCTAATTGAACCAAGCGGCGTGTATTAGGATCCATCGTAGTTTCACGTAGTTGAATCGCGTTCATCTCACCCAACCCTTTGAATCGGGTAATTTGCGGATTACGATTACCTTTAATATTTTTCAAAATAGTTTCAAGTTCATCATCATCAAGCGCGTAATGGACATCTTTGCCAATGTCGATACGGAACAATGGTGGCATTGCCACATACAAATGTCCTTCTTCAACCAATGCTGGAAAGTGTTTAACAAATAAAGCGCAAAGCAAAGTCGCAATGTGTAAGCCGTCCGAGTCCGCATCGGCCAAAATACAGATTTTGCCGTAACGTAGTTCAGATAAATCATCACTGCCCGGATCTACACCAATCGCAATTGCAATATCGTGAACTTCTTGAGAAGCCAATACTTCATCTGAAGAAACTTCCCACGTATTTAAGATTTTTCCACGAATTGGCATGATGGCCTGAAAGTTTTTATCACGGGCTTGCTTGGCACTACCACCTGCTGAGTCACCCTCGACAATGAATAGCTCACTGTCTTCACGTGTTTGCCCCACACAGTCTGCCAATTTACCCGGTAAAGCAGGGCCAGAAACAATCTTTTTACGTTCGACTTTCTTCGCTGCTTTTAAACGACGACCAGCTTTAGAAATCGCCATTTCTGCCAGTTGCATAGCAATTTCAGCATGTTGGTTTAACCAGAGTGCGAAAGCATCTTTAGCAATATTTAAAACAATATTAGATGCTTCTCGACTCGAAAGACGCTCTTTGGTTTGACCTGAAAATTGTGGCTCTTGAAACTTGAGCGATAAAATATAGTTCACGCCATCCCAAACATCTTCTGCCGAAAGTTTAAGGTTTCGTGGTAACAGGTTGCGCAGCTCACAGAACTCACGTAACGCCTCAGTTACACCTGAGCGTAAACCGTTCACATGAGTACCGCCTTGCGCGGTTGGAATCAGGTTGACATAACTTTCTTGAACCTGTTCACCGCCTTCTACATTCCAACAAATTGCAAATTCACATGCCGCACGATCTGCCTGACCGCTGCTCACAAAAGCAGGATTTGGCAAGATTTCGCGATCTTGCAACTCATCCATCAAATAATCGACGAGGCCATTTTCAAATTGCCATTCGATTTTTTCATCGTTAATTTGATCGATATAGATAATTTTTAAGCCAGCCGCTAAAACAGCTTTGGCTTTTAAATTGTGTTTAAGGGCTTTTAAAGCAAATTTTGGACTATCAAAATATTTCGCTTCTGGCCAAAAATGTACCGTTGTCCCTGTCGCGCGTTTTGGTGCTTTACCTTCGAGAACGGCTAAAGGCGCTACTGGTTCACCTTGCTCAAAGGCCATTTGGTATAGGTTACCCTGACGTTGAACTTCAACCTCAACACGTGTTGATAAAGCGTTTACAACTGAAATCCCCACACCATGTAAACCACCTGAAAATTGGTAGTTATCGGTACTGAATTTACCACCGGCATGCAGCTTGGTCAGAATGATTTCGATACCACTTTGGCCATATTCAGGGTGAATATCCACTGGCATACCACGGCCATTATCTTCAACTGACAATGAACCATCTTTATAAACCGTGACACATATCTTGTCGGCATGACCAGCTAATGCTTCATCAACAGCATTATCAATCACTTCTTGGGCTAAATGGTTAGGTCGAGTCGTATCGGTATACATCCCTGGACGACGACGAACAGGGTCTAAACCAGAAAGGACTTCAAGCGATTGAGCCGTATATTGTGTCACGTTGTACGTTTTCCTTATTTGATGGTGTGCGCAAAGAATTCGATCACTAACGGTAATTTTTCTTCAAAATCTTCCATAGCATGATTGCCATGAGCATCCGTCAAAATCAATGAGGATGGCGTTGCAGCACTATAATAGCGTTGTGCTTGACGATAATCCAAAATTTCGTCGCCTTGTTGCAACAAGACGAGTATTTTGTCAGCATTTTCAGGTTGTTTCAGTTCAAGTTGTTGTAACTGTCGTAACTGAATATGGTCAATTGACCATTGATCATTCACCACATAGGGCATGCTTTCAACTTGAAATAACTCATCAAACAGCTTCCATGGTTGCATAGCAGGATTAATCAGTACAGCCGGAATATTATATTTCGCGACAAAATATGTCGCAAAAAATCCGCCAAGGCTACTACCGACTAAAGCCACGTCTTGTAAAGATTCAATAAGTGTTGAAACTTGCTCTACCACTAGATCGGGAGATCTATTTAGGTCTGGTAAATGCACATTTATACCCAATTCGCTACAATACTGCTTCAGGCTTAGTCCCTTAATTGAAAGAGAGCTACTATTAAAGCCATGGAGGTAGATAATATTCATATATTTCCCTCTAAATTGAGAATAAACTCACATTTTTGTTCTCAGTTTGTATATAAAAACGCTATTGTTAGACAAGAAAAACCACTCAACTAACCATTCATCAGTATTTTAAAAACATGTGTTATTTAAACTACTAAGATGGAAACGTTTACTGCCGTTGATAAAAAGTACAGCTTAAAACGTCGGTTATAACGTACATGGGGAAAAGATATGCCGAGCTTAACACCACTACATGAAACTTATTGTAAATGGGATCGTACGCCACCTAGTCAGGCAGACGTATTAGAAGGTCTAGCTCAACTGTTCAGCACCAGCTTAAATGGTGTACATGAATTAATTCAAGTTATTAATATTGAAGTATTAAAAAATGCTTTTGGTGTGAGCACACAAAATGCTAAAAACTTTCAAAAACGACCATTTGTGCAAAAGGCATATCAGCTTTCTTATGGCGCTTTACAAAAATACGGTAGCTGTTTTTTAGCGCCAAGTTTACGTCATATTATTGAAAAATATCCTACACTTCACGAAAAACCACTCACCCCAAGCCTACATTTTTTGGTTGGAATTTTGAATGGGATTTTTGGGGATTATCTGCTTAAACAGCATAGCCCCCTCGCCTTACCCATGGTGCTATATGATCACTACGGTGCAATCCAACAAGGGGAACTTGCAGGACGTATCGTAATTTTGGCCCATGGTTTGTGTATGAACCATCTTACTTGGTCAAATGCACATTATGGCGGTATTGGGGAGCGCTTGTTAGCCCAGCGTGACCACAACACGATGCTGTATTTAAACTACAATACAGGTCGACGTATTTCAGCCAATGGACGCAGTTTTTCAAATTTATTAGAAGATTTGGTACAACGTAACCCAAGAATTACCAGTATTGATATCATTGGCCATAGTATGGGTGGATTGGTTTCTCGTAGTGCCTTGTTTTATGGTAAACAAAATATGTATCAATGGATTCATATGGTCGAGAATCTAGTCTGCATTGGTTCACCACATCATGGCGCAGTCTTAGAACGCTTTGGCTTTACCATACAAGACAAACTCGGGGCTTTCCCTTTTGTAGGTTTACTTGGTCAACTGGTTAATATTCGTAGTAATGGCATTTTAGACTTACGCCACGGTAGCGTCCGTGATGACGATTGGGAATATATGGATGCCCGAATTGGCATGATGGATGATAATCGTGCCCCAGCTCCGCTACCTTCCCATATCAATACTTTTTTAGTGGCAGGCACCCTCGAGTTTGAAAAAGTACGTAACAAAGCGCTGACGGTGATTGGCGACTATTTGGTAAGTGTAAAAAGCGCGCTAGGTGAACACCCAAATCCACGTTTTCAGCTCAAAGTCCCAGACTCTCATAAAGCCGTGTTTTATGGCTTAAATCACTTCGAAATTCAGTATCACTCAAGTGTCGCGGAACAGATTACTCGCTGGTTATATCCTAATGTTAATGATTATGTGCAAGAAGGTATTCAAACTCATATTATTGATATGCCGAACTATACGCTCGAAGATTTAGAAGGGATTGTAGAGACGTAAAAAAAGCTCTATAACTATTATTTATCTTTAAAAAATAAGTTGTCTTTACTATCTAAAACTTCATCAGAATAAAGATAGTATTTTCCTTTTTTAAAGACTACTTTTCCTAACTTTTCACCACTTTGAACATTAAAGAAATATAGCTCGTTATTTTTCTCTTTCACTTTGCATATATAAGATTTATCAACCTGAAAGCCACTAATAGAATACTCACACTTTTTGGGTGTTAATGTTAAAACAGATTCTATCGTCGCAACATTACCACCCGGCAACTCTTCTGAACTATAATAATGATAAGTACCATTCCACTTATCCGTATTTGCAAATGCGTTAGCAGAAAGAGCCAGCAATAATAAACAAAAAAATTTCATTAAATTAATTTATAAACAATTAAGTCAAACTATTATAACCAAATTGCAATACAATAAAATATTTTATGATTTCATAAATAAACTATTAAAAATACTCTTTTCAAAAATTAATTCTTATCACTATTAGTAAATTTAGAGAAATATATGAAAGAAATTGTTGTTTTTGACTTGGATGGGACATTACTTGCGGGTGACTCTACAAAGGCATGGTTAACAGATAAATTGAAATCTAATCTTCTCAAATTTATCGCTGCAATTATTGTTAGTCCGATTGCTTTACCTCTTATGAAATTCAAGAAATATAAATCTAAAGGTGCTTCATTGTATTTGTGGATTGCAACGTATGGTATGAATGAAGAAGAATTAGAATACAGTTTTAAAAAATTTTCCAATAATATCAAAGATATTACTTCTGATTCATTATATTGGTTTGAGCAAGGTATAACTGAAGTTAAAGATCATTTAGCACATGGAAGGATTGTGTTTATTGCCACGGCTGCACCAGAAAAGTTAGCGAATGTTTTACTAGAGTCCATCAATCTAGATGTACAAATTATTGGTACTCCTTTGCAAAAGAAACTAGGAGGATGGATAAGTGGGATACATTGTAGGTCTGAAGAAAAAGTAAGAAGATTGAATAAGCTTGATATCAAACAACCTTGGTTTGCAACATATAGTGATAATATTGAAGATGACTTGCCTATTTTGATGGGCGCCAAACTCCCCTATTTAATTAACGGGGATAACAATAATATTAACAATATGAAAATCAATAACTTAAAAATATTAAATTGGTTTTAATTTAATAAAAAGATTCTTTTAAAATTAACTTTTTTAAACTTTAATGATTTTTAGAAAAACCTATATTATCGAATTTCTAATTATATCCATGATAATATCTTTAATTTTTTATTGATTTAGTAGAGTCTTACTCTTAATTACTATCTCATCTATAATAAGGATATTTATTATTTTTTTCTTACAAATATAAATAAAAACTTAGTACGGATACTAAGTTTAAAAAATATATTACTAGCACTTATCTTTATTTGAACTAAAATTATTTGCAAATAATAGAACTAACAGGGGTAACTTTATGGTGCATTAGAATTTCGTATTTCTAGAATTTCATTGCAATCTTGAGGATTAGAATAAGCGAAAATTCGCTTATCTTGATTTTCTAATAAAAGAGCATCTTTATCTGCACCAAAAGCATTTTTAGAGATATCACATTTATAAGTAGACAATCTAAAATTGCTTAAATTAACACATTTAGGTTCAGCATTAGCTTCATCAAAACCATACCAATCTGTAATATTTTTATTTAAACATGAAATTTGATTTTCTTGAATATTTTCTTTTGTATCGGCCACCTTATCTGCAATTACTTTTGGCTCACTCGCTGGTGAAACTTCACTTATAGCTGAAGATTGTTGCTCATACACTTCAGCCTGAATTACATTCGATTCGTGATTTAAGCTACTTGGTGTTTTCTGTTGGTCTTTATTACTACATGCAATTAAAGCACCTATAAAAATTAAGATATAAATATTCTTCATGATTGAATGCTCATAATGATGCGCTATCTAAAAAAGGTGTAGGGTCAATTAAATCCGAACGCCGCTTATAAACACTTGTACCGTTTAAAGTGCCTTTATCATTTGGATTTGAGTACATTTCCAAATGCAACATCATACTTGGAATACCTTTAGTTGTTAAGCTACCTACATAAGCTATTGCTTGACCCTTTACAACTTTATCTCCAGCTTTTACTAAAGATTTACCCTTTCGAACTTCCCCATAACGAATGATATGTTTTGGATGAACAATTTCAATAGCATCTGTATTATCATAAAAATAATAAACATTTCTTACTACACCATCAGCCATCGCTCTAATTTCAGTTCCTGCTGGTGCATACAGATCACAACCTGCGTGTTTACGTTTTCCACCACTACGATTAGAACCAAATCGAGCAAATCCATTTTTATATGAATTTGTCCGTGCTTTTAAAGGGAATAAATATGAGCCATCATCTTTTGGCTTATCTATTCTTATTTCAATAACTGGCATAGGATTCTTCAATATAGCGGTATAAAGTACTTGTTCTTTACTATCAACATCTACAACAATTTCAATTTTCTTTCCTTCTTCGCCCCGATGTTTTTTTAATCCAATCCCATCGTGTCCAGTATAATGTGTTCTTTTTGCACCATTATACTTAATTGAATAGGCTAGATTTTCTTCCTTATTTGTCTCTTTATTGATTGTTTTAATAGTAAAAGTGACATCACTACCATATTGTTTGGTTAAAGGATTACCATTTTTCTCTGTATGAACATTCTCTGTTTTTCCTAATGAAGGAATAAAATCAATTAAGTAATCAACAAAGCTCTCTTCTTTCTCAGATGACGTTTCTTTCGCTGGTGTTGTTTTTGCTGGTACTGTCTTACTTGGAGAATTTGGAGCTACTCGAGGCATCTGTATTATTGTAGCCGCAGAATTTAAGTTAACATTGATTACGGAAATACTTGGATCATTTCTTAATGTCAAAACAGGTTTCTTATTTGAAAGTAGCAATTTATAAACAAATGCATTCAACATTTTTAATTGAATAAAGCCATTACTATCCGTTATTTTTTCTATTTCTCTACCTCTATATGAAACAAAAAACTTATTATTTTTTAAAATATTACCTTTACTATCATGTATCTTCAATTTCACACTGACTAGTCCTAATGGGACTGATATACAGCTATTTTCCATTCCTTTAGTTACAGATATTGTTTTTAGTTTTTGATAACCTTTACTTCCATTTACCAATATATCTAAATTTTCCCCCTCTTCTGCAATTATACCAGTTTTTATTCCTGAACTATCAGAAGTATGCTCTTTGATCTTACCTTTATATCTTACGAAAAACCTCATATTCGTTATTTTTCTATTTGTGTCACTTTCAATTATCGCTATATCAAATTTTATATCTTTAGAAGCATTCGTTTTCACCTCATCTTTCTTCAAATCAACAGTTTTCTGTTCCACAACAACAACTTTTTCTTGTTTTGGCTCTGGTTCAGCAGGTTTTTGTAAGACAGATTGAATTTTAATATCTTCACTTACACTTAATTCAATAGATTGTTTTTTATCAGAGGCTTGTGTGATAACAGCAGATTGTTTGCCATCTACTTTAATTATAATTTTACTGTCTGGATGTCTAATAATAACAGGTAATAATCCTTGCTCATCTGACTCAGCGCTTACAATAAACTTAGATTGTTTAAACTTACCACTATATTCAGATTCAATAGTTACTTTTTTATTTTTTGCTATTTGTCCTATTTGGTTTTTTAATATTATATATATTTTTCTGCTACAACAGCTTTCTAAGTCATAATGGTTAAACATCTCAATATATCTACTAATATGAACATTATTTCCATCTACTTCTTTATAATTTCCTTTAAAACCTGATATACCTAAAAAAGAACCTAATCCTCCTTCCCCAACTAAATGAGCACCTGCAATAGCACCTGATTCAGTAATTTCAATTCCATTTATTATTTTCCCATAGTATTCATTAAAACTTCTATTTCTTAATCGTTTGCAAAGAAGATCTATCCATTCTCCAATGATCTGAATTTGCTTAGCAGGGGATTTCAAAAAATCTGATAAAGAATTAACACCATTATGTCCAACCCAACTCCCCGTCCAATCGTTTGCTTTGGTTTTATCAGAATTATCTTTCCAATGCTTATAATAACCAAGATCAATCAGTGCAGCTTCCCCAAACTGAAAAAAACCAATATAACCCCGAGAATTTTTATTTTGGCTTGCTCTAATATTTACCGGTGCCGTTAAGGGTAAACTTAAATCTGATGAAGATTCCATTCTTGAAACGGCACAAATAAATCCATAACGCGTTAACGGATATGATTTTTGATTTATAGATTTACCATTTTTCATTTATTTAAGTCCTCAAAACTAAATCGTTTAATATCAATTTTTTTATTATTGATATATGAACTTAAAATAGGTTTCATTTTCTCAAAATTCCCCAATCCAGGGCAGCTTAATTCCACACCATTTTTATTAGCTTTTTTTGTTGGAAAAAACTTATCTTCAAACATATCATAGCGACCTAAATTTCTAAAATATGAAAAATAATTACCATTAGTGTCATTAATGATATTTATATCACTATGATCATTTTTTAGATAAGCATAATAAACTTGGTATTTATTTTTATTAACTTCAATAACTTGGCATTCCCCTGTTGACATCCATTGAGCATCTTTTGGGTTTAAACCAATAGTCTTTATAAGCTTTGCTTTATTGCTATCTTCCCAAATTTGTTTACAGGGGACATTAACTTTATCAATTTTGATACTTTCATTTTTATTTTTGAAGCTATCCCAAATTTTTTCACAAGCATTTTCTTCAGCAAAAGCTTGTATTGAGATAAATGTGCTCAGTAGCAATGTTAAACTGCGTTTCATCTCTTATACTCCAAATTTATTAAAATCATCTTCTAAATCATCTTTATATTCATCATCTAGAGCTTCCTCAAGCTGACTCTGAATTCCATCATCTATAAAATCCCCAGTATCATGATTATAAAGATCTTCATTTAATTCCTTTGTAGGTAGCGTACTTTTATTGCCATTGTTAC
Source organism: Acinetobacter sp. P1(2023) (assembly GCF_028367635.1). Classification (NCBI taxonomy): domain Bacteria; kingdom Pseudomonadati; phylum Pseudomonadota; class Gammaproteobacteria; order Moraxellales; family Moraxellaceae; genus Acinetobacter; species Acinetobacter sp. P1(2023). The sequence goes on from NZ_JAQNDD010000006.1 coordinate 144,983, forward strand.
TAATAAATTGAATCTCAACAGCATCTGACGAATCACTAAATATTCTTGGTGTTCTTCCCATTTCATCCAATATCCCGATATATTCCGTACTCTTTGTTTTATTGATGACTTTAAATCTAATTTCTTCTTTCAAGTTTTCTAAATTGAAAATATCACTAAAATCAAATCTTCGACTAAATATTCCACTCTCAGGCATTTTCGGCAATTCAGCATTTACTGTTGCTCCACCCGTAAACAAATGCTGCCCAGCTTTACTTTCAAACTTACCACCAGTTGTTGAAAATACGCCATTAGCATTAATTTTGAGCTGTGACCCACCTGCTGTTAATACAATTTCTTTTGGACTAGTAAGCTCGATTTTTTCTTCAGTAGAAATGAACTTGATGACCTTCTTGGCAATCGCTTCAATAGCATCATCTTGCGCTTGTAGTTCGAGCTTTCCTTTTGCTGCATAAGCACGGAAACCTTTTTGCGCAGCAAACAAACTAATTTTGTCTTGTGCATGCCCAATAATATTTTTCTGCGCACTCAAATTAATTGAACCGCTCGCACTTTCGGCAATATCTTGCGAAGCTTGTAGAATAATATTTTCAGGCGTTGTCAAAGCAATACCATTTGGCGATGCCAACAACATAAGAGCTTGTCTAAAGATCTTGCCTTGCTCTTGCTGTTTAGTATCGGAACTGCTTTCTAAACCTTGGGTATAACCTTCCATAAAGCCTTGCAAAGAACTTAATGCTTTAGAAGGTGATACTTCTAATTTACTGCCTTTACTAAAAGTGCCACATACACTCATCATGTCAAAGTCTTTGGTCTCGACGTTGGCTAAGACTTTTCCAACCTCTTGAATACTTTCAAATGGATTTTTATGAATGCGGTCTTTAATACTGGCAAGTTTTCCTTTAACGATGTCGGCACCATGCTCTTCAACATTTTCAATAAATGCTTTTAAGTTTTCCACCGCATCTTTGGCATCGGTAAAGAAAGCATTAAATTCGTCTACAACGCCTTTTGCATTTCCCCCTAGCGCGCCAATATCTTGAATAAAGCCACCACAGTCTTTTAAGGCGTGAATAGGATCGTTATTAATACCTTCTTTAAATAGATTCACCGTACTATCTAATGCCTGTCCTGTAGTTTTTAGCTCAAGTGACTGGATGAATTTGGGTAAGCGATTAATCACGTTCAAAGCATCAGTCTGTTGCTTTGCTGCAACTTCACTGAGCATTTTCATGCTTTCATAGCCTTGTGAAAGTAAGAATTGTGCTTGTGCAGCCTCTAAATGGTCTGCAATCGCTTGCTCTTGCGCATAGGTACTAATGAGCATACCTTTACCTGCACGCACAGCTCCCCAAGCATCTGTTCTTAGCTCAAAGCCTTCTCCACGGCCTTGGCTTGTTGCTTGTTCTTTCGGATGGCTCAAGTTGCCTAAATTAAGCTGAGTCGCTGCATGGCTACTTTGTAATTGGGTACTAATTTGCCCAGTTGTGTCATCAAAGCGTAATTGGTTAAAGCCACTACCACTGATTTCCTGACTGCGAATTCCGCTTAGTTTTTTAGTATCAGGAAGCTGTCCTTTCACATCGAACTTGGTTGGTGAGCGCTGCGCTTCATGGATGCGCCCAGTCACAAATGGACGGTCAATATTGCCATCAAAGAAGTCAATGACAACCACTTCACCAATACGTGGCAAGAAGCGTGCCCCATAACCTTCGCCTGCCCAAGGAGTTAGTACATCTACCCAAGCCGAGTCGGTATCATTGTCATTGCTACCTGCGCCACCGTCATGTCCATGATCATCACTACGGGTAAATAGAAAACGCACCTTAATACGCCCCCATTCATCGACATGAATAGTCTCTCCCTCTGGCCCCACGACTTTCGCTCTTTGTGGGTAGGCAATTGGTCGATGCTGTTCTGGATTATATTCAGGTGCAGTTTTAATTTGACGACGTATTAATGTCAGCTCATTACCTTGACGTTCGATATCTTCATAACCATGTTTATCCCAACGACTTTGGGTTAATAACTGGCTAACTTGCTGATGTAAATCTTTAGGTAAGTTATTTTGGTTATAGAAATTTTTAGCAATGATTAGGAACTCTTGATCTGCTCCTTCATGCTGATCAATTTCAGGATGCTCCTGTAGATTAAACCAATAACCAACTTGGCCATCACGGACACTACTATAGGCTTTAAAGTATTTGGCTTGACTCGCATACATATTCGTGAAGTGCTGATTTAATTTTTCTAGCTGATTACTACTTGAAGCGGTAGCTTGATCTTCCCCTTTTAAATCTTGCATCCAAGCTGGGCTCATGTGCCATGCTTGTTCAAGGCTCAAACTCGCTGAATCAAACTGCTCTGAATGTATGTGAGTAGTAATAACTGAACCTACACCTTCTTCATGTGCCAGAACATCGGGTTGCCAGCGCTGCACATGTACTGCTGTCGGTTGCAGAGTCCGCACCGCTACAAAACCTGTAATGCTATCTTGATATTCTGTTGCACTGCTGCGGTGATAACGAATGCTGCGACGTTCTATAGCCTGGTACTGACTATTGTCATCAATGAGTCTTAGTTTTTGGGTCTGTATTGACGCAGTAAAATGAGGAACAAAAAGTTCGGCTTCATCAATTAACCAGCTAACGCCTTCACTTCGCCATAAGCGTGTCAGAAAGTCATAGTCAGACTCATTGTGCTGCATTATGAATGGGCGAATATCATAATTCTGACTTAACCCGCTAAGATCAAGAGTTAAACTTGTCGCAAAAAGCTGACTTTTTTCTTGCCATTCTTTAAATAAAACTTCCGTGACTTCAATAATACTTTTATTCATAAAAACACGACTATTACGGCGCTTGTGCCATAAGTTTGTCGCGTCTTTTAAGGTCAGTTTATAAAGCGTTAAAGCACCGTCACTTTGTCCATAACTAGCTTCAGTCACAATTCCTGTTGTTCGGAATAATTGTCCTGAATCAGTAACCTGATCAACAGCAACTTGCACCCCTATAAACTGCTTCAATGCAATTTGGGCACTCGTCGAAAGACAAATTAACTCAGCTTCAATTCCCCCATTTAGCTGATGTTGGCCTTCGATACGCTGTAAAAAAACTTGGTTATTGAGTAGTTCATTAGAAAATTGCACGTGAATCGCGCGTTTCTGTGCACTCAACCCTATTTTTTCCAAAACATTAAATATATTAAAAAGCATTTTTTATAATCATAAGGATGTATAAACGGCTGCACTTTATAAAAAACAGAACTATCTGTCTATATCGTTATGCTTTTTTAATTCATTTTTTATATTTTGATCTATTCCCAAGCAATAAAAAAACCCAACATAGTGTTGGGCTTTTTTAAAGAGCTTTAAGCTCTTTTTTTGGTTGTCTTAAATACTGGATAAAAACGGAATAACTGCCATAAACAGACCAGTAATAGTAAGAGGAAATAGACCAATGACCAAACTGGTAAAGATTGACCTAAAAAGGTCCAATCAATTGCTGCACATTCACCTGAACCCGACAATACTTCTTGCAAAACCGTTTTCATTGGTAAGGCATCAATTAGATAATTTAAACCTGGGCCACAGCTTGGTACTTGATCTGGTGGTAAATGTTGCAACCAGACATGACGTCCTGCCACACCCACTGACCATAAAATTGCAATGCCTGCTAAAAATGCATAAAAACGTTTAACCGCATTTGAAACTGGGTTATGCAAAAAGGCAATCAGTGCTACAAGGCCCATCGCCATTAAGCCAACACGTTGAAAAATACAGAGCGGACATGGCTCTAAACCTTTTACATGTTCCAGATACAACGCAAAAGACATGCCGACAATACTTGCTAAAACAAGTAGTCCACTCACCAAACGGTAACTTAATCGCATGTAAAACCTCGTTTTATTATCGATATTGTTCAAGATATTGATCAAAACTGACCTGAGTATCTTGTTCAAGTTGTTCTTGCTGCTGTAAAGATTGTGCAGCCAATTGTTCAAAATGTTTCAAAGTGTCCACACTAAGCTCATGCTGTTCATAACTTTCAGCATGTAACTGAGCCATGTGGCTACCAAAACTCCAAGTTCCACCATGCTTTAACGTATCGTCAATAACATGTGCAGACAAAGTCTCATCAACTTCATCAATTCGTGCTTGCATGACCGCTAAAGCTGAACTATACAAGTTCGTTGCATAGGTCTGATCGAGTAACTGCGCACAATCTTGCATTTTTGCAATATACAGACGTGCCCAATCTTCGATGTGATATGACCCAGTTAAATCTGTAATGGTTGCGTTCGGCGCTCGGCCTCGGTTTACCACTTCTGTCTGATTTTTCTCAACCAAGTCTTGTTCAGGACATAGCAAGTCTGGGCTATCACTTAACAGACAATAAAGTGCTAACACTTCAAGAAAGCCTGCCGTCGTTTCATCAACGCCAATTGCCGAGTATGGGTTTACATCAACAGCACGTAATTCAACATAACCCACTCCTCGATTTTTCAAAGCTTGAGACGGTGTTTCACCTGCTTGAGGCACCTGTTTTGGACGTACTAGACTGTAATATTCATTCTCGATTTGCAAAACATGGTCATTAATTTGCAACGGCTCACCAGAGGCATCATTTAACCCTAAACGGCTAAATGGTGGGTAAGGAGAATGAACGGCTTTTTGTAAACCATCCAGATAGCCCGTCAAATTGTTGTAATGAATACCTAAGCTTTTTTGAGCCGAGTTTTGATAACCCAATCGTCCCATACGGAGTGCTGTAGCATACGGCAAATAATATGAACCTTTGATTAAAGGCAACAAATGATGTTTATGTCCGGTCAAGAAACAGCGACATACTGTTGGACTTGCGCCCACCAAGAACATCACTAACGGTGTTAAACGAATGAAGTTACGAATAAGCCCAAAATAACGATGGCTACGATAATCCTGCAAACTTAATGATTTTAATTGTTCGTCAGTTTCATGAGCTTGTAGCTCAGCAAAAAGTGTATCTGGGAAAGATAAGTTGTAATGCACCCCTGAAATGGTCTGCATACGACGACCATATCGAATTCCTAACCCACGGCGATATAGTGTTTTAAAACGACCAATATTAGAGGTGCCGTATTGTGCTAGACGAATCCGTTCTTCATTGTCGTCTAACATACATGGCATCGAAAGCGGCCAGAGTTTTTCACCATTTTCTAAATGACGGTGCACAACCGCATGAATATCGGTGAGCTCATGCAAAGCTTCTTCAATCGTTGGCTTAGGTGAAGTAATAAACTCCATCAACGCTTCTGAATAATCAGTCGTAATTTGTGGATGTGTTAAAGCTGAACCTAATGCCTTCGGATGTAACTCTTGCGATAAGAACCCATTACTTTGCATACGTAGGCTTTCACGCTCTATTCCACGTAACATGCCTTGTAGTAGCGACGAATCCACCCAAGCAGGAATAACTGATTGAGATGGTGTAGTGGGTTGACTCATGCATTTGCTCGCTTATTAAAGATCACTATATACAAAATCGTGAGATGATACGGCTATTTATATAATCACATCATTCCAGTTTGGCAATTTTTATCACAATCTTGTTATTTAAGACACGAAAGAATTGTGATTTTATTGAAGAATAATTGCTAAAGAGTTGTCAATATCATGAACGAACAAGACATTTTAAATTTCTGGTTTTCTCCTGAACACCGTTCACTTTGGTTTGCGAAAAGTGATGATTTTGACAAAAAAATCCGTGTAAATTTTTCTGACGTTCATCGACAGGCAACTCAAGCAGAACTCTGGTCTTGGCGAAAAACAGCAGAAGGTCGTTTAGCAGAGATTATTGTACTAGACCAATTTTCTCGCAACATCTATCGTGATCAGCCTCAATCTTTTGCCTATGACAGCTTGGCATTAGCGTTGGCGCAAGAGGCCATAAGTTTGCAACTCGATGCACACCTTAATCCAGAGCAACGCTCTTTTTTATATATGCCGTTTATGCATAGTGAATCAAAATTGATTCATGAGTTTGCCTTAAAATTATTTCAACGCCTCGGCAATGAAATTAATTTAAGCTTTGAGAAAAAGCATAAAGTCATTATTGATCGCTTTGGACGCTATCCTCATCGAAATACCATTCTCGGGCGTGTTTCCACTCCAGAGGAAACCGAATTTTTATTAGAACCGAACAGTAGTTTTTAAAACTTCTTAATTTTTAATGCTGAGTCATCTATTTTTTAATGCTCAGCTGGGAGTTCATCATGAAATATCTCTCTCTTTGTTTAGCCTTAGGCACTGCCTTAACTTTAACTGCGTGTGCAACGACTCCAAGTAAACCAAAAACCTTTGATCAGCTTGGGCAGTTTTCAGCATATCCTCTAAATGCCCAAACGTTCCGTATTAGTTTTCAAGCCGATTCAAATATGAGTTATGGCAGAGCTGAAGAAATCACCTTGGTGAAATCTGCACAAACGACCGTACAAAAAGGTTTCCGCTTTTTTAAAGTACTCAATGACCCAAGTAATCAGAGTCAAAAACCACCACGTCAGGCTGTGATTTATCCATCTGCTCCAAGTTTTTATCCTTATGGCTACGGTCGACGCTATCCAGGTTTCTGGCATGATCCGTTCTATGATTACCCACAAGTGGTCAATATCGATCCTGTTCAAGTGTCGTATACTATTGAATGTTATCGGGATCAAAAACAGGCTCCTCAGGACGCTTTTGATGCAACCTTGATCTTGAAATCAATCGGTCAAAAATATGGATTGAGTCCGACAGGAGCGCTGTTGCCACCGCCCGAGCCTCCAGTAAAACAAAAATGAATAGGATAAATGTATGAGCATGGTAGAAGAAGTCCACCACGTGCCCAGTCTTAAACGTAGCAAATATTTTGCCACTCTAGCGCTAATTATCGTCGTTGTGCTGTGGGTCGCACTGATGGTTGCCGACCGGTTTCTGCCAGAGTACACAGATTTTATTCATATTTTAATGCTGGGTGCTGAAGCAGGTGTAGTCGGTGGTTTAGCCGACTGGTATGCGATTACCGTTCTGTTTCGTAACCCATTTGGTAAGCTGCCAATTCCTAAGTTTTTACGTGACCACACCGAGATTATTCCACGCAACAAGGCACGTATTGCAGAGTCAATGGGCCGTTTTGTACAAGAAAATTTTCTTTCGCCTCAAGTGGTCGAACGTAGCTTAGAAAAAACTGACTTAAGCCTTGCAATTGGTCAATGGTTAGCAAGTCCACAAAACAATACACAAGTGGTAGAGCTCATTCAGCAAACTGTGCCGAAAATTTTTGAATTTGTTAGCCAAGAGCAAATTGCTAATTTTGTGCAAAATAACAGCGTGCAATGGGTACGTAACACTCAAGTTAATAAACTCGCAAGTGAAATGCTGCGTGCAGTATTGGAAAATGATTTCCACCAAGATGTATTGCAGCGAGGTCTGGATATCGCTCATGAGTGGGTAGTACAAAATCCGGATAAAACTCGTGAATTAACCAGAAAAATGTTTAAAGCGTTAGGCGTATGGTCTCTTGCAAGAGGTGCAAGCTGGATTGGTATTGACGTTCAACAACGCACCATCGACTCCTTGGTTGAAAAAGTGGAATCGATGCTGGCAGACCATAAACACCCATGGCGACAAGAAATTGAAACCATAGCTCATTCACTCATGCTTGAGCTGGCAAAACCAGACAGCGTTGCGAGTCAGCGCCTTAACAGCGGTAAGGATGCGTTGCTAGACAGTCCGCAGGTTCTAAATTTTATTAGTGGTGCTGTCACGATTCTGTGTGATGCCATTAAAGAAGATTTAATGAAAGAAGACTCTGGCATTGCAATGAACTTAAGAGCGGCTATCCAGCAACTGGGTGAAAACCTTGTTCAGAATGTAAAAGTACGTGAAGTTCTCAACAAAGAAATGACAGGACTTGCTATGAATTTTACGGATCAATATAGCCATAAAATCATACGCTATGTGAGTGAGCGCATTCATGAATGGGATTCGCGCGAAATGATTGGGAAAATTGAAAATGAAGTCGGTGGCGACTTACACATGATCCGAGTGAATGGCGTTGTAGTCGGTGCATTTATTGGTTTGACACTCGGTGTAATTCGGGCAGTGATTGAATCAATTTTATAACTTTAAATATTTTAAAAAAGAGAACAATATGCTACAGCTAAAGTCAAAATTGGCCACTCAAGGCGTAACTATTTTTAGTACCATGACGGCACTGGCACATCGTCTAGGTGCACTCAACCTGTCACAAGGCTTTCCAGATTTTCCGGCACCACAGGCCCTGCTGGAAGCCCTATCTCAGGCGACTTTAGCTGGACATAATCAGTACCCACCCGGTGATGGTATTCTCGGTTTACGGGAGCAACTCGCTTTACAATTTCAACAGCGCGATCAGCTTCAACTTGACCCTGTAACTCAAATCACGATTACTCCTGGCGCAACCATTGCAATTTTTTGTGCCATACAGGCCTGCATTACTGCAGGTGATGAAGTGATTATTTTCGACCCAAGTTATGACAGCTACGGCCCTTCTGTCGAGTTAGCAGGCGGTAAAGCAATTCATATTGCTCTGCAAGCACCTGACTTTAAAGTGAACTGGCAACAAGTTAAAGATTTGATTAATGACAAAACCCGTATGATTGTGGTGAATACTCCTCATAATCCAACAGGGATTATCTGGGCAAAACAAGATTGGTTAGAGCTTATTGAACTGATTCGAGATAAAAATATTGTAGTTTTATCTGATGAAGTCTATGAACACTTAGTTTTTGATGGTCAGCAACACTTTAGTGCATTGCATTTTCCAGAACTCAGAGAGCGTAGTTTTGTGATTGGGTCTTTTGGAAAAACCTTTCATGTGACGGGCTGGAAAACAGGTTATTGCGTCGCCTCACCTGAGTTAATGCGTTTATTCCGCCAGATTTACCAATATGCAAATTTCTGTGGCACGACACCTTGTCAAATTGCTCTAGCGCAATATATGGAGCAACATCCAGAACATATTCAAGAGCTTTCGCAGTTTTATCAAACTAAGCGAGATCGGTTTAATCAGGCGATTCACAATAGTCGTTTTTTACTAAAACCATCTCAAGGTACTTACTTTCAAAATCTCGATTACAGTCAAATTAGATCCGACTTAAACGATGTGGAAATGTGCCAATTTTTAGCTGAGCAACATAAGATCGTGGCTATTCCAGTTTCGGTTTTCTATCAGCAAGCGCCTGAGTCTTTACGTTTGATTCGATTCTGCTTTGCAAAAAATGATGAAACTCTGCAAAAAGCAGGAGAAATCTTGAATGAATGTTAATAAATTTAGCCACTTAGCACTGTAAAAATACTACAAGTCATTCGCTCCAACTATGCTAAGTTGAATATCCGCCCCGCTCATCAAAGAGATGGGCGATGGAGAATACATGCCACCAAGACAGTCTTTAATTCATCAGCAAAATCTATGGAAAGCATTTTTTGTTTTCTTATTGCCCCTCATTGCAACCAATATTTTACAGAACTTGTCGGGAACGATTAACACTATCTTTGTTGGTCAAATGCTGGGAGTAGATGCGATTGCTGCCGTCTCGGTTTTTTTCCCTATTTTATTCTTGCTCCTTGCTTTTATTATCGGGATTTCAACCGGTACTACTGTTTTAGTGGGACAAGCATGGGGGGCGCAAAATATAGAGAAAGTCCAAAGTGTGGTTGGCTCTACCCTGTTTATGACACTGATTGGTGGGGTAATTACCGCGATTATCGGTGTGTTTTTTGCCCATGATATTTTAGAGTTATTAGGTACAGATCCAAAAGTGATGCATCTTTCTTTGCCCTATGTGCAATGGATGCTTGCGGGTAGCCCGCTTCTGTTTGTATATATTATCTATACCTCAATTTTACGTGGTGTAGGCGATAGTACTACCCCTTTGCTGGCCCTTGCTTTAACCAGTGTGATTGGCTTAGTTATTACCCCAATATTACTTAAAGGTTATTTTGGTTTACCCGCTCTAGGGATTATTGCGCCAGCAATCGCAACGATTACGGGCTATGTAGCTATTTTGATTTTTCTCGCAATTTATCTGAACAAGAAAAATCATCCACTTCGCCCGAATCGTCAGCTTCTGCAACATATCCGTCATAATCCAGAACTGAGCAAAATCATTTTGCGCTTAGGTGTCCCAACCGGTATTCAAATGATTACCACCTCAATGGCGGGTTTGGTTATTGTTGGACTGGTCAACCGTTATGGATCACATGCTACAGCAGCGTATGGTGCAGTGAATCAGGTACTCAACTACATTCAGTTTCCTGCCTTATCCATCTCAATTGCAGCTTCAATTTTTGCAGCACAAGCGATTGGCGCTGGCAAATCAGATCTGTTAGCACGGGTAACCCGCACAGCTTTAGGCATGAACTTCTTATTTACAGGTGCCTTAATTGCACTTGGCTATTTATTTTCAAAATATTTAATGGCTTTGTTTATTACCGACCCAACTGTGGTGGTATTAGGGCAGCAACTTTTATTTATTGTACTTTGGGCAATTTTATTCTTTGGTGCAGGTGCGATTTTTGCATCGATCATGCGTGCTAGTGGAACTGTGACTGTTCCAATGCTAATCAATATCTCGGCTATTTTATTTATTGAAATTCCATGTGCTTATTGGTTTAGCTCAATATGGGGCCTTAAAGGCATCTGGGTTGCCTATGCCTTGGCATTTGTCAGTTTATGTATTATCCAAGGCCTGTATTACCAATTTATCTGGAAGAAAAAGAAGATCAAAGTTCTTATTTAGAATGATCTAAACCATATAAAAAAAGCCATCAATTGATGGCTTTTTTAATTTAAATCTTATTTCATTAATTTGGTCACAATGGTTGAAGCACGTTGATATCCTGTTGGGAACAAACGCTGAAATGCATCAAGAATTTTTGCGTCACTACCAATCAATAAACGGCGTTTATTTTTCAAAACGGCATCCAAGATTTGACGTGCAGCTTCTTCTGGTGGAGTACGTAGTAACTTGTCAAAGTTTTGGATCGATTTCGTCGGGTCCATACCCAAACTACTCAAGCTATCACTCATTTTTGCAGCTTTAGCAATATTGGTGCGAATTCCCCCCGGATGTACGCACAAAGAGCTCACACCACTTTTTTCGATATCTAACTCTTGGCGTAATGATTCGGTAAAACCGCGTACAGCAAATTTAGTTGCGTTATAACCAGATTGAGTCGGTTGAGCAGTCAGACCAAATAAGCTTGAGATGTTAATAATATGGCCATCTTGAGTCTGCTTAATGAACGGTAAAAATTCTTTAGTACCGTATACGACACCCCAGAAGTTAATCCCAACAATCCACTCTAAATCTTCGTAGGTCGCACCCTCAACAGTAGAGCCTAATGCAACGCCAGCGTTGTTAAAAATCAGGTTAACAGAACCGTGATCTTGTACAGTTTCTTGCGCCCACTGCTTTACCGCTTCGCGATCAGACACATCAAGCTTTTTGGTGGTAACAGTAATATCACTGTACGGTTTTAAAAGCTCGACAGTTTGTTGTAATCCTTTTTCATTAATATCACTCAACGAAAGATGGCAGCCCTGTTTTGCCAAAAGAATTGCTAACTGTTGCCCAATGCCAGAACCTGCGCCCGTAATTGCAGCGACTTTGTTTTTAAAATTTTTCATTGTCCATCCTTTGTTTTTCGATATTTGCACAATCGGTTCATTGCATGTGCAGTTTAGACATCTTCAATATAATTTTGACAATATCCATTGTCAATATAGTACACTGTAATTTCAGATAGAATGGCACAATTCTTCTGAGCGCTTTATCATAGTGAGCATATTTGGCCAAAACCTATAAATTAGGAAACGACTTATTTATGACGACTAACGACTCAACCAGTAAAAAGAAAACAAAAAGTGTGAGTAAAGAACGTCAGTTCAAAGGTTTATCTCTATCTGAACGTAAAGAAGCACGCCGCGAAAAACTGATTGAAGCAGGCATTGCGACCTACGGAACGCTCGGTTTTTTTTCAGTAACGGTAAAAGATGTCTGCCAAGAGGCAAAACTCACAGAACGTTATTTTTATGAATCATTTAAGAAGAGTGAAGATTTATTCCAAACCATCTTTTTAAAAATGATTGAAGAATTACAGCAAAATCTGATGCAAGCCGTGATTAAAGCTGCACCCGATCCAGAAAAAATGGTTGATGCAGGTTTAAGAGCACTGCTGACTACCTTAAAAGATGACCCAAGATTAGCTCGCATTGTCTATGTCGATGCTGTTTTGGTACAAGAATTACATAATCAAGCCACTATTCAAGAAACACTCGCGCAATTTGATCGCATGATTCAGGCCTTCGTTATGCTGACCATGCCCCAAATTCAACACCATGAAAATGAGCTCTCTTTAATCGCAACTGGTTTGAATGGATATGTCACTCAAATTGCGATTCGATGGGTCATGGGAGGGTTTAAGCAGTCTCTTGAACAGGTTTTAACCGCATGCCGTATCGTTTTCTTATCTTTATTAGCGCAAGTTTCAAAATAATATTAAAGTTTTTTGACAGCTATAAATGGGACAAACCAGTTAAACCTTTAATATAGTAACTTATTGAATGTTTTTAAGAATTCTCTAAGTTATATGTCATAATTTGGTCATACCTTTGCCTTGGTTTTGTCACAAATTATTGCTAAATTCAATTTTATAGACTTTTCTGCAATGAAATTGTCATAATTAATCTTTGTAATAAGCCTGTCATAACTACAAAACGGTTCACCGTTAAATCTATAGGATATTGCGTTGTGAAAGATGACTACATTTTAATTGTCGATGATGAGCTTCCTATTCGCGAAATGATCCATACTTCTTTGGACATGGCAGGCTTTCAATGTTTACAGGCAGAAGATGCCAAACAGGCTCATCAAATTATCGTCGACCAACGTCCGGCGCTTATCTTGCTTGATTGGATGTTACCTGGAGGCGTAAGCGGTGTCGATTTATGTCGCCGCTTAAAACGCGATGAGAACCTAGCAGAAATTCCAGTGATTATGCTCACCGCTCGCGGAGAAGAAGACCACAAAGTACAAGGTCTTGACGCGGGTGCAGATGACTACATGACTAAGCCTTTTTCAACACGTGAACTGGTTTCACGTATTAAGGCGGTCCTGCGTCGTGCTAATGCATTAAGTGGTGAAAAAACAATTGATGCCAATGGTTTAATTCTTGATCCTGTGAGCCAGCGTGTTAGCTTTGGTAACAGTATTTTAGATATGGGTCCAACTGAATATCGCTTACTTGCGTTTTTTATGACCCATCCAGAGCGTGCATATACGCGTGCCCAGTTGCTCGATCAAGTATGGGGCGGTAATGTATATATTGAAGACCGCACTATCGATGTGCATATCCGTCGTTTGCGTAAAGTACTAGAACCTTTTGGTGTTGACCGATTTGTTCAGACCGTACGTGGAACTGGCTACCGTTTCTCTACACGTGCAGATTTAGCCGCAGGTTAACCAAGATTTATGTATGAACCCTACCCCGTCCCTGAACAGGTACGTGAACAAAAGCTTTCTCGCTACAGTAGTTTATGGACGTTTGCCAAACAAGATTTACGGCTTTTATTATTTTTTCTAATTATTGCCGGTTTAGTCGGTTTAGGTGTCGGGTATTTCTGGAGTTGTATTTTTATCGCCTTTGTGGTGTTTTTTACACTCCAGTTGCGTTCTTTATATCTGGTCAATGACTGGATTGCAAATAAACCTTATGACGTTCCTCCAAATCTTAATGGGATTTGGGGGGCATTATTATTTAACGTCTACCGTGCTCAGCGCCAAGAACGAATTGTTCAGGCCGAAATGGTCGGTTTAATTGACCGAGCACAGTCTTCATTAGTTGCGCTTGCTGAAGCGGTTGTACTCATTGATGACCAACATCAAATCGAATGGTGGAACCCTGCAGCTGAACGTTTGTTAGGAATCAGTCCTCTCGACCGTGGTCGTAACTTATTAACGATTTTACGTCAGCCAACCTTTATTGAATATTTTAACAATATTGATCAGGCACCCGACGGGATTAAGCTTCACTCAAATTTTGATGATGACCGCTATGTGCAGGTTAAACTCACAAGATTTGGTGGAGAAAGTCGTTTATTAGTCGCTTACGATGTGACTCGCATGCACAACCTTGAGCAAATGCGTAAAGACTTCGTCGATAATATTTCTCATGAACTTCGTACCCCGCTAACCGTACTCAGTGGTTACATCGAAACGTTTACCGATCAGGAAGATATTAGTCCACGCTGGAAACGTGCGTTTGATCAGATGCAGTCTCAAACTAAGCGTATGAATGCTTTGGTGAATGATTTACTGCTGTTATCAAATTTAGAAAATAATAAGAAAATTGCGAAAAATCAGATTATTGAAATGCCGAGCTTAATGAATCAACTCTTTGATGATGCTCAGGCCTACAATGCCGATTATGGACATACGCTCAATTTACATATTGATAGCCACTGTGACTTGATTGGTTCTGACATGGAAATTGCCAGTGCATTTAGTAATTTAATTACCAATGCCATCAAGTACACACCAAAAGGTGGAACGATTACGATTGGCTGGCACGACGATGGCGAACATGCTTACTTTAGTGTACAAGACACAGGTATTGGTATTAACCCTAAGCATTTGCCACGACTAACTGAACGCTTCTATCGAGTTGACAGTGACCGTAGTCGCCAAACAGGTGGTACAGGTTTAGGTCTTGCGATTGTAAAACACGTGCTGATGCAACACGGCGCGTATTTAGATGTGCAGTCTAAAGAAAACGAAGGATCAACATTTACCGCAGTTTTTCCAAAAGAAAGACTATATAACATGACTTAAAATTATCCCCCGTACATATAAAAAGCCGACTTATGAAAAGTCGGCTTTTTTGTATTAGTTAAAACCAATTTACTTAAAATTAGAGCAATACGATTTGCTCTGATTTTTCTCAATTACGTTTAAAAAACTAGTGGCAAACGTATTGCTCTGGCGCAATGCATCGCGATGATCTCCGCCATCAATTGTTTGATAGATAGTTGGTTTTTTTAATTTACATAACTGTTGGTAATAAGCTGATGTCCCTCTAGGGTCGACTAAATGATCTTTAGAACCTTGAACAATCATTAACGGTACAGTAGGCACCATATTTTCAATGGACTGTTGTTTTAGATAAGCCAAAAGAGGTTTTAAGTCTGCATCAGGTCGAAATATGCTCGAAGGCGATTTCTTCAAATCAGATTGGAGTTCAGATAAACAGCGACTACGTGCTTGAGTCAGCACCGTGTTCATTTCTGGACTAACTAAATTTTCAGGAACAATACTTGGCTCCGCTGCTTGTGCTCCCAACAACACAATTGGGAAAAATGCGGCTACACTAGGTTCTGGATTTGGGTGACTCAACACATATTCTGCAATGCCTTCATATTGATAACCACCCGGAGCAAGTGCAATCGCTCCTTTTAAATCTAATTCGGGAGCATCTTTCTGACCATAAGTCGCCACTGTAATTGCCGCAGCTCCACCCTGACTATGCCCCATTACCAACCACTGTTTATTAAAATCTTTAGGCTTAAGCACATGTAATGCCCGCACAGCATCGACCACCGTATGTAGCTGGCTCTTTGCATTCATATAAGGATGTGCACCTAAAGTACCTAAGCCTTGATAGTCAGGTGCGACAACTGCATAGCCACGTGCCAACCAACCATCTAAAGCTTTAGAAGCAACTTCTTGATATGTATGAACTGGTCCACCAACATAATCACCCGAAGGTGCACAGGTATCAGCAACTCCTGTCGTGCCATGTGCCCAAGCAAGTATCGGCCAGCCATTTTTTGGTGGTGTTCCTTTCGGTAATAAAATAAAAGCCGATGCCACGATGGGTTCGTTCTGAATACCTCGACTACGATAATTGACTAACAAACGTTGATCGGCATGAGGAAATAAATCCGTCACTTTTTGTTGTTCTATAGAGAGTATTGAACCCGGTTTTTCGCTCACAATTTGCTTACCCAAATCTGTAATTGGAGCAGCCATAGCAGAACCTGACACCAAACAAGCACTGCTAAATAAAATTTTTAAAAAAGAATTACTTTTTCTAATCAAGGGATTACTCCTCTATTATTAATATTACATCTATTTAAATAATTAATTTATAAAATATAAATTACCATAAAATTATCTATATTTATATTCAATAACTAAATACTTTGAATATTATTGCTGAAATTTGATAAAAAAACTTTTAAGAATATCTAGTATAAATATAGTTGCAAAAAATTAATCCCATTTAAATAATAAAAAATATATGCTGATATTTTCTTAATTACGATAGTGATTAAAATGTCAAAACAATATAAATTTATACCGTACCTGATTTGTCTTATTCTCGGTTCTCTACCTATCCATAGCTTTGCAGACATACAAGTCTATGGTCCTGGTGGCCCAGCCCCAGCAATGAAAGAAGCTGCCAAACAATTCACCAAAAAAACGGGGATAGCAGTCCATGTGACTTCCGGCCCAACTTCTCAATGGTCTGATAAAGCGAAATTAGATGCCGATGTGATCTATAGTGGTTCCGAGGCGATGATGTCTGATTTTGAAAATGCTTTTTCTGAACAAATTATAAAAGACTCGGTGGAACCTTTATATTTACGTCCCGCAGCGATTTTAGTGAGAAAAGGAAATCCTAAAAATATTAAAGGATTTAAGGATCTCACTAAACCCGGTGTTAAAGTTTTAGTTACGCATGGTGCAGGTCAAGTCGGTATGTGGGAGGATATTGCGGGTAGAACCGGAAATATTCAATTAACAAAATCTTTTCGAAAAAATATTGTCACCTACGCTGCCAACACAGGTATTGCCAAGAAAAATTGGGAAGAAAATAGCAGCTACGATGCTTGGCTAGTCTTTAATATTTGGGGAATTAGTAACCCAGACGTAGGGCAAATTATCCCTATCGAGCCAGAGCTAGTTGTCTATCGCGATACAGGTGTAGCATTAACAAAACATAGTTTAAAAGATGCTGAAGCGAAACGTTTTGTAGAGTTCTTATCGTCTCAGCAAGGTAATATTATTTTCAAAAAATATGGTTGGACTAAATAATTTAAAATTATTATTTCGGCTCTATCTAGAATATATTCGTTTTTAAGTTGAATATAATAACGACTTAATTTTTGTATTAAAAAAATAAACCCTGAATAATTAAATTCAGGGCTTATTTGTATTATACAGGCTATAAAAGTGATTAAACTGTATGACCCATGCGCTCGCCCATTACAACCACAGACTCAGCTTTAAAACGTTGTTCCCATTCGATCTTATCTTTTTCAAATAATATAACTGCGGTAGAACCTAAATAAAAACGTCCAAGCTCAGCACCTTTTTCTAGCTTTAACTGATGATGCTGTAATTCGATACGACCTGAAGGTTTCACTTTACCTGTTGCCACAGTTTCAATACCAGCAACAATCATTGCACCCACTAAAACAACCGCCATACGGCCAAGTTCAGTATCAAACAAACACACCATACGTTCATTACGAGCAAATAAACCCGGTACATTTTCCGCAGTGACTTGATTTACCGAAAATAGCTCGCCGGGTACATATAACGTTTCTGTTAATGTCCCTGCAAAAGGCATATGCACACGATGATAATCACGCGGTGACAAATAAACTGTAGCGAACTCACCGTCTTGGAATGGCTGAGCAAGCTGTGGATCACCAATGAGTTTCTCTACAGAAAAGCTTTGGCCTTTGGCTTGAAATACTTCACCCGCAGTGATTTTACCAATTTGGGAAATCGCACCATCTGCTGGAGACACGATGCTATCTGCATTTTCATCAACTAGACGTACACCTTCTTTTAATGCACGGGTAAAAAAGTCATTAAAAGATTTATATTTCAATGCATTGCCTTGTTCAGCGATTGATAAATCAATCCCATATTTGGTTTTAAATGCATGAATAACAGCGGCTTTCACAACTGGATTTTCACTCGCCGCCACTTTACCTATCACACGGCTCAATTGATGCTGTGGTACAAGATTTTGTGCCTTAATAAATAATTCTTTTTTTAATCGAGATGTGAAACTCACGACGGTGATTCTCCAGTAATAATAGGACTATCGAGGCGATTGCCCCATTCACTCCACGCACCATCATAGGCTTTTGCTTCCCAGCCCAAGAGTCTAGCCAGAATATAGGCCAAACCGGAACGGTGATGTGACTGGCAGTACACAACTACAGGTTGATGTAAATCAAACCCCAGTTGTTCAAGGCGCTGCCGCGTGCGTTCAAGCGGATGCAATTTTAGATGATTTTCACGATTAAGTGCAGTACTCCATTCAAAATGGAGAGCATTTGGAATGTGACCGCCGCGTCGCGCTGCTAAACGGACACCACTATATTCATCACTCGTGCGGCAATCCCACAATTGCACATTTTCTTGCTCAACTTGTTTGCGCAGCTCTTCATAGTTCACTCGGAACTGAGCAGCATGCGATAAATCAATCTGAATTAAGTCTGCAACAGGAGAAACTTTTTCGACTTCTGCTGTGGTTGGTAGCCCTGCTCCTAACCATGCATGGATACCGCCATTAATTAAACTGGTACGGGTGAATCCTAAGCAATGCAAATTCCAGATTAAACGCCCAGCCCATGCTCCGCCTTCATCGTCATAGACCACAACATGATGATTAGGTGAAATATTCAATTTTTCAATCAGTGCTTGTAAGCCCGCTTCATCCGGCAAAACACCAGTAGCTTCTTCATGTTGAGCTACCAACCATTTTGGTTGTAAGTGAATGGCATGTGGAACATGAAGTTGTTCATAAACCGATGCACGGCTCAAATCTACAACGCGAATAAATTCATTGCCTAAATAAGGCACTAACTCTTCTGCTTCTATTAATAAACCGAGTTTAAAATCAGGGAGTATCATCGTCATGGTTTCTTTTTATACCAGCTTAATTTCATATTAGCATAAGCATATATCTAACAAACTCTGATTTTCTGCTACGCTTTAGCAGAAAATCAGATATCAGCATTCTCACTTTTAAAAATAAAAAATAGCGAGACTACTTTTTACTTAAACCACTTCTTCAAGTTCTTCGATTTCAAAAACCTGACGTAAATAGGCCAAGAACGTATCATTATCAGTCATGGTCTTACCTGGACTGTCAGAGATTTTCGCAACAGACTGACCATTACATTCAACAAGTTTCAACACAATATTGAGCGGCTTTTGGCCCATATCATTGGTTAGGTTAGTTCCAATACCAAAACTCACCTGAAAACGATCTTTAAAGTATTGATGCAACT
This sequence comes from Acinetobacter sp. P1(2023), assembly GCF_028367635.1. Classification (NCBI taxonomy): domain Bacteria; kingdom Pseudomonadati; phylum Pseudomonadota; class Gammaproteobacteria; order Moraxellales; family Moraxellaceae; genus Acinetobacter; species Acinetobacter sp. P1(2023). Next base: position 164,356 of record NZ_JAQNDD010000006.1, read on the forward strand.
CCCATGCCTTTGGCAAATTAAGACCATCACTAAAGGTCAGCATTTTGGTTTTGGTATCAATTTTTAATTTACGGTAGTGCGCATAAGCCTTATCACCCCATTCATACGGGTCACCACTGTCATGACGCAAACCATCAAATAGTTTGGCAAAATACAGGTCAAAATCACGTAAGAAGGCGTCCATCCCCACCACATCAGTTAGGGCAATTCCTAAATCTCCACGATACTCTTGCACCCATGTTTCTAAAGCAGCTTTTTGGAAATCACGTAAGCGGACATCAAGCGCCTGAAACGCTTGTAGGAATTCATGAGCCATGGTTCCAATTGGTGTAATGTTAAGCTCTTTAGCCAGTAATACATTACTTGTACCACGGAACACATTTGGTACAGTTTTATGAAAAGCTGCTACGACATGTTTTTGCCATGCAAAGCTATAACGACGACGCGTACCAAAATCAGAAACTAAAAACGGTGGGTCATTCGGATGTTGAGACTTTTCATATTGCTGAATCAATTCGAGTTTTGCTTGTAAACGGCGTTCGCCTTCAGCCCAAACTTGATCTGTTTTGATACGGCTAAAATATAATTCGTTTACAATAGCCAGAACGAAAATCTCGAACATCATAGCTTGGACCATTGGTCCTTCAATATGAATATCTAGTCGGCCTTCCGCGTCAATACTTGCCTGAATAAAACGTCGTTTGAGTTGGAATAATTCTAAATAATCGACAAAGTCACTTTTAATAAATCGTAATTTTCGTAAATATTGTAGCTCGTCTTCTTTATATTTGAGATTACATAAATGGTCGAGTTGCTCGTTTAAGTCATCCAAAATATCCACTAACGGATAAACTGTATCTTCTAAGTTTCTGCAACGAAAATGATAGACACTATGTGTTTGCGGGAATTTATGCAAAACCACTTGTAGCATCGTAAATTTGTACAAGTCTGTATCTAGTAAAGAATGGATAATTGGAGACATAGTCAATGATTATTCGCTTGCTTCTTAGCATTAAAGCATATTTTTATGGATGAATTGCGAGGTTTTATACCATTGTTGCAGTTCCATGAAATTTCCTTTTAAAAATCATTTAATTTAAATTCTGCTAAACTACATTAATTCAATTAATTATAGAAATTTGCTTTAACTATGCGCGCTTTAATACAACGAGTTCTTGAAGCCAAAGTGGTCGTAGACGGTGAAACTACAGGCGAAATCCAACACGGCCTACTGGTGTTTTTAGGCATTGGCCGAGATGATACTTTGGCTATTGGCCAAAAGCTTATTGATAAGATTTTGAAATATCGAATCTTTGATGATGAGCAAGGCAAAATGGGCTGGAATGTATCTCAAGCAAATGGTGGAATCCTGCTTGTGTCACAATTTACCTTGATGGCACAAACACAAAAGGGATTACGTCCAGATTTTGGTCCAGCAATGCCACCTAGCGACGCAAAAGCTTTATACGAGCAATTGGTTGAATATGCGCATTCTCAATTTGAAAAAGTTCAAACTGGAATATTTGCTGCTGACATGAAAGTACATTTAATAAATGATGGTCCAGTGACATTCAATCTGGAAGTTGAAGCATAAATATAAAAAAACTCCCAAAACGGGAGTTTTTTATAGCTGGATATTAGCGACCAGTTTTCTCTTTAATAAAAGCACGCGCCTGACGTACTTTATCTTTTACTGGTTTTGGTAACTTAGGTGGAATGAGCTTAGCAACTTGGTTAAACCATACCAATAGGCTGAAGTCACCTTCCATTTTAATACTGCCTTCTTGCATCCCCGTCATAAATGCTGTTGGGTCACCTTTGATCAAAGTTTTTACACCTTGCTCACTGTCTGCAAATTGCAAAATAAAATCAGCTTTTTCAGGTGAGCCAGCGACTGTATCGATGTGACCATTGTTAATAATAATTTGGCGAGCAACACCTAAATCTGTACCGATCTGAATACGGAAAGCACGGTCATGAATCAGTTCAATAAACTTAGGGCTAGTACGCGCCAACTGCTTCATACGCAGCACTAAACCTGCTACCAATAAATCTAACGGGTCTGTACTGACATCAACGAGAGGTAACTTGACTACAGGTATAGAAGAAAGTTTCATGAACATTCACGCCTATTGTATTTTTATGAAAACTTTAGAGCAAAACTTAGCAAGGCCATACCATTGCTTATGTTTTATGCCTCAATTGATAATTTTTTAGCTGACAACGCAATCTAGATGAAACGTCAACAGACACATCTATCGTAGCATAACTGGCTATTTTTTAATAAATGCTTTGTATAATAAAAATCACGTTTCGTAAATGAAAAAGGCATGCTGTGCATGCCTTTTTACCTTTAGATAACAATTTAATTATCGGCTAGAACATTGCTGCTGATCATCTTCATATACTGGCGTGTGTTCTATATATTGGCGATTTGCCAAAGCCTTTTGTGCTTGTTTATCCTCACGTAACAAAATAAATGTAACCATTACCATCGCTAGACTTAGTGCAGTTAAATAACTATATGTGACTGGCATCTCAAAAGTGACTTGAACTCCAAAACGGACCACTTCCAATAGCCCCCAAAAGAACATCCCTGCAAGCATAAAACCAAGCCAACGACGGTAAGGAGAAAAGAAAACAGCAACAAGCGCGACAGCAATTAAGCTGAATCCGGCGATAGCGGCAAAATTCGCTGTTACCATAGAAACCTCCGTCTTAATGAAAACGTCTAAAAACATTCGGTCTTTAATACCCGACCTCATTCCAAAAACAACTTTAATTCATGATTTGTGTTGAAGCTTAGGATGCATTATGTATGTTTTTTTTTAGAAAAAAAGACCCGTTTTTTCTTAATGCGACATACTTTGTCGCAACATTCTTTTGTCATTACATTTTTGTAAAATTCAAAAAGTTCGATTCCCTATATGGCATCAATTCTGGCGTGTCATTACAAAAAAATATGCTGTTTTTAAGGATCAAAATAAGTTTTTTTCAGTTTTTTTTATTGCCTTTTTTCTGTGCAAAATTCTGTCATAACTTGCTTGTTTTTATGACTATTCTGCATAAAAAAAGCGCTACTCTGAAGTAGCGCTTAAAGCTTATCCATATAGGTTAAGCACGATTTAAATCTTTGTCATGCATACCGAGTAGATAAAGTACACCATCTAAACCCACACTTGAAATCGCTTGATTTGCATTTTGACGTACTAATGGTTTTGCACGATAAGCAACGCCCAGGCCCGCAATAGCAAGCATTGGCAAGTCGTTTGCGCCATCGCCTACTGCCATCGCTTGCTCTAGAGAAATACCCATTTTATTCGCAAGCTCGCGTAATAGCTCAGCTTTACGGGCACCATCAACAATCGCACCTTTCACTTCACCTGTTACGAAACCGTCTTGCACATCTAAGATATTGGCATGAACTTCATCAATACCCAGTTTGCCTTGTAAATATTCAGCAAAATACTGGAATCCACCTGATAAAATTGCCGTTTTATACCCAAGTGCTTTTAAAGTCGAGATCAGGCGTTCTGCACCTTCAGTAATGGTTAATCGCTCTGCAATTTTAGGTAAAACAGCGGCATCAAGCCCTTTTAATAATGCGACACGTGCGCGGAAACTTTGCTGAAAATCAAGCTCACCTTGCATCGCTCTTTCAGTAATTTCAGCAACTTGAGCGCCTACCCCTGCTTCAATCGCCAACTCATCAATCACTTCTTGCTCAATTAAGGTTGAGTCCATATCAAAACACACTAAACGGCGATTGCGTCGATAAGCGTTGTCTTCTTGAACAGCAACATCAATATTTAATTCGCTTGAAAGAAGTAAACATGCAGCACGCATAGCTTGTGCATCTAAAGTTGGGCCACTACTTAAACCAAACTGTACACATGCACGGCGTGGGAATGCGCTATCCTTTTCAAAGTCGACACGACCTGATAAACGCGTTACCGTTTCGATGTTAAAGCCTTGGCTAGACACAATTTGTGTAACCGCTTGTAAATGTGCAGCAGTGAGTTCTGGGGCTAAAGCCGTGACGATATAACGAGTACGGCCGCCTTCGCTTACCCATTGATCGTATTCTGCGCCCGTGATTGGTTTAAAGCGCACTGTTAAGCCAATATCATGTGCTAAAATCAGAATCTCTTTCATTGCCAATGCGGTCGCAGTTTCATTATCAGAAGCGACCACAATGCCTAATGTAAGTTGATTATGAATAACAGCCTGACCTACATCCAGTATTTGCAATGAATGTACGGATAGTACTTGCATTAATCGGGTAAACTGGTTTGGTTGGTCTGGTCCTAAAAAGGATATAAGAATGATTTCTCGCATGAATTGACTCTAGTCTGAGTGACAACTATTGTAAGAATCATAATCGAATTTCAATATAATTGCCTTGGAAGTTTAACTTGATTGCGCCTAGACAAGGGCTATTTGCTAGCCTACTGATCGTTAGTTTTGCATTGCATACCTTTTTATTGGTCATTGCAACGACACACCAGCTTAATGAAAACCGTGCGAGTCAAGGTCAGCTCATGACCAGTCAGCTCGTTGCAGACAGCTTATCTGAGCTTGAACCTGCCAATACGGTGTCTTTAGCTCTGATTGCCAATCGCTATGCGACCAATCCAAGTGTTGCGTCTATTCGCATTCTTGATGCTAACAAACAGGTTCTAGCAACGAGCGGAATTTCAAAAACCCGCCAAGGCGAGATTTTTGCTCGTGATGCCCTTCAAAATGAAAAGAAAGTAGGGTCTATCGAAGTTACGCTGATCCAGCCAAGTATTGGAGAAATTCTTCGTACACAATGGCTTGCAATTTTAGCTTCACTATTTTTGCATGTTTTATTATGGCTTGCCTATCGCGCGATTGCTCGTCCAACCCGTAGCGAATATTTGGCACGTATTAATGAAGAAAACCGCTTGAAGCATGAAATTCAGCAGTTAACTCAAGCATTGGCTCTAGAAAAGCAAAATACGGTCACGTTGGTTGCACAAGCACAGCAACAAGCAAAAGCTAAACCAAAGGTTCGCCCACAAACTGAAAAAACTTCAGATTCAGTTGATCAACATACTTTGGCACTCAATATCCAGTTTTATGACCCTAAACAGTTATTAAGCAGTGTTAACCAATCTGTTTCTGTGCCTTATTTCAAACTCTGTCAGCTCTTTTTAAACAAGAGTATTGAGTTGTGCGTTAAGCATTACCAATTGAAGCTAACCGATATTGAAGTGGTAGACGAGTTTAATGCCGACGGTGCGACGCTTGCGATTTCAACGTCGCATACGCATGCCGTAGAGTGTCTGCTCATGATTGGAACTGTCTTCCAACTACTCTCTGACGTTTTATATAAACGTTACCGTGAAGATAAACGTTTCGCACTGCAAACTCGTAGTGCAACGTGTAACGCTGTAGAAGCCATGCAAATTGATGCGAAAGAAGCTGCTCAACGTTTAGCACAGCATCTTCATGCCAAAGAGTCGGCTTTATATCTTGAGAATGATCAACTCAAGGCGATTCAAGACAGCTATCAACTTGTTGCAATGCCAAACCCAAGCAATGTGATGACTCGTCATGCATTTATGATCAATGGCATGAATGCAGAGTGTGCTGAACTTGCTCAAAATATCCGGACTGAAATTTTAATGGGTAAAAAATCAATCCCACAAAATGATAGTCCAAGCAGTGCAGCTTCATAAAAAATAACTGCGCATACCAGAACCTAGCCTTTTGGCTAGGTTTTTTTATTTAAATTCATAGCTTTTATTTAAAACCCCTCCTTTTTTTTATGATTTATTTGTATAAATAAATCTCGATCTATTCTTAAGTGTCACAAATTTGGATAAATCAGAATCATAGGCAAAATTATCTAAACAGCGTAAACTATGCAAAATTTATTAAATAGAAATTGTCTTACGACAAAAAAAGGTGAAAGCGAATGCCGCTGAGTCGTGTTGAAGATCTTGTCGCCGATATTCGTGCAGGCAAAATGGTTATCTTGATGGATGACGAAGATCGCGAAAATGAAGGTGATCTTGTCATTGCAGCAACGCATGTTCGTCCTGAAGATATTAACTTCATGATTACTCATGCACGTGGTCTAGTTTGTCTAACGTTAAGTCGTGAGCGCTGTAAACAGTTAAACCTTCCTTTGATGGTTGACCAAAACGGTGCCCAACATAGCACTAACTTTACGTTATCAATCGAAGCCGCTGAAGGTATTACAACAGGTATCTCAGCAGCAGAGCGTGCACATACAATTCAAACTGCTGTCGCAGCGCATGCAAAACCAACTGATATCGTACAACCTGGCCATATTTTCCCATTAATGGCACAACCAGGTGGTGTTTTACATCGTGCAGGTCATACCGAAGCAGGTTGTGATTTAACGCGTTTAGCAGGTCTTGAACCGGCTTCTGTCATTTGTGAAATCATTAATGAAGATGGCACAATGGCACGCCGTGCAGATTTAGAAATTTTTGCCGAGAAGCATGGCTTAAAAATTGGTACAATTGCGGACTTGATTCACTACCGCATGACCAATGAGCAAACGGTTGAACGTCTGGATCAAAAGACCATTCAAACAGAATATGGTTCATTTGAACTCTATCGTTATCGTGAGATTGGTAACCCGGACATTCATTTGGCTTTAGTTAAAGGCGAGCCAAAAGAAGGTGTTACAACAGTACGTGTACATGGTTTCAGTCCAATTCGCGATTTACTTAAGCTGAATAAAGCTGATGGTGAACCTGCGTGGAATCTAGACCGTGCACTACAGACGATTGCAGCGAGTGATCGCGGTGTTTTAGTCTGGATCGGACAAGATCATTTGCAAGACTTGGGACCAGCGTTGGATGATTTAAATAAGCCAAAACCGGTGAAATCCAATGCAGCACTTTCACATCAATATCAAACCATTGGTGTAGGTGCTCAAATTTTGCGTGATTTAGGTGTTGAAAAAATGAAGCTTCTTAGCTCACCATTACGTTTCAATGCTTTATCTGGCTTTAATTTAGAAGTAGTGGAATATGTCACTGCTGATCAAATCACAACGAAATAATCGAGGTTGCTATGGCAATTCGCCGTATTGAAGGTTTATTACATCTCGCAAGCGAAGGTCGTTATGCGATTTTAGTGGGTCGTTTCAACAGCTTTGTTGTTGAACACTTATTGGATGGTGCAATCGACACATTAAAACGTCATGGTGTAAATGAAGATAACATTACTGTTATTCATGCTCCTGGCGCATGGGAACTCCCGATTGTTGCTAAAAAATTAGCTACATCAAACCAATTTGATGCAATCATCGCACTTGGCGCAGTGATTCGTGGTAGCACACCACACTTTGACTTCGTTGCTGGTGAATGTGCAAAAGGTTTAGGTGTAGTCGCGTTAGAAAGCAGCTTGCCTGTCATCAATGGTGTATTAACTACTGATAGCATCGAGCAAGCCATCGAACGTTCAGGTACAAAAGCAGGAAACAAAGGTAGCGAAGCTGCGTTAACTGCTATTGAAATGGTTAATTTATTAAAGGCAATTTAAAGCATGTCTCAAACACTGCAAGCCGCTTATGCAGCAAAACGTAAAGCACGTCGTTTTGCTGTACAAGGTATTTATGAGTGGCAAATGAGTCACAATCCTGTACATGAAATCGAAGCACGTACCCGTGCGGAAAATGCAATGCACAAGGTAGACTTAAACTACTATCACGAACTGCTAACACAAGTGATTGCACAGCACGAAGATCTTGATGCATTACTTGTTCCGGTTCTTGACCGTGAACTTAGTGCACTTGATGGTGTAGAGCTAGCAACATTACGCTTAGGTGCTTACGAGTTACGTGATCATTTAGAAGTACCTTACCGAGTAGTTCTAGATGAGGCTATTGAACTCGCTAAACACTTTGGTGGAGCAGATAGCCATAAATATATTAACGGCGTTCTAGATCGTTTAAGTTCAACACTACGTAGTGCTGAAAAACAACAAGCAAACTAACAGGTTTGAAGTTGATATGGCTGAGTTTTCTATTATTGACCAGTACTTTAACAGACAATCTTATACAGATGTCACCTTAGGTATTGGAGATGACTCAGCCTTAATTACCCCTCCCGCAAACCAACAATTGGTGATCTGTGCAGATACACTCGTTGCTGGACGTCACTTCCCTCTTGATACTTCTGCCCATGCAATTGGCTGGAAAAGTGTGGCTGTCAATCTTTCAGATATTGCAGCAATGGGGGCAAAACCGCATAGTATTTTACTTGCACTCAGCCTACCCACCATTGACCATGAATGGCTTAAAGGATTCAGTCAGGGAATTTACGACTGCTGTAATCAATTTGGGGTTGCTCTTATTGGTGGAGATACGACGCAAGGTCCACATCTGACCATTACCGTGACGGCTATGGGCTGGATTGAAGCTGGACAAGCGGTGTTACGTTCGGGCGCAAAAGTCGGTGACTATGTTTGTGTGAGCGGTCAAGTTGGAGATGCAGCTTATGGTTTACAGCATCTAGGTCATCCATTACAAAAAAGACTAGACTACCCGACGCCACGTTGTCAGCTTGGACAACAGTTAAAGGGATTAGCTTCAAGTATGATTGATATTTCGGATGGATTAGCCCAAGATTTAGGTCATATTTTAAAAGCGTCAAAGGTCGGTGCCCGATTATTTTTAGAAAAATTACCGACTGATTCAACACTACAAGAACTACCGGAACAGCAACGTTGGCAATATGCACTCGCTGGTGGCGATGACTACGAATTATGTTTTACAATAACACCGCAAAATTATGAAAAACTTTTGCAAAAACAACTAGACATTAAGATTACAATGATCGGAGAGATCGTTGAAAAAACACAACTAACTTTTGAGCATTTGGGTTCAGATTACCCATTGCAAATTCATGGATACCAACACTTTGCATAAGCCACCGATTCATTTTAAGGACATGTCTTGGTTCAACCGCTGCATCGTTTTCTGTGGAGTTGGTTTCGGATCTGGTCTCGCACCTAAAGCTCCCGGTACTTTTGGCTCTGCCTTTGCCCTACTCTTCGTTCCAATCTGGTTATCGCTTGGCTTTCACTTAAGCTTGATCGCCATCCTCATCATGTCATTGGTCGGGATTTATATCTGTGGTCAAACTGCAAAAGTTATAGATGTACACGATGATGGTCGAATTGTGTGGGACGAATTTGCAGGTCAATCTATTACCTTTCTTCCTCTGCTTTATTTACAACAAATGAATTGGATGTGGGTGATCGGGGGATTTATATTATTTCGGATTTTCGATGTTTGGAAACCTTGGCCTATACGCGTTATTGATCGTCAAGTGCATGGTGGTTTTGGTATTATGCTTGACGATATTATTGCCGGTGTATGGGCTGCTCTTTGTACACTAATTATTATCCATTTGAGTTAAATCATTAGAGTTATTCATGTCAACTACCGTCATTATTCTTGCTGCAGGCAAAGGAACGCGTATGCGTTCTCAGCTTCCTAAAGTACTACAACCTTTAGCGGGTCGCCCACTTTTAGGACATGTCATTCAAACAGCAAAAAAAATACTCGCAGAAAATATTATTACGATTTATGGACATGGTGGTGACCACGTCAAACAAACTTTTTCACAAGAAAATATTGAATGGGTTGAACAAGCAGAACAATTAGGTACAGGCCATGCAGTACAAATGACCTTACCCGTACTTCCTAAAGACGGTATTTCATTAATTCTTTATGGTGATGTGCCTTTAGTACGTCAAACAACACTCGAGCAACTTGTTGAAGAATCAAGTAAAACGGGTATTGGCATGATTACTTTACATGTCGATAATCCAACAGGTTATGGTCGTATCGTTCGTCAAGAAGGCAAGATTCAAGCGATTGTTGAGCATAAAGATGCAACAGAAGCTCAGCGCCAGATTCAAGAAATCAACACCGGTATTTACTGTGTTAGCAACGCAAAACTTCATGAGTGGTTGCCTAAACTTTCAAATGAAAATGCGCAAGGCGAATATTACCTAACCGACATCGTGGCAATGGCTGTTGCAGATGGACTAGAAATCGCATCTATTCAACCAGAACTCGCATTTGAAGTTGAAGGCGTCAATGACCGTTTGCAACTTGCTGCACTTGAACGTGAGTTCCAACAACAGCAAGCAAAAGAGCTTATGCAACAAGGCGTAACTTTTGCAGACCCTGCACGCTTTGACTTACGTGGTTCAGTGAAAGTCGGACATGACGTTCGTATTGACGTCAATGTGATTATTGAAGGTGACTGCGAACTGGGCGATTTTGTCGAAATCGGCGCTGGTTGTATCTTAAAGAACACCAAAATTGCAGCAGGCACTAAAGTTCAGGCTTATAGCGTTTTTGATGGTGCTGTTGTCGGTGAAAATGCTCAAATTGGACCATTTGCACGCTTACGCCCAGGCGCTAAATTGGCAAATGAAGTACATATTGGCAATTTTGTGGAAGTTAAAAACACAACGATTGGATTGGGTAGTAAAGCTAACCATTTCACCTATTTAGGTGATGCAGAAATCGGTGCTGAATCAAACATTGGGGCAGGTACGATTACTTGTAATTATGACGGTGCAAATAAACACAAAACCACTATTGGCGATGCCGTTTTTATCGGTTCTAATAGCTCGCTGGTTGCTCCGGTGACTATTGGGAATGGCGCTACAGTTGGTGCGGGTTCTGTGATTACGAAAGATGTAGCCGAACAAAGTCTCTCCTTTGAACGTGCGCAACAAATTTCAAAAGCAAATTATCAACGTCCCCAAAAGGTTAAAAAATAAGAGGATTGAAGTATGTGTGGTATCGTCGGAGGCGTTGCAGAACGTTGTGTAACCGAGATTTTAATTGAAGGTTTAAAACGTCTTGAATACCGCGGTTATGATTCTGCGGGTGTTGCTTTACTGAATAACCAACAAATTTTACGTGAGCGTCGTGTAGGTAAAGTAATCAATCTTGCCGATGCAGTTGCTGAACACCAGCTTACAGGGGCTATCGGGATTGCACATACACGTTGGGCAACGCACGGTAAACCAACTGAAAATAATGCCCACCCGCATATGTCTGGTAAGGTGGCTGTTGTACATAACGGTATTATTGAAAACTACCAAGAATTAAAAGACGACCTTCAAGCTTTAGGTTACGTTTTTACTTCTCAAACAGATACTGAAGTTGTTGCACACTTAGTTGCTGAAGCACTAAAAAGCACAGATAGCCTTTTAGAAGCTGTCGAAACTGTTGTACCGCAGCTTAAAGGTGCCTATGCGTTAGGTATTATCCATAGCGATTATCCAGATGAACTGATTACTGTACGTGAAGGTTCACCACTCGTGATTGGTGTAGGTATTGGTGAAAACTTTATTAGTTCAGACCAACTTGCACTTTTACCAGTGACTAACCGCTTTATGTACCTAGACGAAGGCGATATTGCACGTCTTACTCGTACTTCAATTGAAGTATTTGCAAATGGCGAACGCGTTGAACGCCCAGTGCGAGAGCTTGATGCAACCGTAAGCAGTGCATCAAAAGGTGAATACAAGCACTACATGCTCAAAGAAATTTATGAGCAACCAGAAGCAATCAAGCAAACGATTTCTCAAGCGCTTGATGGCAATAGCTTACGTGATGATTTTTTGAAAAATGCTGATGCAGATTTCAACAAAATTCAAAGTGTACAAATCATTGCGTGTGGTACAAGTTACCATTCAGGAATGATTGCGAAATATTGGTTTGAACAACTGATTGGCGTGCCTTGCCAAGTTGAAATCGCAAGCGAATTCCGCTATCGCACTCCTGTAATTGTTGAAAATACACTTTATATTTGTATTTCTCAGTCAGGTGAAACTGCTGATACTTTAGCTGCACTACGTGAAACTCAAAAGCGTGCGAAAGCAAACAATATCGATATTCAGACTTTGACTATCTGTAACGTTGCTACGTCTTCAATGGTTCGTGAAACTGATCATCACTTATTGACGCTTGCTGGTCCTGAGATTGGTGTTGCTTCAACTAAAGCGTTCACGACTCAGCTCGCTGCGCTTATGTTGTTAATCTTGAAAATTGGTCAAGTGAAACAACGTATTAGCCCTGCTCTTCTTGAAGAAATTACACGTGAGTTATGGCACAGCCCGAAAGTTATTCTTGATACGCTTAAACATGATCCAGAAATTTTGCGTTTGTCTGAATTATTCGTTGAAAAAAATCACTGCTTATTCTTAGGCCGTGGTACGAATTATCCAATCGCATTGGAAGGCGCATTAAAGCTAAAAGAAATTTCATATATTCATGCAGAAGGCTATGCAGCTGGTGAGTTAAAACACGGCCCATTAGCACTTGTTGATAATGAAATGCCGATCGTAATTCTTGCTCCAAATGATGAAATGCTTGATAAGCTAAAATCAAATATGGAAGAAGTTCAGGCACGTGGTGGTGAATTATTCGTTTTCGCTGATGAAAATAGCGGAATCAGTGGAAAAGACCGTCAACACGTTGTGCATATTCCAGCAGTAAACGAATGGCTTGCACCAATCGTTTATAGCGTACCAGTTCAGTTGTTGTCTTATCACGTTGCTGTTTTACGTGGTACAGACGTTGACCAGCCACGTAACTTGGCGAAGTCAGTAACTGTAGAGTAATTCAAAAAAGGTCATTATTAAGGCATCACTTGCTTTAATAACTGATTGATTAGAGCCCGATATGTATTAATGCATATCGGGCTTTTTATAGTTCTACTGCTTTTACAGACAATTTCTCAGATAACAAAGAAAAAGTAACGTCTGCAACTTCCAACGGGTCTGAACTGGTCCAAATAATATGATTCCCTTCATTTGGACTTTCAGAACTTAAATCATATGTATTTAATTGGCGCATTAAATGTGCGGTAACTGCTTCCGAAGGCTCAATAATTTGAATATCACGACCAACAATTTCCTGAATCGTATCTGAAACAAACGGATAATGTGTGCATCCTAAAATAATCGTATCGACTTTTTGCTCGACCAACGGCGCTAAAATATTTTTTAAATAATCCTTAACTTCCGCTGTATGCGCTTTACCCGTTTCAATTTTTTCGGCTAAGCCAATGCACGGCACTAAAGAGACTTTAATATCTTGCGCATACGTTTCAATTAAACTTTTTAAGTTTTTACCCTTCACCGTAGTGGCTGTTGCCAAAACAGCAATGTGCTTACTTTGTGTGATTGCCACTGCTGGTTTTACCGCTGGTTCTATCGCAATCAGTGGCACATTAATTTGTGCTCTAATCGTTTCAATCGCTACAGCCGTCATGGTGTTACAAGCAATCACGATCGCTTTACATTTGCCATGATTAACTAGATTTGAAATTAAATGCGTGGTTCGTGAAACAATCCAGTCACTTTCTCTGTCGTCATAAGGCACATATTTTGAGTCTGCAAAATAAATAATATCTTCATTCGGAAGCGCCTGCCGAATATGCTTAAAGAGAGACAACCCGCCTAAACCAGAGTCAATCATTCCAATCGGGTTATTCTTCTGGTTCATTATTTTTCCAATTTAAAATTCTAAAAGAAACTATATTTTTTATAATTATATTCTGTTTTCTATTGGTTTTTAAATCAGGCCCAACGAGGACCTGACCTAAATTTCGAATTTTATTTTAAGTTGCCGCTTTTTGTTCCTTAATCCAATTTTTAATACGTGCATCCAATATATTTAAAGGCAATGTTCCTGCGTTTAAGATTATGTCGTGGAAGGCTTTGATATCAAAACGATCTCCAAGCTCATGTTTTGCTAATTCCCGTAGCTCTAAAATTTTGAGTTGGCCCATCTTGTAAGCTAATGCTTGTGCAGGAATAGCAATATAGCGGTCGGCCTCTGCCTGAATATCAGGCTCATCTAAAGCTGAGTGTTCACGCATAAAATCAATCATTTGCTGGCGGGTCCATTTTTTATAATGCACACCAGTGTCCACCACTAAACGACAAGCACGGAACAACTCACTTGAGAGCCTTCCATAATCTGAAAGCGGGTCTTTATAAAAACCCACATCTTTACCCAATTGCTCTGCGTAAAGTGCCCATCCTTCAATGTAGGCGGTGTGGTTGGGTTGCTTTCGGAACATCGGTAAATTTGGCAGGTTTTGGGCAATATCAATCTGCATATGGTGGCCGGGAATTGCTTCATGGTAAGCAGTCGCTTCCATTGATATTTTGGAACGTTCAGAGAAGTCACCAGTATTTACATACACCTGTCCGGGACGTGAACCATCAGGCGTGCCTTGGTGATACTCCGCTCCTGCCGCTTCTTTTTCTCGATATTGCTCTACAGGCAAAACTTCGACTTTATTTTTGGGTAATAAACCAAACAGCTTCGGCAACTCGGGTTGCATTTGGGCAATATACCCACGATAAATCTCTAAAATTTCTTCACGAGATTTTGGGAAAACCGCAGGATTTGTTTTTAAAGATTGTTGGAAACTTTTTAAGTCTTTGAAACCTTGTGCTTTGGCAATTTTCAGCATTTCCGCTTCAATACGAGCAACTTCTTTCAATCCGAGCTGATGAATATTTTCAGGGCTTTCTGAGGTTGTTGTATTATTTTCTACATAAAAACGATAGAGCTCGTCACCGTTTGGCAAGCTCCATATACCCTCGTGTTGTCGTCCATAGGGTAAGTAATCTTTCTGAATAAATGTGCCAAGTTTTTGATAAGCGGGGCGAACATACTGATCTATGGCCTGTAAGATTTCACGGCTTAAACGCTCTTGTTCTGCTTTAGAAATGTTTTTTGGAAATTGCTTTAATGGAGAAGCAAAAACACTGTCCTTCCCTGCTGGAGTTGCAATGCTATTAATCTGCTTTGCCACTTTTTCAATTAAATATTTGGGTGGCATCAAGCCATCTTTTTGTCCTTGTTTCGCTAACTGAATCCCTTGATCAAAAATAAGAGGGATTTGTTTTAAACGAGAAATATAGTCTTGATATTGCTTAGCATTATCAAATGGAATCGAACTAATAAATCCCGGAAATTGTAAATGTAGCCCCCACATTTGATTGAAAGGCATCTCATACAATTTCAAATCATAACTTTTAAGTGTCTCTTTCAACTGATAAATCATTAAATCTTTATTTAATTGATCAGTTGCTGAAAATCCTGTGCTATCAATTGCTTCAAAACGTTTTAAAAAATTTTGAGTAGTTTTTTTATCTTTCTCGATCTGATTTTTTGAAACCTCGGTCCAACGATTGTTGTAGCGTAAATCTCCTAGAGTCGTTGCAATTTCAGGGTTATTTTTCAAAGTATATTCCCACTGTTCTTGTAAAAGCTGGTTTAAAGCTTTCACCCGAACAGAGACATCACTGTTTTGTTTAGATTGTGATTTTTCGACGGTATTTGTATTTATTTCGGGGGTTGCAGCACCAGAAGAATGAGACATCCAAAATAAAACACTGATACAAGCAAAATGTAAGGATCTGTTTTTCATTTAATTATCCAGAAATATTTAACGAAGGTTAAAATAAAGACAAAACAAATTACGTGCCAAGCAGCATATAAAATGGTGTAAAAATCGAGTATTTTTTAACTCAATGATTTTATAAATTAATTTTCTTTTTAATTAAATTATTTATAGTTGCTATCTATATTCCGTATCTGACTATAATAATCCAGAAACCAAAAAAAGCGCACATGATCGATCTCAGTGCACTTTTTAATTTTTACATTAAAAATTGTTTCTCAAGAAAACAAATATTGATAAACAATATATGCAGCCAGTTTTGCTGTTCGGTTGTCCAAATCAAATTTTGGATTGCACTCGGCAATATCTAAAAGTTTGATTTTTCCAGTCTCTTGAATATGCTTAAAAATTGCTTCAAAAGTGGCTAAATCAATTCCTTTTACAGCTGGTGCACTGACCCCCGGTGCAACCGCAGCCGCGAAGACATCTAAATCAATTGTAACGTACAAACAGTCTACTTTTTCAATAAAAGCATCTATCGCCGCGAGCACGTTATTCAGGTTAAAAATATTAATCTCATGATCACGTAAATATGAACAATTTAGAGCATCGGCTGTATCAAACAAAACTTTAGTATTGGCATGGTTAGCGACCCCAATACATAAATAATTAAATTGTTTTTGATGCTGTTCTGAAAGTCGCGCTGCTTGTAAAAAAGGTGTTCCAGAAGTTGCATGCTCTGCTTCACGCAAATCGAAATGGGCATCGAAATTAATAATGCCTATTTTTTTATCTGGCGCGTGAGCTTGTACATATTGGAACAGACCGCTAAAGCTGCCAAATGCAACCTCATGTCCACCACCAAGTACAATCGGTTTTAAATCATTTTGCAGACTATTTGCGACTTGCTCAGCCAACTCTGTTTGGGCTTGCTCTAGGTTGCCATATTCACAGGTCACTGTACCCAAATCGACCATACTGACTGGACAATGAATGGGTAAATTGGCAAGTTGTGTGCGAATTGCATCTGGTGCATCGGCAGCACCGACTCGGCCTTTGTTACGCTTCACGCCTTCATCAGAGCTAAAACCAATCAACGCAAATTCGGCATGTTGAGTTTTATTCATAATATGGTGAATACGTTGGTGTGCTTCACCCTCGCCATCATGACGACCTTGCCATTTAAATGTGTGATTCATGTGACACCGTTTAAAAAATAACTTCTTGTCCATGCTGAACGACTCGCTTAGGCAAATCTCCGCCCAGCCAGTAAACAATTTCAGATGGATGCTCAATATCCCAAGCCACAAAGTCAGCGACTTTGCCCTGCTCTAGACTGCCGTGCGTTTGTTCTAAACCAAGTGCTTGTGCCGCATGAATGGTGACACCAGCTAATGCTTGCTCAGGCGTTAAGCGGAAAAGTGTGCTGCCCATATTGAGCATTAAACGTAAAGAAAGTGCTGGAGATGTACCCGGGTTTAAATCACTCGACAGCGCAATACGGACGCCATGCTTAATGAGACTTTCAATTGGTGGGTATTGTGTTTCACGTAATAAATAAAAGGCACCCGGTAGTAACACTGCAACCGTGCCCGACTCTGCCATGGCTTTGACATCATCTTCGGTCATGTATTCTAAATGGTCAGCCGACAAAGCATGATACTGCGCTGCCAAGCTTGAACCACCTAGCGATGAGAGCTGCTCAGCATGAAGCTTAACGGGCAAACCCAATGATTGTGCCATTTTAAAAACGCGTTCAACCTGAGCAGGTGAAAATGCTAAATGCTCGCAGAATGCATCTACTGCATCGACTAAACCTTCAGCATGCAGTTTAGGCAGCATTTCTGTACAGATATGTTCGATATAAGCATCACTTTGGTCTTTGTACTCTGGCGGTAAAGCATGCGCAGCTAAACACGTGCTTTTAACCGTCATTGGTAAAGCTTCACCAATTTGACGGATCACACGTAGCATCTTGCGCTCGTTTTCGTAGTTGAGTCCGTAACCAGACTTAATCTCAATGGTGGTTACACCATCTTGCTGCATACAGCGAATACGTTTAAGTGCTGATTTTAATAGTTGTTCTTCGCTTGCTTCACGCGTTGCACGCACTGTACTTGCAATACCGCCACCGCTTGCTGCAATTTCAGCATAGCTCACGCCTTGTAAGCGCTTTTCAAACTCAACACTACGGTTGCCACCAAATACACTATGCGTATGGCAGTCGATAAACCCTGGGGTTACCCAAGCACCTTTTAAATCAACTGTTTCGGAATAAGTATCGGTAGGAAGTTGTTGTTGTTTTCCAATCCAGTGAATGAGATGCCCTTCTGTGACAATTGCAGCATCTTCAATGTAGGAATATTGCCCATTTTGCATGGTCGCAATGTGGCAATTTTGCCAAAGTTTTTTCATTAGCCCTTCCTCAAAACTGCCCAATAGTTCAACCATTGGGCAGTTCATTTGTTAGCTTTCTATCTCAACATTTTGCTGGATAGGATTACTTTCCTTTCCCAAGCTTTGCTCTGGCTTTACCCAAATGCGATAAGCAATTGTTAACAGAGCAAGCCAAGTGATTCCTACATAAATTGCAGGACGTGAATCTGGGAAATACCCCATCATGACTAAAATGAACGCCATAAAACCAATCGCAAATGCAGGTGCATATGGCCAACCCCATACAGGGAAATCCAGTGCCTTAATTTCAGCAGTAGATAACTTACGGCGCATTGCGACTTGCGAAAGTAAAATCATGAGCCACACCCAAACGGTTGCGAAAGTTGCAATCGACGCAATGATCATGAACACATTTTCAGGAATCAGGTAATTCAGCACGACACCAATTAATAGCACACCAGCCATAACCACTACGGTCATCCACGGCACGCCATTACGTGATAATTTCTGAAAAACTCGAGGCGCTTGACCACGATTTGCCATGCCATAAAGCATACGGCCAGCACCAAACACATCACTATTAATTGCCGAGATCGCGGCGGTCACCACCACCATATTTAAAATATGCGCAGCAGATGGAATTCCTAGATTTTCAAAAATTTGTACAAATGGACTACCTTGGCTACCAATTTGATTCCATGGGAAAATCGACATCAAAACAAAAATGGTCAATACATAGAAAAGTAAAATACGTACTGGAACAGCATTAATCGCTTTTGGCAAAGTTGTTTTCGGGTCTTGTGATTCACCTGCCGTAATACCAATAATTTCGATACCACCGAACGCAAATACAACCACAGATAAACATGCAACCAAGCCTGCAATCCCATGCGGCATAAAGCCATCATAAATCCACAAGTTTTGAATCCCCGGAACTACACTGCTATGGTCAGCATGGAAACCGTAGAACATTAAGCCTATTCCACCTAAAATCATGGCAACAATCGCACTCACCTTGACAATAGAAAGCCAAAACTCGAGTTCACCAAAGACTTTAACGTGAATCAGGTTAATTGCACCCAAGAACATAATCAGGGATAAAATCCAGATCCACCGTGGTACATCGGGATACCAGAACCCCATATAAATACCAAAAGCAGTCACATCGGCAATCGCAACAATTACCATTTCAAAGACATAAGTCCAGCCTGTCGTAAAGCCAGCCAAAGGCCCAATGTACTGTGATGCATAGTGGCTGAATGAGCCAGAGACGGGATTATGGACAGCCATTTCACCCAATGCGCGCATAACGATATAAATTGCAATCCCTGCAACGATATACGCAAGTAAAACTGAAGGCCCTGCCATTTTAATGGCAGTTGCCGAACCATAGAAAAGCCCAGTTCCAATTGCTGAGCCCAATGCCAAGAAACGAATATGGCGGGTGTTTAAACCCCGCTGTAGTGTGGAGTTTTGTGACATTATAATCTCCAATCCTTGAGGATATTTAGTTAGATTCGGCCACTCCATGTGACCGTTTTATCAATCACACTTCAGATAAACTAGGGAGTAGTTTTGGAATAATTAACTCGTTTAGGCAGCCGCTTGAGAGTAATTCACTTGCTTGCTCAATATCAGGAGCAAAGAAACGGTCTTCACTGTAGTAAGGCACTTGAGCGCGCAAGATTTTACGAGCTTGTTCAAGTTTAGGCGAGCTTTTTAAGCCTTCACGGAAGTCTAGACCTTGACAAGCGCCTAACCATTCAACAGCTAAAATGCCACGGACGTTGTCAGCCATATACCAAAGACGTTTACCCGCATTCGGAGCCATTGATACATGGTCTTCCTGATTCGCTGAAGTTGGCAAGCTATCAACACTTGCAGGATGTGCAAGTGCCTTGTTGTCACTCGCAAGCGCAGCAGCGGTCACTTGAGCAATCATAAAGCCTGAGTTCACACCACCATTTGCCACCAAGAACGGTGGAAGCTGTGACATGTGGCGGTCCATCATCATTGAAATACGACGTTCAGACAGTGAACCAATTTCTGCAATGGCCAATGCTAAATTATCTGCCGCCATTGCTACAGGTTCTGCATGGAAGTTACCACCAGAAATCACATCACCTTGTTCAGCAAAAACAAGCGGGTTATCAGATACAGCATTCGCTTCAATTTCTAGTACTTCCGCAGCCTGACGGATTTGGGTTAAACAAGCGCCCATTACCTGTGGTTGGCAACGTAAAGAGTATGGGTCTTGAACTTTGCTACAGTCTTCGTGTGAATGTGCAATTTCACTCGAATCAGTCAATAGATCACGATAAGCCGCAGCCACATCAATTTGACCACGTTGACCACGTACTTCGTGAATGCGCGCATCGAATGGTGCACGTGAACCCAGCATTGCTTCAACGCTTAAGCCACCACAAACAGTTGCAGCTGCAAATAAATCTTCAGCTTCAAACAAGCCGCGTAAAGCATAAGCGGTTGAAACTTGTGTACCGTTTAAAAGTGCTAAACCTTCTTTAGCTGCTAAAGAAATCGGTTCTAAACCTGCAACTTTTAAAGCTTCAACTGCTGGTAACCATTCACCCTTATAACGCGCTTTACCTTCACCAAGTAACACTAAAGACATGTGTGCAAGTGGTGCCAAATCACCTGAAGCCCCTACTGAACCTTTCAGTGGAATGTGTGGGTAAACTTCGGCATTAATTAAAGCCAACAACGCATCAATCACTTTACGACGAATACCAGAGAAACCACGCGCCAAGCTATTTGCTTTCAATAGAATGATTAAACGAACCATTGCATCATCAAGTGCTTCACCAACACCTGCGGCATGCGAAAGAACCAATGAACGTTGTAACTTTTCTAAATCTTCAGGAGCAATTTTGGTTGAAGCAAGTAAGCCAAAGCCCGTGTTAATACCGTAAGCTGTACGTCCTTCATTTACAATTTTCTCAACGCAAGCCACGCTTGCATTAATTGCAGATGAAGCACTTTCATCTAATTTAACTTTGATCGGATTGAGGTACGCTTGACGTAAATCGGCTAAGGTCAGTTTTCCCGGTTGGATCAATAATTCCATGTTGGCTTCCTAATTTTTTGCACTATATTCTGCTGAGACGGTGCTTTTCACAATTGCAAAAAGCACCGCCAGTTCTTCCGTGTATTTTTATTGCGTGATCATTGGCAAGTGTAGGCCTTGCTCTTTCGCACAGTTAATCGCAATTTCATAACCTGCATCGGCATGACGCATAACACCTGTTGCAGGGTCATTGGTTAGTACGCGAGCAATACGTGTAGCAGCTTCATCTGTACCATCACACACAATCACAACGCCTGAGTGTTGAGAGAAGCCCATACCTACACCGCCACCGTGATGTAAAGACACCCAAGTTGCGCCGCCCGCTGTATTTAACAATGCGTTTAATAAAGGCCAGTCTGATACTGCATCAGATCCATCTTGCATTGCTTCAGTTTCACGGTTTGGACTCGCAACCGAACCTGAGTCTAAATGGTCACGACCAATCACAACTGGAGCTGATAATTCACCGCTACGAACCATTTCGTTAAATGCCAAACCAAGTTTTGCACGTAAGCCTAAACCTACCCAGCAAATACGCGCTGGTAAGCCTTGGAAGCTAATGCGTTCACGAGCCATGTCTAACCAGTGATGTAAATGCTCATCATCAGGAATTAACTCTTTAACTTTGGCATCTGTTTTATAAATATCTTCTGGGTCGCCAGACAACGCTGCCCAACGGAATGGACCAATACCACGGCAGAACAATGGACGGATGTATGCAGGTACGAAACCTGGGAAATCAAAAGCGTTTGCTACGCCTTCATCTTTCGCCATTTGACGAATGTTGTTGCCATAGTCAAATGTTGGCACACCCATTTTTTGGAAATCGAGCATCGCTTGTACATGCTTAGCCATCGACTGTTTTGCAGCTTTTACAACAGTTTCTGGTTCAGTTTTTGCACGTTCACGATATTCATCCCAAGTCCAACCTACTGGTAAATAGCCATTGAGTGGATCGTGTGCACTTGTTTGGTCAGTCACCATGTCTGGACGTACACCACGGCGAACAAGCTCAGGTAAAATTTCAGCAGCGTTACCATGAAGCGCAATTGAAATTGCTTTGCCTTCTTTTGTATAGCGGTCAATACGCGCTAAAGCGTCATCTAAATCAGTTGCTTGTTCGTCTACATAACGGGTACGTAAACGGAAATCGATACTTGCTTGTTGGCATTCAATGTTTAAAGAACATGCACCTGCAAGTGTTGCAGCTAAAGGCTGAGCACCACCCATACCACCTAAACCGGCAGTAAGTACCCAACGACCTTTTAAGTCACCGTTGTAGTGTTGGCGGCCTGCTTCAACGAAAGTTTCATAAGTACCTTGCACAATGCCTTGGCTACCGATGTAGATCCATGAACCTGCTGTCATTTGACCGTACATTGCCAAAGCTTTTGCATCTAACTCGTTGAAATGTTCCCAGTTTGCCCAATGCGGTACAAGGTTTGAGTTTGCAATTAAAACGCGTGGTGCATCTTTATGAGTTTTAAATACACCTACTGGTTTGCCTGATTGAACTAATAAAGTTTCATCAGTTTCAAGATTTTTTAAAGTATCTACAATTTTGTCGAAACATTCCCAGTTTCGTGCTGCACGGCCAATACCACCGTATACAACCAACTCTTTCGGGTTTTCTGCAACGTCCGGATCAAGGTTATTCATCAACATACGTAATGGAGCTTCAGTTAACCAACTTTTAGCCGTCAATTCAGTGCCGCGTGGCGCACGAATTTCTACATCACGAAATTTTGTTGTCATTGTTGTCACAGGCGGACTCCTTCCTTTGAGCTTACATCAGCAGAACATCACTTGTTTCTGCATTTGTATAGTAATGTATTAACTTGTATATACATCTATATACTACACAAATATTTTTCGGCGTGAAGAGGGTTGCTCATATTTTTTTGAAAAAATTAAATAAGCTTATGAATTAAATTAATTTATTTTTATAACTGGCATAAAAAAAGCACATGCCTTTTCACTAGACATGTGCTTTTGAATAAGCAAATTATTTAAGTTTTAACGTTGAATTAGCTCAATAACATAACAACTTTTTGCCTGAATTTGAGTAAAATGAACCGATGTTACCCCAGTATTTTTTTCAATTTTTAAAGTCTCATGGGCAGCAATTTCAAAGGAATGCTCATCAACGTTCACTTGTGTCTCACCACCCTGGTTAAAGATAAAAATTAGATCTGCCGAGCTAATAAATGTCTGCTCCGCTGCCTCATTCAACCACTGAAAACGAGCATAAAACTTTGCTGGATCATAAATTAAATTTAAATCTCGAATTGCACCGTCTACCAGTTCACTTTGGATCTGACTCTCACCATGAAAAGCAAAAATATCGCCTTGGTTTAGCGTCTTGGCAGGAAGATCATCGACATGCAGAACCATGCCCTGTCCATCGAGTACGCTAATAATTCGCTGCTTATTGGGAAATAGCGAAAATGGCCCAGAAGTAGTTACATCTGCCATCGAAATGCGCCACTCAAAGTCAGCCTCACCTTGGCTTCGAGCAATTTCTAAAGTGAAACCCGCACCATTTTTCCAAAGCATTTTTGTATATTGATCGGCCCTGATCAATTCAATCATGGATTAAATTTCCCTTCGAGATAATAGCGGCTGCCCGGATAGATCAAACGTGCACTTGAAATGAGTTGTTTATTTGACCATGTACGGCGACGGATGAGTAAACATGGTTCAGCTTTGGTGATCTTCAACCACTTGCACTCTTGAGCAGATGCTAAAACGGCCTCGACAATATGCTCGCCTTCTGTCACAGGCGCTTTTGCCATGAGGTAAGCATTAGGCGTAATCGTTTTAAAATCTTGTTGTAGATAATCTGGAATCAGTGCTGCATCGACTAAACGATCTTCGACCTGAACAGGCACATCATTTTCATAATGCACAATAATCGAGTGAAATAATCTTTGCCCTTCGCGAGTCTGCATTAACACGCTTTGCTCTGCATTTGCATAAATTTGTTCTAAGACTAAAACTTCAGCGTGGTGCTTATGGTTTCGTGCAATAATCTCATCGGCGATATTATTAATCTGAAAAAGTGCAGTACGACCCTGTCCTTCGGCTACGAAAGAACCAACGCCCTGAATTCGCACTAGTAAACCCTCAGTCGTTAACTCACGTAGCGCACGGTTTACCGTCATACGGCTACAGCCGAGTTGATTAACGAGTTCACTTTCCGAAGGAATTTTTTTATTTACAGCCCACGAGCCTTCATAAATTTTTTGTGAAATTAGCTGTTTGACGCGTTGATATAAAGGAACTGGACTATCAGCTTCAATCGAAAGCTCAGCATGTTCTTGTTTTGATGTTCTGGGCATAACAAATACTCAAAAAGGCAGCAGGCAAAAAAGTATTTTAGTTGACATGCTATGTATATACAACTACATACAACATGTTAATTGATGAATTAAATAGATTTTAAAAAGTTTAAAAAATAAACATAGCTCAATAAGAGCTAATTTAAAGTTTTATGTAGAGAAATTCAAATATATTAGGCTTTTATCAATATTTATTTAATAGTTATTTATGCTAAGTCTGTGCTCAATTCAAGGATGTAAAAAGTATCATCTTTTCTAATTTACGAAACGCTGCTTAAAATTTTTATTTAAAATAACTGATCGATAGTATTCTTCTGCCACACAGTATATTAATAAAACTGGAAGCACATCGAATGCGTAATTATAAAATAGATATTCTCCGAGGAATTTCTATCCTTTTGGTTCTTTTACATCATTTTAATATTCCCTATAAACTTAAAGACACATGGTTAGGTTTTGATTTCTTAGGTGAAGCATTTAGCACAGTCATCGCAAGAAACGGAAATTATGGCGTCACCATGTTTTTTGTGATTTCGGGTTTTTTAATTACTCATCACACTTTAAAAAGAGATAAACAATTCTCCGCAATTAACCTCAAGCATTTTTATATCCGGCGGGCAGCGCGTATTTTACCGTGTCTAGGATTACTCATTTTAGGGGTAAGTCTACTTGGGTCATTTGATTTAAAACCCTTTATGAACCAAGCCCCGAATGGCATTGAGGTCTCTTATCCATTAACAATTTTTGCAGCTTTAACCTTCTGGATGAATATTCTGATTATTAAATTCGGTTGGGTCAACTATGCTTTAGGCGTGTTGTGGTCGCTCTCTGTAGAAGAAGTTTTTTACTTTGTTTTTCCATTATTGTGCCTGCTCACGCGTAGTAATAAGCTCTTTATTGCTGTACTGATTGGAGTAATTTTATATGGGCCTTATTTTAGATCTCTACATTTTGGAGAAGAAAGCGGCGCCTATTTATATCATTATTTTTCGAGTTTTGATGGCATAGCGATTGGCTGTTTAACTGCCATTTTTTCTCATACATATCGACCAGACTGGACTTATAAAAAACCTCTTTCGTGGTTGATTATTTTGAGCATGACCGCTCTATATTTATATGCACCAATTAAAGAAGTGAGTACATGGGGGATTAGCTTATTTGCTTTTGCTACAGGCTTACTGATTTTGTGTTTTCAACATCCTTCAGGAACGCAAGCGCATAACCTATTTACCAAAGTGATGGTCTGGTTGGGGCAACGAAGTTATGAAACTTATTTGTTTCATCTGGTTGTGCTGGGCCTTATGAAAGTTGCTTTTATTCCGGCTCAAACCGACGCTAGCATCAAAATTATGCTTTTAATTGGCTACTTGGTTCTGACTTTTATCATCAGCGCAGCAATTGAAAAATATTATTCCACCCCACTTAACAGCTATATTCGAAAGGTTTTTATTAAAGATAAATCATAAAAATAAAGCCCCTTTAAAATAGGGGCTTTATTTTATTAAGCGATCAACATCGTTTCATCATCTTGCTTAAAAGGATTAGACCAGCTCTGCCAAGCTTGTGGTCCTAAAGCCATTTCTTCATCATTTAACAAGCAACGATCTAAGCGTTGTATTAAGGCTTGCTCATCCATTTGCATACCAATTAAAACCAGCTCCTGACGGGCATCACCTGTGCGGGCATCCCAGTTTTTCTTAATTTCTTCAATACTGGCTAGGTCACTCGGCCAGTCTTCTTCTGCAACGGCCGCCCACCAGTAGCCTGCTAAGCCGTGGCGAGCCATTGCTCCCGCTTGTGACCATGAATAAGCCAATGTCGGTTCAGCAGCCAACCAGAAAAAGCCTTTAGAACGGACGACACCCGGCCATTCAGACTGTACTAAATCATAAAAACGCTCTGGGTGAAAAGGTCGGCGGGCACGGTAAACAAAGCTACTGATTCCATACTCTTCAGTCTCTGGCGTATGCTCGCCGCGTAACTCTTTTAGCCAGCCCGGTGCTTGTGCGGCTTCATCAAAATCAAATAGCTGTGTATTTAAAATTTTATTTAAGGCAATCTTTCCAAATTGAGCAATTTCAATTCGGGCACGCGGATTGAGAGTTTTTAAAATTGCGATGAGTTGGTCTTGCTGAGCTTGGTCAATCAGGTCAATTTTATTCAGCACAATTACATCACAAAACTCGATCTGATCAATGAGAAGATCGACTACAGTTCTTTCATCTCGCTCGCCCAAGGACTCACCACGTTGTTGCAGTAAGTCAACCGAACTGTAATCTTTAAGAAAGTTAAAAGCATCGACTACCGTGACCATGGTGTCGAGTCGAGCGAACTCATTGAGTGAGTTTCCATCTTCAT
The DNA here is from genome assembly GCF_028367635.1 of Acinetobacter sp. P1(2023). NCBI lineage: Bacteria > Pseudomonadati > Pseudomonadota > Gammaproteobacteria > Moraxellales > Moraxellaceae > Acinetobacter > Acinetobacter sp. P1(2023). Next base: position 190,998 of record NZ_JAQNDD010000006.1, read on the forward strand.
CTTCAAAGGTAAAGGTCTCTGCCACAGGTAATGGTTCTGAAATGCCTGTTGACTCAATCACCAATTGGTCAAAGCGTCCTTCATCAGCTAAACGTTTAACCTCAACCAGTAAATCTTCTCGTAGTGTGCAACAGATACAGCCATTACTCATTTCAACCAGTTTTTCATCTGTTCTTGAAAGCTCTGCCCCGCCTTCGCGTACTAATGCCGCATCAATATTCACCTCTGACATATCATTGACAATCACGGCAATACGGCGGCCTTCGCGATTATTTAAAATATGGTTGAGTAATGTGGTCTTTCCTGCACCCAAAAAGCCTGACAAAACAGTGACTGGAAGCTTGGCAAATGAGTTGGCGATTGCAGTGTGCATGGCTTGATCTCTTTGAATAATCTTTAAACTGATCATGGCTGGCCATTTAAATATGGCCAGATCACAGGCGTAATCTATTTCTAAACCATAATAATGTTATGTTATAACATAACTATTGATCAAGTTTTTATTCCAGTTTTATTTAAGCCAAATCACTTAGTATTTGAAAAAATTACTTTTATAGTCACTGACAAATCGAGGTTCTATAGTGATGGTCAGGTCCCCATGAACGGAACCCTTGACTATCAATATGAATTTGTCCCGAAGCATAAACACCCAGCCCCATATTAAAAGCTTGGCCCTTTGTTTCCCAGAACTGACACAGTTTGGTTTTGGTTTGTTGAATATTAAACTGGTCTAAATCACTCGGCTGTTCTGGGCCAATTCTAAAATCAAGTGCTGCATTAAACACATGTCGGGAAGCATCCGCACCACCTGCACAGCGGTTTAAAGATAAAGCACGGTAGACCGAAGTCACTTCAAAATCATTAATCACACCATCATCAACTAACGCTTTTAAAATGCTAAGTGTCGGAACAATATTGGACCAAATCTCGCGCGGTGGTACAGCATAGGGCTCGACTCCACATTTTTGCCAGTCTCGAGCTGAACGTAATAACTCATGATCTGGAACTAAATCGGCAAGACCCTTTTGCTTAAGAAATTGCTTGTAAGCTTGCACAGACTGCCTGTGATCGCCTGTAGCTAACCATGCAACATACGCCTCGGGTTGAGGCTTTATTCTGACCACTGGTTTTGTAGCTTGAGGTAAAGAGGTCTGGGTGTGCAGAGGAATTGTTGGCTTGGGCGTTTGAGTACTACACGCTGTGAGAGATAAAAAAAGTAAACCTAAATAACGCTTCATAAATATGCTCTATCTTCACCAAAAATGGGAAAATTGCTCAACATTAAATTACCGAAATGTTATATTATAACAATAATAAAATCCTTTAATTTCTGTTGCTAAATTTTAAAAACAAAAAGGACGCCTCTCGAACGTCCTTTTTTAAATACAACTCAATAATTTATTAAATATCTGCTTCTAAAGCGCGTATAGACTGCTCAGCTTTTAATTTCCGACGTTTAAATTGATAAGCCACCATCAAACACAAAATCCAGCCAGGAATCATCATGACCGCAACACGCATATCTGGTGTTAAAGACATCACAATTAAAATGCCCAACATAAATACGATGCATAAATAGTTGCTAAACGGATACATAAAGCTTGGGAACTTGGTTGTTTGCCCTTGGCGCTGCATATATTTGCGGAATTTTAAATGCGTCCATGAAATGACTACCCAGTTAATCACAATCGCTGCAACCACCAGCATCATCAGTAAACCAAATGCTTTTTCAGGGAAAATATAGTTTAACAGGACACATAAAATAGTGACTGCCGCAGAAAGGATCACTGCGTTGGTTGGAATACCGCGTTTATTAATACGTGCAAATACTTTTGGTGCATTTCCTTGTTGTGCAAGGCCCAATAGCATACGGCTACTGCAATAACTTGTGCCGTTATAAACTGAAACTGCTGCTGTCAAAATGACAAAGTTCAATAACGTTGCGATGCCTTGGCTATCTAAAGAAGCAAAAACCATCACAAACGGGCTTCCGCCTTCAGCCATTTGATTCCATGGGAATAGCGAGAATAAAACAAAAAGTGTCGCAATATAGAAAATCAAAATACGGTAAATAATTTGATTCACAGCTTTAGGTAAAGTTTTATCAGGGTCACGTGCTTCAGCCGCAGTAATACCGAACAGCTCAATACCACCAAAAGCAAAAATAATGACCGCCATTGCCATAACTAAGCCTTCAACACCAAACGGGAAGAAACCGCCAAGTGCCCAGAGGTTCGAAATGCTTGCCTGTGGACCTGCTGTGCCTGTTGCAAGTAGATATGAACCAAAGCCAATCATTGCAAGGATCGCCAAGATTTTGACAATAGAAAACCAAAATTCCATTTCGCCAAAAAACTTAACGTGTAGCAGATTAATGCCATTAATTAAGACAAAGAAGGTTAAAGCAGATGCCCACGTCGGGATTTGCGGCCACCAATATTGAATGTAAAGACCAATTGCACTGAGTTCTGCCATGCAGACAAGGACATTGAGTACCCAATAGTTCCATCCTGACATGAACCCTGCAAATGGTCCCCAATATTTGTAGGCAAAATGACTAAAAGAACCACTTACTGGCTCTTCAACCACCATTTCACCAAGCTGGCGCATCATTAAAAAAGCAATAAATCCTGCAATGGCATAACCGAGGATGACCGATGGACCTGCTAATTTAATCGATTGTGATATACCAAGAAAAAGCCCTGTGCCAATCGCCCCACCCAATGCAATAAGCTGGATGTGCCGATTACTCAAACCATGTTTCAGGTTTCCTTGCTCTTGTGCTGACATATGATTATTCTCATCCGTGTCACGTAATTTTTTTCCAATAAATTACGTATATCATAAATTGATCAAACTTTCATAGAGATTGATGAAAAAATAATTGCGTGACTTTTCTCAAGAACGCGAATGAAAACAGAAAATACAAGAAATGACAATTATTATGAAATGTGTAATTAAATTATGTATTGCGTAATTTCATGAATTCAGTATTATAGAGACATGAAGCAATTGGTTGTGCTCGGTCTATATCAAACTCATAAGACTAAAGATGATCTAAGCAAAGGTTAAAAACTTATTGAGTAGCTCAGTCCTAGACCGAACTTTTATTTGTATAAGACCCGAGATAAAGACAAGGACGCGAAAATGGAACAAAAACTAAACTCTTTTATTGAAGTTTCACCTCAATCAGATTTCACTATTCATAATTTGCCTTACGGTATTTTTAGTAGAACTAACGAAAGTGATCGTCAAGTTGGTGTAGCAATCGGTGATTGGGTGATTGATCTCGCTGCACTTGAAAAGCACGGGCTTTTAAAACTTTCAGAACAAGACACATATTTTAACCAGCCTACACTGAATAAATTTATCGAGTCTGGCAAAGCCAACTGGTCAAAAGTTCGTAAGACACTACAGTCTCTTCTCTCGGTTGAAAATTTAACACTTCAAGAAAATGAAGCATTGCGCCAAGAAGTTTTGGTTAAGCAAGACAGCGTAACTTTGCATTTACCACTTCAAGTCCCGGGTTATACCGATTTCTATTCTTCTAAAGAACATGCGACCAATGTGGGCTGTATGTTCCGTGATCCTAAAAATGCTTTACTGCCAAACTGGAGTGAATTACCTGTTGGTTATAATGGCCGTGCTAGTTCTGTTGTAGTCAGTGGTACTCAAATCGTTCGTCCATCTGGACAAATTAAGCTTCCAAATGAAGAGCGCCCAATTTTTTCAGCGACGCGTAAACTCGATTTTGAACTTGAAACAGCATTTGTTATTGGTAAACCAACGGAGCTTGGGCAACCTATCTCGATTGAAAATGCATGGGACCATATTTTTGGAATGGTTTTACTGAACGACTGGTCAGCACGCGATATCCAGCAATGGGAATATGTTCCACTTGGACCCTTTAACGCAAAAACTTTTGCAAGTTCGATTTCTCCTTGGGTAGTCACGCTTGAAGCACTTGAGCCATTTAAGGTGGAAGGCCCAAAACAAGAGCCTAAACCTTTAGCGTATTTACAAGAAAATATCGCAAATAGTTACGACATTAATTTGAGTGTTGAAATTCAAAGCCCGAAATCGGCACAAGCTGATGTGATCTGCCGTACTAATTTTAAATATATGTATTGGTCAATGGCTCAACAGTTGACTCACCACACGATTGCAGGCTGTAACGTTCAGGTTGGTGACTTGATGGGCTCAGGTACCATTTCAGGTTCTACCCCAGATTCATATGGCAGCTTGCTTGAGCTGACTTGGAACACCACCAAGCCTTTAACACTCGCCAATGGTGAAACTCGTGGTTTCTTGCAAGACGGCGATACACTCATTATGAAAGGTCACTGTGAGAAAAATGGTATTCGCATTGGCTTTGGCGAGGTTCGAAACACGGTTCTTCCTGCATTAACTTTCGATTTTGCAGAAACTTCGGAGCCTGACTATGAAGCTGTATAGTTACTTTCGTAGCTCTGCAGCTTACAGAGTACGGATTGGCCTCAACATTAAAGGCTTAGCTTATGAGACTGTTCCAGTTCATCTGGTAAAAAACGAACAGCAGAGCGAAGACTATTTAAAGTTAAACCGCAGTGCTCTTGTGCCGACCTTAATTGATGGTGATTTAACCTTGTCTCAATCGTTAAGTATTTTGGAATATCTGGATGAGCAATATCCAGAGACCAAGTTACTTCCAAGTGATGTGCAAGAGAGAGCCAAAATCCGTGCCTTTGCCCAAGCAATCGCCTGCGATCTTCACCCGTTAAACAACTTACGCGTACTGAAATATTTAAAAAATGACTTAAATGTTTCAGATGAGCAGAAAAACTATTGGTATCAGCACTGGATTATTGAAGGCTTTCAAAATCTCGAACAGCAACTTCAAGATTCAAATGGACAATTTTGCTTTGGACAACAAGCAACTATTGCCGATTGCTGCCTGATTCCACAGGTCTACAACGCGAAACGCTTCAAGATTGATTTATCTGCGTTTCCAAAAATTGAATCGATTTATCACCATTGTTTGTCTATCCCAGCCTTCTATAACGCGGCGCCAGAACAACAACCAGATTGGGAATAGTAAAAAGGAGTTTCAACATGACATTTGCCATTAAAAAAATACATCACGTTGCATATCGTTGTAAGGATGCGAAAGAGACCGTTGAGTGGTATAAAAAAATGCTCAACATGGACTTTATTTTAGCTTTTGCCGAAGATCATGTACCTTCAACTAAAGCCTTTGACCCATATATGCATTTATTTTTAGATGCCGGCCAAGGTAACGTTTTGGCATTTTTTGAATTGCCAACTCAACCGGAAATGGGGCGCGACGAAAATACGCCTCAATGGGTACAACATATTGCTTTTGAAGTTGAAGACTTAAATGCACTAATGGCTGCCAAGCAACATTTAGAAGAAAATGGTGTGAAAGTTTTAGGCGTGACCAACCATGGCATTTTCCACTCAATTTACTTCTTTGACCCAAATGGCCACCGTTTAGAGCTAACTTATAACGATGTGCATGCTGAAGAAAAAATTGCAAAAATTACTGAAGAGATGAAAGTTGAAATGCTAGAGGAATGGAGCAAAACTAAACGTGCTCCGCACCACACTCATTTCTTACATGAAGAAGAGTTAGGAACCTAATTTTAAAAGAGCGAACTAAAAAGTCGGCATTGATTAGAATTGTTTTAACGAGCAGTTCTATATCAATGCCGATTTATATTATTTAATACTGCTAAGTTTCTAGAAAATTGCGCTATAAATAAGAGCACAGTGATTTTAGAAAATTGTTGATTATTAAACATGTCAATTTCGCTAATAGAAAAAGGTGATTTCTATTTTTCACTAGGCTCAGGCATGATGTAAAACGCGCCAATTTCAATTTATGTTTTGATCGTCACTATTTAACAGCTGAAGTAAATTTATTAAGGGTATTTAAATGATTGAAGAAAAAGTATCTGGGGGGGTTCAATCACTTGAAGTCGGTTTATCTGTACTAAACGCCCTTTTGGAACACAATCAACCTATTATTCTCAAAGATCTATCGAGCAAGCTCGACATGCATCCTGCCAAGGTACATCGTTATCTAGTCAGCCTTATTCGTATGGAATATGCAAAACAGCTTGATGATGGGCAATATGCTTTAGGTGATCAGGCATGGCGCTTAGGTCTAAACTGTGTTCAGCATAGCGACACACTACAGCTGGTACAGCATTTAATTTACGACCTACAAAACAAAATTGGTTGCGGCATACAAATCAGTAAATGGTCACCGAAAGGTCCTGTCGTGGTTCAATCGATTGAATCGAACCACCCTATTTCGATTGTCACTAAAGTCGGCTCAATTATGCCTTTAGTCAATTCTGCTGCGGGACGTCTATTTGCTTCTTATCTTCCAGAGCATTTTGTTCGTCCCTTAATGGAAGCTGAATGGCAAAAGCATCAAGAACTTGGATTGCACATCGCACCACGAAACTGGGAAGCGTTTACAGAGCTTAAAGAAACCATTCGCCAACAAGAAATGTCAGCAGCGAAAGGTGACTTACTGACAGGAATTAATGCGGTGGGTTTACCTGTGTTTAACTCAAACCAGAGCATTGAGTTTTGTATTGTTGCACTGGATAGCGAAATGTTTTTACCAGTCGACCCTCACAGTAAAACTATTGAAATCTTGAAAAATGAAGTAAACCTCATCAATCAATATATTAAAAGCCGCTAATCAATAGCGATAAAAAAACCAAGAGATCAACTCTTGGTTTTTTTAGCTCAGGAATAAAGCTCAGCTTATTTATTTAGTTTCTAAAACACCACGGCGAATCTGGTCACGTTCAATTGACTCGAACAATGCCTTGAAGTTACCTTCACCAAAGCCATCATCATCTTTACGTTGAATAAATTCAAAGAAAACTGGACCAATCATGTTTTCAGAGAAAATTTGTAATAACAGCTTTTTCTGACCGTCTTTAGTATTACCATCGAGCAAAATGCCGCGCTGTTTTAATTCATCAGTCGGTTCACCATGCTCAGGTAAACGATCTTCTAGCATTTCATAATACGTATTTGGTGGTGGAGTCATAAATTTCAGACCCAGGCCTTTTAACTTATCCCAAGTCGAGATTAAGTCATCACAAATAAATGCGATATGCTGAATACCTTCACCATTAAAGTCAGATAGGAACTCTGCAATTTGGCCGTTTCCTTTGTCCGAATCTTCGTTTAGAGGAATACGAATCATGCCGTCTGGCGCTGTTAATGCTTTAGATGTTAAACCTGTATATTCGCCTTTAATATCAAAGTAGCGAATTTCTTGGAAGTTGAAGATTTTTTCATAGAAGTTTGCCCAGTACTCCATACGGCCTTTATAGACGTTATGAGTTAAGTGGTCAATCTCGTTTAAGCCTGCCCCTACTGGACGTTTCTCGGCATCATCAAAGAAAACAAAGTCATTTTCATAAATATCACGGTCAACTAAAAAGATTGGCATGCCACCAATACCTTTAATTGCCGGAATGTTGAGCTCCATTGGCCCAACTTTTGAATACATTGGTTCAGCACCAAGCTCTACAGCCTTTTGGAAAGCTTTTGCTGCATCACGTGTTTTAAAACCCATCGCACAAGCAGATGGACCATGTTCATTAAAGAAGAATGAAGCATAAGATTCTGGCTGATAATTCAGGATAATATTGATATTTCCTTGACGCCATAAGTACGCTTCTTTCGATTTATGCTTGGCTACTTTTGAAAAGCCGATTGTTTCAAAAACTGGATCTAATTCATTTTCTTTTGAAACAAATTCAATAAATGCAAAACCGCATAATTCTAATGGGTTCTCTAAAATATCCATCTAGTTTCCCTCTGGTGATTACCTGTTCCGTTTATCTCTATTGCTGATGAACTCAGCTCCTTTCTCTATAGAATACGTAATCATTGGGTGAGTATTTGAACCGTCAAAATGCCTTAACCCAACGCATCCTATGAGAAAAAAACGAATCATTAAAACGAAGATATGATGAGCGTAGAGCCTTGGATGATTAATTTCTGTTCCATGTGGTGTTTGTTTTCCATACACACTGTCCTTTGTTATCTAAAAGTACGATTGAGATTTTTCAATAAACCCTTAAAAATCGTCTTTTCCTAAAAATCATTTATAGATTTATGGAGACCAACATCCTTGTTGGATCTCCAATGGCCATTTACCTTGAATTAGATGCTACTAAAAACAATTAAATTATGCAATACATAACTTAATTATGAATTGCATAATTTTAGTAATCTTGAATTAAGCTATTTTAAAATTGATGGTCAGTTTTCAAATTTTGTTTATGATTTCTACAATAAGCCCCGCCATCCATTTGATTTAGGAAAACTTATGATCTTAGTCAGCGCCTGTTTAACTGGTGAACCTGTTCGATATGATGGTAAATCTTGCCCAAATACCCGACTTAAGCAACTATTACTCAATAAAAAAGCCCAATCATTATGCCCAGAGTTATTAGGCGGTTTTACTACTCCTCGCTTACCCGCAGAAATTGTGGGCGGAACAGGTCAAGATGTGCTTGATGGCAAAGCAAAAATTACCGATTCATCTGGTTCAGATGTGACTGATCTATATTTAAAAGGTGCTTATCGCACACTAGAAGTCGCACAACAAATAAAAGCAAGTTGTGTGGTATTAAAAGAAAATAGCCCTTCTTGCGGCAGTCAAAAAATTTATAACGGTACTTTTCAAGGCGAAAAAATTGTGGGAACTGGAATCACCACGGCACTGTTGCGGCGCCATGGTTTTGAAGTGATTTCTGAAAATGAAATTGAAGATTGGTTAGTAGAGCACCCTCTTTAAAAGTTACTCAATTTTGTTTTTAGCAAGATCATTTACATCTTTACGACTTGCCCAGTAAGTCGCAAGTGCAGGACCAGAAATATTGTGCCAAAGACTGAAAATTGCGCTTGGTACGGCAGTAATTGGAGATGCAGCAAAATGTACTGCTGCAAGCGCAACGCCTAAGCCTGAGTTTTGCATCCCTACCTCAATAGCAATTGCCTTACTGTCCGCATAAGGTAATTTAAAGAAACGTGCTGCGGTAAAACCTAATAAATATCCAAGGCCATTATGCAATATCACCACAGCCAAAATGAGCAAACCCGACTGTAAAATTGCCGCTTTACTGCCGCCAATAATGGCTGCCACAATCGCTACAATTGCAATGACTGACACCAAAGGCATCACTTGAATATAAGATTCGACTTGACGTTTAAGCCATGTTCTTAAAATCAGACCCACGACAATAGGAAGCAGAACCACCTGCAAAATCGAAATAAACATCGAAGCTGCATCAATCTTTAGCCATTGGCTCGCAAGCAGATAGAAAATAGCAGGTGTTAACACAGGCGCTAAAAGCGTAGACACCGATGTACAGGCCACCGATAAAGCCACATTGCCTTTAGCCATATAAGTAATTACGTTTGAAGCCGTTCCGCCCGGACAACATCCCACTAAAATGACGCCGACAGCAATTTCAGGCAGTAAATTAAATAATTTACATAAGATAAATGCCAAACCCGGCATAACCACAAACTGTGCCACCACCCCAATCAACACAGCTTTAGGACTTTGTAAAACCCCTTTAAAGTCGTCAACGGTCATGGTCATTCCCATGCCGAGCATAATAATCCCCAAAATCCATGGAATGTATGCTTTGAGCCAGACAAAAAATTCAGGCTGCCATAGCGCCAGAGCTGCAAAAACAATCACCCATAGGGCAAAAGTTTTTTGAATAAATTGAGTAAAACGCAGAAATGCAGCCATATTTTCTATCCCTAAAAATAAAATATGAAAGTTAAAATACTAGAGCAATATACTTAATGCTTACTCAACAGATCAGTCGATTGAATACGTACAACACCTCGTTGCTGCATGGTTTGCCACGCGTGTTCTAATGAACCATTCAGATCAATACCTTTGCAAGCATCTTCAACCACTAAAGTTTTAAAACCTTGTTTAACTGCATCTAAAGCAGTCCATGCGACACAAAAATCTGTGGCAATTCCGACCACATAAACCGTATCAATGCTACGCTCTTTTAAATATCCCGTTAAACCCGTCATTGTGGTGTGGTCTGCTTCCATAAAGGCCGAGTAGCTATCAATATGCGCATGAAAGCCCTTTCGAATAATCAGTTGAGCGGTTGGAATATTTAAATCAGCATGGAACTCAGCATCTTTGGTACCTTGTACACAATGCTTAGGCCAAAGCACCTGCGGTCCATAGTCGAGTTCAATCGTTTCAAATGGCTGTTTGCCCGAATGGTTTTGTGCAAAAGAAATATGATTATCCGGATGCCAATCTTGGGTCAGAACAATATTTTCAAAACAACCCGCCAATTGGTTAATGGTTGGAATAATTGTATCGGCATCAGCAACTGCTAAGTTTCCACCCGGTGTAAAACCATTTTGTACATCAACTACGATTAAAGCCGCATTTTGGGGTTGTTTATTCATACTCATGTCATCTTCAATCCCAATCGGGAAAATTTCATTCTATCTTGCCATAAAAAAAGCCTATATTAAGTAAGGCTCAGTCGAATCAGGCTGTATTGTTATATTTACTGGCCTCTCTCAGCTGACAATAATGAAAACATCCTATCTTTTCCTCAAGTTTACATCGCGATTATCCGTTAGGCGTATTGTTCTTATGCGTCTGATCAGTCATAATTTGCATAATTGTCATTCAACAATCTGTTATTGTTAGAACTGGACAATCAAAATACTGCAACCATCCCACATTTTGTTTTTCTTACCTCAGATTCGGATGGATAAATAGGATATTTTTAAAAATGACTCAGCAAGCACAGACCATTCAAGGCTCAATCGTCGCAATCGTCACACCAATGTTGAAAGACGGCGGTGTAGATTGGAAGGGTCTTGAGAAGCTGGTTGAGTGGCACATAGAACAAGGTACAAACAGTATTGTAGCCGTCGGTACAACCGGCGAAGCCTCAACATTGAGCATGGAAGAGCACACACAGGTTATTAAAGAAATTATTCGTGTAGCCAATAAACGTATTCCAATTATTGCCGGTACTGGTGCAAACTCAACCCGTGAAGCAATCGAATTAACTAAAGCTGCGAAAGATCTTGGCGCAGATGCAGCTTTACTTGTAACGCCGTACTATAACAAGCCAACTCAAGAAGGCCTATTCCAACACTATAAAGCGATTGCTGAAGCCGTAGAGCTCCCTCTTATTCTTTATAACGTACCTGGCCGTACTGGTGTAGATCTTGCAAACGACACAGCTGTACGTTTAGCAGAGATCCCTAATATTGTTGGTATTAAAGATGCGACAGGTGATGTACCTCGCGGTAAAGCTTTAATCGAGGCTTTAAACGGCAAAATGGCTGTGTACTCAGGTGATGACGAGACCGCTTGGGAACTCATGCTTCTTGGCGCTGACGGCAATATCTCGGTTACTGCCAATATTGCACCTAAAGCAATGAGTGAAGTATGTGCTGTTGCGATTGCTAAAGATGAACAACAAGCGAAGACAATTAACAATAAGATTGCAAATTTACACAATATTCTATTTTGCGAATCAAACCCAATTCCTGTGAAATGGGCACTACATGAGATGGGACTGATTGATACTGGTATTCGCTTACCACTCACTCCTCTCGCTGAGCAATATCGCGAACCTCTCCGCAATGCCCTAAAAGATGCGGGAATTATTTAATAAGAGCAATTTATGATGCAATTACGTCTTGGTTTAGTCCTTGCAGTTTCAGCCTTAAGTTTAGCTGGTTGTAGTCGCTTCGCAATTAATAATCATTCTTTAGATTATAAAAATGCCAAGCAACTTGCCCCGCTTGAGTACCCTGCCGATGCAACTGTACGACCAGCGACACCTTTGTATCCTGCACCAACTGTAGAGCAGCGCGCTATCGATAACGCACCTAAGTTTGAAAACAAGCGTGGCAACCGTTTTGAATTGCCACGCCCTGAACAAACGCAAGGTAACGCTACAGCAGATGCGTCTGCTCAAACCACGACCGCCCTTGGACGTCCTCAACTTGTGACTGACGGTAATAAAAACCCGTTATTAAAAATTGATGGAAATACGACCGAGATTTGGCAATACACCAAAGCAACTTTAAGTACTTTAAATTACAACATCATCGCTCAAGGCAGTAATCAGGCGACGATTAAAGTAAATGATAATACTTATGTGCTTAAACTTACTGGTGTGGGTTCTAGTCATACTCTTGCCCTATTTAATGTAGATAACACTTTTGCAAGTCCAGATGTGGCCGCTGAAGTGTTAAACCAGATTTACCAAAATTGGCCAGCCTAGTCGTTTACTAGGCATTTTTTTTAAAAAGGTTCCCTCATGTTAAAACAAACCTTGCTCTATACTGGTAAAGCAAAATCTGTATATGAAACAGACAATGCCGACCATCTGATTTTAGTCTTTCGTGATGATGCCTCTGCGTTCAACGGCGAAAAAATCGAACAACTAGATCGTAAAGGCAAGGTGAACAACCGTTTTAACGCCTTCATTATGGAAAAACTTGCTGCTGCAGGTATTGAAACGCATTTTGAAAAATTGCTTTCTCCAACTGAAGTGCTTGTTAAAAAACTTCAAATGATTCCAGTTGAATGTGTAATTCGTAACTACGCAGCTGGTTCTCTATGCCGTCGCTTAGGTGTAGAAGAAGGTAAAGAGTTAACTCCTCCTACATTTGAATTGTTCTATAAAGATGACGGTCTAGGCGACCCAATGGTTAACGAATCTCAAGCGATTGCTTTAGGTTGGGCGACTGCTGAACAGTTAGAACAAATGAAAGTTTTAACTTATAAAGTAAACGACGTATTAAAAGCGTTGTTTGCTGAAGGCAACATGATTTTGGTGGACTTCAAGCTTGAATTCGGTGTTTTCCATGACCGTATCGTGCTTGGTGATGAGTTCTCTCCAGACGGCTGCCGTTTATGGGATAAAGACTCTAAGAAGAAACTCGACAAAGACCGTTTCCGTCAAGGTTTAGGCGGTGTTGTTGAAGCTTATGAAGAAGTTGCTGCTCGTTTAGGCGTAGATTTATCTGACATCTAATCAGTGACTTCATAAAAAACCGGGTTTCAGCCCGGTTTTTTTATATTTAATGCCCGAGAACCAAATAATATAGACAGATTTGTCTATTAAAATAAATTATCACTTGCACAAACTTAATTTAAAACACTAAAATCTAAAAAAACACAAAGTACTTCACAATAATTAAATTTAAAAACTAGGGTGAATTTATGGAAATATCTAAGTTTGAAAAGAAATTAATCAATCATCCAGTCCATTTTGGTGAAAATCCTCTAGTCTTATTAACCAACTTTAGCAGTTCTGCTTTAAAACAAGGCTGGACTCAAACAGAGGTTGAATCCGTTATTTCTAAAGCCTCTCAAGGCGACTATATGGCACTCATCCGCACTTTAAGAGCTTATACATTTCTTTAATCTTATTTTCGGTAGTCTACTGCATTGCACATTCAATTTATAAAAAGACACATAAACGTGTTATGAATAGACTAGATTTATCCTGAGCACTGCCTTAACAATAAATAAAACAATAAATATAAGAAATTTATTTAGTGAGGAGTAAACCTGATGGATCACGAAATAGAGGAAAAAAAGGTCGAGAAAACCTTAAGCTGGCGCGAAAAAATGGCAGTTGAAGAACATGAAAAACTGTCACCTCGTCTAGTCTATGAAATTATCCGCCGTGATGGTGCCGAAGAGCTGGATCGCCCAACTGCTGCACTGATCTTTTCGGGGATTGCTGCGGGTTTAGTCATCAGTTTTTCATTTGTATTTAAAGCGATTATTGCCTCTTATCTCCCAACTGATGCGATCTGGACCAATTTAATTACCAATATCGGTTATACCATCGGCTTTCTAATCGCCATTTTGGGTCACATGCAACTCTTTACCGAGAATACCATCACCACTGTTGTACCTTTATTTAAACCCTTTACATTCGATAAATTACGGGCAGTGGGCCGATTATGGGGAATTGTGATTCTATGCAATATCATTGGAACAGCTTTAGCGAGTTTATTTTTCCTCACTACTCACCTGTTTACTCCAGGTATTGACAAGGCACTAGATGAACTCGCCCTTCATGTGGGTTCCTTTTCTGCCACTCAGAATCTGCTCAAAGGTATTATGTCAGGACTGTTAATTGCTGCATTGGTCTGGATGTTGCCCTCAGTCAGTAATAAGTTCCTGCTTATTTTTTTCATGACTTACCTGATAGGACTGGGTGATTTTACCCATGTAGTGGTTGGTTCTACAGAAATGTCCTATCTAGTTTGGCAAGGCGATGCCTCAATTAGTGAATATATTTTTAATTTCCTGATTCCAACCACCATTGGAAATATTATTGGTGGTACAGGCGTGTTTACCCTGCTGATTTATGGTCAGGTTACTGAGGAATTGGAACAATAGCAGGACACAATAAAACTATTGTTCCTGCTGCCACCTACGTTGTTGTAAGCGCTCACCTTCAACCTCACGCTTATTTCTCGCAGACTCATAGAGTTTGGTTCCCTTTAACTCAGGCGGCAAATAGTCTTGCAACACAAAGTGTTCAGGGTAATCGTGAGGATAGAGATAATTAATCCCATAGCCTTGCTGTTTCATAAGCTTGGTTGGTGCGTTTCTCAAATGCAAAGGTACAGGTAAATTCGCCGTTTTTTCGGCAAGTTCCAGGGCCTTATTAATCGCTAAATAAGTACTATTACTTTTTGCACTCGTTGCTAAGTAAACTGCTGTTTGACCTAGAATAATTCGAGCCTCTGGCATCCCCACTGCTTGTACAGAACGGAAGCATTCGCCCGCAAGCAATAACGCATTAGGGTTAGAATTTCCAATGTCTTCTGAGGCAGCAATCAGCATACGTCTTGCAATAAAAACGGGATCTTCTCCGCCTTTGAGCATACGAGCCATCCAATATAGAGTTGCATCTGGATCACTGCCTCGAATTGATTTAATAAAGGCAGAAACGAGGTCGTAATGCTGCTCGCCAGATTTGTCATAACGCGCAATATTTTGCTGAGCGACTTTCACCACCACCGCATTGGTAATCGTGTTTTCAATTTCAGGCTCAAAAGTACTTGCAATTAAGTCCAGTAAATTAAGCGCTTTACGAGCATCGCCTGCTGCGAACTGTATGAGCGCGTCATATTCTTCGATATGGATATAACGGTCTTTTAAAAATTTGTCGGCTTGGAGCGCATTATTAATGAGAGACTGAATTGCCTCGCTGTCTAAACTATTTAAGGTATAAACCTGACAGCGTGATAAAAGTGCACTATTTACCTCAAAAGATGGGTTTTCAGTGGTCGCACCAATTAAGGTAATTTTGCCTTTTTCAACTGCACCCAATAAAGCATCTTGCTGAGATTTATTAAAACGATGAATTTCGTCAATAAAAACGACTGGTGTTAGTAAATCGCCACTTTCTGCAATCACTTCACGTAATTCTTTCACGCCCGTATTCAGCGCAGATAAGCTCACAAATGGGCGGTCTATCGCTTGAGCCAAAAGCAAAGCAATTGTTGTTTTGCCAACGCCTGGTGGTCCCCAAAAAATAATAGAAGGCAAATGACCCTGATCAATCATTTGACGTAAGGGCGCATGTTCACCTAATAAATGATCTTGCCCAATAATTTCAGACAAGTCTCTTGGGCGCAGGCGTTCGGGAAGTGGAATATGGGTGTCTGACATCTCAAATAGCTTTATCGTCTTTTCTCTATAGTCTATTGTGTCTCACAGAAATCTACAATTTGAATCTATGAGACACGCCCTTTATTTACAAGTATTTCCTAGCTTTAAGAGGGTTTCTTACTGAGCTTTAGTAAACGTGCATTTGAGCCGTCTTCAATTACCCAAATTGAACCATCTTGTGCTTCATGTAACCCACGAATACGTTGCTTCATCTCTAGTCTTTGCACTTCTTTCACAGGCTTTTGCTCTAAATCCACCACAATAATTGCTTGAGAAGATAGCCCGCCAATTAAGGCTTTATTTTGCCATGCAGGAAATTGTTGACCGCGATAAATAATCATACTCGATGGAGAGATTACAGGGGTCCAATCAATTTCAGGCGCTTTAAATTCTGGGCGAGTGTGATGATCTGGAATAGGTTGACCTGAATAATGGTCTCCATTTGAAACGATTGGATAACCATAGTTTTCGCCTTTGGTAATAATATTAAGCTCATCACCGCCTTTAGGTCCCATTTCAACTACCCAGAGCTGTCCTTGGTGATCAAAAGCCATACCTAGGGGATTACGGTGTCCCAGTGACCATATTTCAGCAGTAACCCCACCTTGCTTATAAAATGGGTTACCTACAGCCGCTGAACCATCCTCATTTAAACGTAAGATTTTGCCCAAGTTACTTTTCATGTTTTGGGCAGGATCGAACTTTTGTCGCTCACCTGAACTGACCCAAAGCTTACCATCTGCACCAAAAAGCATGCGATGCCCATAATGGCCTTGCCCTGAAACTTTGGGCACTTGCTGCCAAATCTGCTTCACATCTATAAGTTTTGGCTGATGAGGATTAGATAAATCTAATTTAGCACGTGAAATCACTGCGCCAGAACCGCCCAGTCCTTTCATGGCATAGCTGAGGTAAACCCAGTGGTTCTTAGCAAAGTCTGGGTGTAAAACAACGTCTCCTAAGCCACCCTGTCCCCCATAGTTCACCGCTGGAACACCCTGCACATCCAACATTTGTTTATTTTTAGGATTAAAAATTTTTAATTTGCCCTGCCGTTCAGTCACTAATAAACGTTGATCAGGCAGACTGGTCACTGCCCACGGTTCATTGAAATGGGCAAAGGTTTCAGATTGATAAGTTTGTTTGGTTAAGGCGGGCTGCTCTGCTTTTGCAGACGTATTTTGTTCAAGATTTTTTGAATTAGTATTATTAGACCCACAGGCCATTAACAAAAAAAAGCTACTACATAATAAGGGGGCTACTAATCGTCTCATCATTCTTATCTCCTTTTGTTTTTATTGTTATATAACGGAGATGAGCAAAAAATTTACGATAAAAGTGTTGCTTTATTATACGCTGTAATTAAAACCTCTCTTTTAAGAGCGAATTAACGCACCCATCGCACAATATAATCTTCAAGCTCATCTTCATGGACATCAACCTCAGATAGACAACGTCCTGCAACTGATTTTTTCGCCTTAACTACGCTTTGTCTCGAACCCGTATTTAAATAGTGCCATGAAGGTAAATTTTTGCCTTCATTTAAACGCTTATATGCACAGCTTGATGGCAACCAGTGAATGGTCTTTAAAGACTCTACCGTTAACTGTAAACAGTCTGGCACTTGCTGCTGACGATTTGGATAATCCGAACAACGCCCTGTACTGCAATCAAGTAACTTACACGCCACTTTGGTATAAGCCACCTCATGGGTATCTTCATCTTCTAGCTTAACCAGACAGCACAAACCACACCCATCACACAAAGCTTCCCACTCAGCCTGAGTCAGTTGCTCAAGCGTGTAATTTTTCCAAAACAATGGACGAAGTGAGGTCTCGGTAGACATAGGTTTTTAATAGCTGAATAGTTGAAACAGTGTAGGAGTATAACATTGAAGTGGATGGTGCTAAAAAAAGAAGTCGTGTTTTTAGAATCACAAAATGATTGTTTAATATACATTTCAACCACATAAACGACACATTCGGTTCAAAAAACAAGCTTTATAGTTAAACAACAATGAAAAAATAAGGAGGACAGCATATGTTCCGTTGGGCAATAATTTTTGCAGTGATTGCACTCATTGCCAGTCTATTAGGGTTTGGTGGTGTTGCAGGGTTATCTAAAGACTTTGCCGTGATTTTATTAGTCATAGCTGTAATTCTCGCTGTTATTGGTTTCATTTCGCGAGGCAGAACCTAATCTAATCATTAGCACATAAAA
The DNA here is from genome assembly GCF_028367635.1 of Acinetobacter sp. P1(2023). Lineage (NCBI taxonomy): Bacteria > Pseudomonadati > Pseudomonadota > Gammaproteobacteria > Moraxellales > Moraxellaceae > Acinetobacter > Acinetobacter sp. P1(2023). The sequence continues at coordinate 208,978 of NZ_JAQNDD010000006.1, forward strand.
AAGAAGGAACCGGTTTCCTTCTTTTTTATTGCCTGAGGTTTTCTATCTTTTCTTTTGATGTAGATTCTTACATAGTTATTTATATTAATTTTACCTTTTTATGCTTTAATCAAGCGTGTTTAAATCGAGTTAAATTTCAGGATTAATGTCATGAGTACAGCAATTAAAACCCGTGAAATTCAATATACTGCACCAGACGGCAGCCAATTAATTGGTTATTTTGCAGCTCCAGAGAGTGAAAAACCTGTACCAGGTATCATTATTGGTCCTGAGTGGTGGGGCCGTAATGAATATACTGAACAACGCGCACGCGAACTTGCTGAACACGGCTATGCCGCTCTTGCTATTGACATGTATGGCGATAAAAAAGTCACCTCAACTGCAGCTCAAGCCTATGAATGGATGATGCAGACATTTGAAGAATTAGACACAGTTACTGATCGTGCTAACGCAGCGCTACAAACGCTTGCTGATCAACCAGAAGTAAATAGCGATAAACTAGCCGCAATTGGCTTTTGCTATGGCGGTAAAGTTGTATTAGACCTTGCTCGCTCAGGTGCACCACTTAAAGCAGTCGTAACATTCCATGCGACATTAGCACCGAAGGCGCCTGCTCAAAAAGGTAACATTCAAGGTGAAGTTTTAGTTCTACATGGTGAACTAGACAGTATGGTCACCTTAGAAGATGTTGCTAATTTTGAAAAAGAAATGCAAGCTGCTGAGGTTAAACACGAAGTAGTGGTTTTAGAAGGTGCTAAACATGGCTTTAGTAACCCGCTTGCAGATGAAAAAGCTAAGGCGAACGGTGTAGATCTTGGCTACAGCAGCGAAGCGGAAAAACAAGGCCTTGCTAAAATGTACGGTTTGCTAGATCGTACTTTAAAATAAAAGAAGCAAATTTGGAGCAAATGACTTTTTCGCATTTGCTCCCTTAAATGTATATGACTTTGCAATATTTTTACTGTATTTTTTAAACCATACTTCAATAACTATACTCCCGTTGAGCTAGAGCAAAGCCTAGTCTTATTTCCCGCACTCGGGGTTTAATGGAATAACATGAGAGGATACAACAATGACTGACAAGAAATGTCCGTATTGCGAATTTGATGAATATGACATCATTGATAAAAATGAATTTGCTGTAATTTTGCCTGATTCTAATCCGTTATCTAAAGGCCACTGTGTAGTAACACCCCTACGCCACGTTCGTTCTTTTTTTGACATCACATCTAAAGAACACCAAGGGCTACTTACACTTCTTGAAATTGCTCGTCACGAAACACAGCTTCGCCATCAACCAGACGGATTCCATATCGGCTTCAATGATGGTGAAGTGTTCGGACAAAATTCAGATCATTTCCACATTCATGTCATTCCGTACTACAAAAACCAACCGTTGAAACTCGACCAACGTTGGGGCATACAAAAGGATTAATCCTTTTTTATACATGAAACAGAGATTACTCATTATCTGGTAATCTCTGTTTTAACATACTCTCGCTGTTCGCCTGCTTTAAACAAAATTTCATCTAAATTTCAGCTATAATTTAGCCCTTACTTCTCTTCTATAGCTGTTCATGCCTGAATTTTCTTTTTCTGATGCCCTCTTAAACTGGTTCGATCAACATGGTCGTCATGATTTGCCTTGGCAAGTTGCAGATGATCCGTACAAAGTCTGGGTTTCTGAAATTATGTTGCAGCAAACTCAGGTGAAAACGGTTCTGCAATATTTTGACCGCTTTATGGAACGCTTCCCAACAGTAGAAGCTTTAGGTCATGCAACTTGGGATGAAGTCGCTCCTTATTGGGCGGGTCTGGGCTATTACGCTCGTGCACGCAATTTGCATAAAGCTGCTGGCCTTGTCACTCAGCAAGGCAGGTTTCCTAAAACACTAGAAGAATGGATTGCACTACCCGGCATTGGTCCCTCTACCGCAGGTGCACTCATGTCTTTGGGTCTACGTCAGTACGGCGTCATTATGGATGGCAATGTGAAACGTGTCTTAGCTCGTTTCTTTGCCATTGAAGATGACTTAAGTAAACCACAGCACGAACGTGAAATGTGGAAACTCGCTGCAGAGCTTTGCCCGACACATCGTAATCATGATTACACTCAATCGATTATGGACCTTGGCGCAACCATCTGTACGCCTAAAAAACCGCTATGTTTATACTGTCCAATGCAAGCACATTGTCAGGCTTATCAGCAAGGTTTAGAGCAAGAATTACCTTTTAAGAAACCGAAAAAAACACCACCTGTTAAAACAGCAGATATTCTTATTATTCAGTGTGAAGATGAATGGTTCTGGCAACAACGCCAAGCCCATGGCCTATGGGGTGGTTTATTCTGTTTACCTATTTTAGAAAATGAACATGATCGACTGAGCTTAAGCCAGCAATTTAAACTACAGCCTCAACCACGAACCTTTCAGATCAGTCATAGCTTCACACACTTTACATGGTTACTTAATGCTCACACGTTCCACGTGGAACCTGATCAAAAAGAACATCTAGCCATTGAACTTGAAGGCCAATGGTTAAGTCCAGAACAAGCCATTGCCAGAGGGGTTCCAACCGCTATGAAAAAATTGATCTCGACAAGCCGTTCGTGACATAGTGAGTAAAATAATTTTGATATGGCTGTGACAGGGAGTATTTCGTGCGACGTTTTGTTTCTCACTTCTCACTTGGTTTTCTGATTATTCTATTGGCTGCCTGTGCCAGTGCACCTAAAAAACCTGCCCCACTTCCACCTGCTCAGGTCTTTAAACTTAAAAGTATGCAGCTTCCAAATCGACTACCTGTACCAGTAAAGGGTATCGATCGAGATGAATTAAAAGACACATGGGGTGCGGCTCGTAGTCAGGGGCGCAGTCACGAAGGAATTGATATTTTGGCTCCACGTGGAACCAAAGTGTACAGTGCAACCGAAGGGCTCGTTGCCGATCTTCGCAATAATAATCTCGGTGGCAAAGTCATCTGGATTTTAGGCCCGGCAGGGACATGGCATTATTATGCTCATCTTGATGGACACAAACGTGGCTTAAATGTAGGTGACTACGTCAAAAAGGGCGAACTAATTGGCTATGTCGGCAATACTGGCAATGCGCGTTATACTTCACCTCATCTTCATTATGGTCTTTACCTCAACGGTAAAGGACGTGGTGCAGTTAATCCTTATTCATATTTACGCTAGGAACATTTTATGTCGGAAGCGCTGATCAATCGCTTAGTAGAGTTTGCCGAGTCTGGTAACCAGCAAAAGATCATTTTAAATGGCAATAGCTATCAAGGCTGGATCATGGAAATCAGCGATGATGCCCTACTAATCAGTACTGGTTTTTCAGATAAAGTTGGTAAAGACTTTTGGCTAAAGTTTGAAGACTTAACTCAAGCTGAACTATATTATTGGGACACTCGCCCAAATGAATGGGTGTTATTCAAACTTTAAAATTCTAAGATAAATATAAGGAGCATCATCATGAAAACTCAACGCTGCGGATGGTGTTCCAATGATCCACTTTATATTGCCTATCATGATGAAGAATGGGGTAAACCAGAACACGACGAAGCTCGACTATTTGAAATGCTTTGTCTTGAAGGTCAACAAGCCGGCTTATCTTGGATTACCGTACTGAAAAAAAGAGAAAGCTATCGTCAGCACTTTTTTAATCACCCGATTGCAGAAATTGCTTCATTTACGGATGATTTTTTAGAATTAAAATTATCAGATGCAGGCTTAATTCGCCACTTAGGCAAACTCAAAGCCATTCGTGATAATGCAATTGCTTGGCAAGCGCTCAAAGCACAAGTTGGTGATGTTCCTAAATGGCTTTGGCAGTTTGTAGATGCAACGCCTCAACACAATGATGTTATAGATTACCGTCAGGCCCCTGCTCAAACCGAACTGAGCGTAAAGCTTTCTAAAACGCTTAAAAAGAATGGTTTCAAATTTGTCGGTCCAACCACCTGCTATGCTTTTATGCAGGCAGTAGGTATGGTCGATGATCATGAAAATAATTGTCAATTCAAGGCTTCATAACCCACCAGAACGGTTCAAATCCGCTTAAGGAGTTCCGATGAGCAATAATACGATTCAGGCTTATGCTGCAATGCAGGCAGGTGAAAAACTAGTTCCTTACCAATTCGATGCAGGTGAATTACAACCGCATCAGGTTGAGGTAAAAGTTGAATATTGTGGTTTATGTCATTCCGATATTGCTGTTCTTAACAACGAATGGCGCTCAACTATATACCCTGTGGTTGCGGGCCATGAAATTATTGGACGAATTGTTGCTTTGGGCTCAGAAGCCAAAGGTCTACAAATTGGGCAACGTGTTGGTATTGGCTGGACAGCTGAAAGTTGCCAAGCCTGTGATGAATGTATTGGTGGTCAGCAAGTACTTTGTACGGGCGAAAATGTCGCAACAATCGTGGGACATGCCGGTGGATTTGCCGATAAGGTCCGTGCAGGTTGGCAATGGGTTATTCCCCTCCCTGACGATTTAGACGCTGAAAGTGCAGGCCCTCTACTTTGCGGTGGAATTACTGTTTTTGATCCGTTACTCAAACACAAAATTCAGGCAACACATCACGTGGGTGTGATTGGTATTGGTGGCTTAGGTCATATAGCTATTAAGCTACTCAAAGCTTGGGGCTGTGAAATCACTGCTTTTAGTTCTAACCCAGATAAAACAGAAGAACTCAAAGCAATGGGAGCCGACCATGTGGTAAATAGCCGCGATACAGATGCAGTAAAAGCTCAAAAGGGTAAATTTGATTTATTGCTGAGTACTGTGAATGTGACCTTAAACTGGCGTGCTTTCATTTCTACGCTAGCACCAAACGGTTCTTTACACTTCTTGGGACTCACGCTGGAGCCTGTTCCTGTTTCTGTCGGCTCTCTCATTGATGGCGCTAAGTCAGTGACTGGTTCACCTACAGGCTCACCTGCTGCACTACGTCAGCTTTTAAAGTTTGCTGCACGTAAAAAAATCGCGCCTCAAATTGAGCTATTTCCAATGTCACAGCTCAATGAAGCCATTGAACGTCTACACTCAGGTCAGGCACGCTACCGTATTGTGCTTAAAGCAGACTTCGCAGAATAAAATTAACTTACCGTTTTCATCTGTTGTCGTGACCAGTCCGCCAAGTCTTTAATCGCTTGACGGACATCCGCTGTTAGCTCATGGCCTGCATTTAAACGAATAAAATGCCGATATCGTTCATCCTCACCAAAAACATGACCTGGAACTACAGTAATTCCATGTGATTTTGCAGTGTAATAGAGCGCCAAGCTATCTACAGTTTTAGGTAATTGCATCCATAATGCATAACCACCTTCTGGTTGGCTCAGCGCAATTGGAATACCTTCAAAGGCATTTAAAATACAACTACGGTACTCCTCGACTTGGCGCATTAAATTTGGTCGTAGTTGCTCTAAATGTTCTCTATAACCACGACTATAAATAAAATCAGCTAGAGCTAATTGTAGGGGTGTATTCACTCCAATATTACTAGCCAACAGCTCAAGCCTTAAATGCTGTAGCTTCACACTTAAACAGAACCACCCTACCCGATACGCACTCGACAATGACTTAGAAACTGATCCACACCAAATCACATAGCCTTCACGGTCCCAATAACGTATAGGTAATGGTCGCTCACCACTGTAACCACACTCCCCATAAATATCATCTTCAATAATAAAACACTGATACTTTGCAGCTAATTCGGCAATCTTTTGTTTTTCTGCATTACTTAAGCAATATCCCAAAGGGTTTTGATAGTTGGCTGTCATTAAGCAAACTTTAGCCAAACCTTGCTTCATAAATGATTCTAAGCGCTCAAGATCAATACCTCGATGATGTGCAGGAATTTCAATAATCTGCCGTTTTAAGCCTGCTAAAAGCTGTAATTGCCCATTAAAAGTAGGCGTCGGAATCAAAATACTATCCCCGACGTCTGTTAGATGTTGAATCACTAAAGACAAGGCTGGCATACAACCATTGGTAATAAAAATATCCTCTGCTGCGATAAAGATACCGTCTTCACGCCAGTGATCAGATAGTGCTTTTCTTAATTGCTCATGCCCTTGTTTATTACAGTAAAGAAAGTCTTGTGGCTGGCAATTTTTTAAAGACCTTTGAATAGAACGACGTAAACCTTCCACTGGAATGAAATGAGGCGTTAACTGAATCGAACCCAAAGGTACGAGATGGCTCTGTAATGCAGCTTCTTGAATTTGGTTATGCAGCTCTAGATTTGAGACTTGTCGAGGTAAAGACAAAAAATCTGGGCTATCAGGAATAGGACCAGATTGAGTGCGTGCGACCACAAAATAACCTGACTTCGGTTTTACATAAATGAGTCCCCTCGCCTCAAGCAATTCATAGCAACTTTTTGCTGTACTTAAACTAATGCCGTGCTGACGAGCAAAATCACGTAAAGAAATAAGCTTCTGATGAGGTTTAAGCTCATCTTGATAAATTCGATGTGCTAATTGATTGGCAAGAGTCTGATATTGGAAAGTCATTCTGTGCTGCTTTTTTAAAAATTTCTGTATCTGTACTGGTTTATAGAACACCTTTAGGCTATGGAAATCAACTTACAAAGTAGCAAGATCATGAAATTAAAAGCTATATTTTTATTTTCTATTTTTTTAGCAGGCTGCCAACCGCATCCAAAAGATGAGCAGTACCGACATGCGGTTTGTCAAAGTCTCATTGAAGGTTATTTAAAAATGACTAACCAACAAGACTATAAAATGGAGAAAAGCACTCATGACAAGACCAGTACGATTTCTCATTATCAATATAAACGTAATAACTCAAATGAAGTTGTGATGATGAACTCGGTTTATTCAAAATTGTACTTTAGCTGCCGAGAACAGCAAAAAAGTTATTTTCTGTCGCAACAAACATCACAAGGACAAGTTACTCTTCTTTTAGAAGTTCATTTTCCAAGTGATGTCTATGGTTCTTTTAGAGAGCGTTTTTAAAGCCATCTTTTAACCGTTCTGCCAAAAATTCAATGAATAAACGGATTCGTTTTGGTAGATGCTCTTGTTGATAATACACAGCATGGATGCTTTGATATTGATGTTCAATTTGGTCTTCAAATAAAGCAATTAATCGCCCTTCTTCAATATCTTTCCAAATTTCAAATTCCGATAGACGTGCAATACCATGTCCTCTAATCGTAAGTTGGCGTACTGTCTCTCCACTCGATGCTTTAATTTTTGATTGTGCAAAAAAATATTCATCGCCGACTTTAATCGGCCAACTATTGATATATGAAGGTCTAGTAAAACCAATTAAATCATGTTGTTCGAGTTGTTCAGGTTGTGTCGGTGTTCCCTTAATCGCTAAATAGTCAGGACTTGCCACAATATATAAACGACTTTTACATACTAATTTGGCATGAAGACTTGAATCATTAAGTTCCCCAAATCGAAATGCGACATCGGTTTTATGCTGCAAGAGATCAATCACCTGATCATTACTATTGAGTTCAATTTCAATATCAGGATAACACTCGCGGAACTTATGCATTAATGGTGCAATGACATGTAAAACGAATGGTGTGGCAGAATCAACACGAATAAGACCGGCAGTACCTTGATCAGACTTTTGTAATTCTTCTTCGGCCGCATTTAATTCATTTAAAATTTTACGAGCCTTTACCAGAAACTGTTGCCCTTCTTGGGTGAGTTTCAGTTTACGCGTAGTCCGCTCTAATAAAGTCACATCTAACTTCGCCTCTAAGCGTGTTAAAGATCGGCTAACCCCTGAAGGTGTTTGTTTTAGATGTTCTGCTGCCGCTACAAATGAACCTGTATCAACAATTGTGATAAAGGCAACCAATTCTTCAATTGTTGATTTCATGTCTTATTCCATTATTGACTAATGATCAAAGATATTTTGCTTATTCATCTATTTTTTCGCAACAATAAAAAAAGCAAAATGCACCTCAAGTTAAACAATTATTTAAATTCAGGTGAACACATGAATATCCCTCGTTTTGGTCTAGGAACTTTCCGTCTTAAAGAACAAGCGGTGATTGATTCTGTTAAAAATGCACTAGATGTAGGTTACCGTGCAATTGATACGGCTCAAATTTATGACAATGAAGCGGCGATTGGTCAAGCTATTGCCGAAAGCGGTGTATCACGTCAGGACTTATTTTTAACCACAAAAATCTGGGTAGATAATTTTGCTCAAGATAAGTTTATTCCGAGCTTAAAAGAGAGCTTGGAAAAGCTTCGTACTGACCATGTCGACCTCACTTTGATTCACTGGCCAGCCCCAGATTTAGGCGTTTCAATTCCTGAAATCATGCAACTGTTACTTGAAGCAAAACAACAAGGTCTTACTCAACAAATTGGTATTTCAAATTTCAATATTGAGCTTACCCAACAAGCGATTGACACAATTGGTGCAGAGCATATTGCAACCAACCAGATTGAGTTAAGTCCTTATCTTCAAAACCATAAACTTGTGAATTTCTTACAAGAGAAGAATATTGATGTCACTTCATATATGACGCTTGCGTACGGTAAAGTGCTTCAAGACCCTGTTTTAGCGGAGATTGCAGCAGCACATCAAGCAACGACAGCGCAAATTGCACTGGCATGGGCATTGCAACGTGGTTTTGCAGTTATTCCATCTTCGACTAAACGTGAAAACCTGATCAGTAATTTAAAAGCACAGGATATCGAGTTAACTTCAGCTGAAATGCAAATGATTGCTGAGCTCGACCGTAACAGTCGTGAAGTTAGCCCAGAGCCATGGGCACCAGTTTGGGACTAAACTCATGAACACTCAATCAAATACGGCGTTCTCGTTATTGGCATTGGCAATTGGTGCCTTTGCCATTGGCACTACTGAATTCTCACCAATGGGATTGCTGCCAAATATCGCTCATGATTTAGGGATTTCAATTCCAACGGCCGGAATGTTAATTACAGGTTATGCACTTGGCGTCATGCTCGGTGCACCTTTCATGACCCTCTGGTTTGGTGGTTTTGCACGACGTAATGCGCTTATTTTCCTTATGGCGATCTTTACGATAGGTAACCTGATCGCAGCATTTTCACCAAGCTATATGAGCTTATTAGGTGCGCGTCTCATCACAAGCCTGAATCATGGTGCTTTTTTCGGGATTGGCTCTGTTGTGGCAGCAAGCATTGTGCCCGCCCATAAACAAGCTAGCGCTGTAGCCACCATGTTTATGGGCTTAACCATTGCCAATATTGGGGGTGTACCTTTGGCAACATGGGTTGGGCAAAACATTGGCTGGCGTATGTCTTTCCTTGCGATTTCCTTGCTTGGTGTGATTACGATGCTCGCTTTATGGAAAGCCCTGCCATCAGGCATGGTTGCCCAAAAGCCAAATGTGAAAGCCGAGTTGAAGGTGTTAACGCGTACCCCTGTGGTCCTTGCGCTACTCACCACTGTACTCGGTGCAGGTGCAATGTTTACGCTTTATACCTATATTGCGCCAAGCTTGACTGAGTTTACCCATGCTTCACCGACCTTCATTACGTTCATGTTGGTGTTGATTGGTGTAGGTTTCTCGATTGGTAACCATTTAGGCGGTCGCTTTGCAGACTTATCCATCAACAAAACTTTGATTGGTTTCTTGGTTCTGTTGATTATCATGATGGTGACTTTCCCCATCCTTGCACAAAGCCAGATTGGAGCAGCTATTGCATTAGTCATCTGGGGTGCAGCAACCTTTGCTTTAGTACCACCTTTGCAAATGCGTGTCATGTCAGTCGCTCATGAAGCACCTGGACTTGCATCTTCAGTAAATATCGGTGCATTTAACTTAGGTAATGCAGTCGGTGCCGCAGCAGGAGCATTAGTACTCGATTTAGATTGGGGCTATAGCGCAGTATCATTTGCTGGTGCATTGTTGGCTGGGTTAGGTTTGTTATTGGTTTTATTCCAAATCAAACGCGAAAGTAGCCCTGTCCAAACATTACAACAGTGTTCAGATTAATAAAAAAAGCGCCTGAATCAGGCGCTTTTTTTTAAGCTATTTATTTTAAAATTTCTGGTAATTTCGGGTGTTCATAAATCGGGCTCATCACTTCCCGCTTCATTTTCAGCAGCATCTGGTAAGGCTGTTGTTGAACAAACATATTCACAAAGCTCAATGGAATTGAACCAGCAGGATCTGCATAACCACTTGTGGTTACTTTCACCTTATTATTTGCAAGTTTCTGGAACGTCCAATCCCCTTCATAACGAGTTAAGCGTACAACATCGGGCTGTATCGGATAGTTTCCGCTAATTGCTGTATTTTTAATTGTCACAACGCCATTTGTGGCTTTGCTCATTTTTCCTTTTACAACCACATCACGATCTTTTAAAGGAAATGGAAAATCTAACACCATGTAGAGTGTGAATTCACCTTTTTTCTCATCTTGAGACAACATCTCAACTTTGCCCATATAAGGCACCCACTGATCGGCACGATTTACATCTAAAATCACAGCGACAGCGCGTTCAAGTGGCACATCAAAAGTCGTTTCTGCTTTATATTGAAAGACTGGATTATCTGTCTTTTGATACGTCCAGACTTTAATATTATTGCGGTCTAAGCTGAGTTTAGCTTTTTCTGTAGAAGCAGCCCCCGTCCAGAGGCTGCTCAAGCAAAGAAGAGTGGTCAAGGCAATTTGTTTTTTATTCATGTTCTGCTCTATCTTGTTTTTCTCGCTACACATGGAATGCGTACAGGGTTTTAAACCTGTACGTCGTTCAATCCTAAAACATCTTTCATGTCATATTTACGTGCTTCACGGCCCACAACCCATGCAGCAGCTCGCACTGCACCAGCAGCAAAGTTCATACGGTTCGTTGCTTTGTGAGTCACTTCAACGCGCTCACCTTCACCAATGAACATAACCGTGTGTTCGCCAACAATATCACCACCACGAATAGTTTCAAAACCAATCGTTTGACGATCACGTGGGCCCGTATGCCCTTCACGGCCATATACAGCAACTTCTTTTAGGTTACGGCCTAAAGTATCTGCAATCGCTTCACCCATCATTAACGCTGTACCTGACGGCGCATCTACTTTATGACGGTGATGAGCTTCAATCACTTCAATATCTACTGTATCTCCAAATACTTTTGCTGCAAGCTCAAGTAACTTGATTGATACATTTACACCCACAGAATAGTTCGCAGCGTAAACCACAGGTGTATGAGTAGCAACTTCGTCTAACTCAGCTTTTTGCTCATCTGACATACCTGTTGTACCAATAACCATGGCAACCCCAGCTTCACGGCAAAGCTTTAAGTGCTGAGCAGTTGCAACTGGTGCGGTAAAATCAATGATTACATCGCAGTCTTTCAAAACATCTGCCAAGTTTCCTGAAACCTTTACACCCACTGAACCAATACCAGCAAGCTCACCTGCATCAGTGCCCACCAAACTACTTTCCGGACGCTCTACTGCAGCAGCTAATTGATAACCTGCCTGTTGAACTGCTTGAATAAGCGTACGGCCCATACGACCGCCTGCACCTAAAATACCAATGCGTGGAGCTGCTGACATAATCCTTCTCAATCTTCTGTTTTACGTAATTTGTCTACTATATCAAAACTCTTTGCTCCCGATAAAAAGTAAAAATTATTTTTTGAGATGAACTGAAATTTAATCTGTTTTCACAAAAGTTAAAGAATTGATCTGCACACTACGGGCCACGAATGAAAAAAAGATGACTATAAGGAGTTCAGCATGCATTCGAGAATTATTGGCTTTACAGTGATGATGGGGATAATGAGTTCAATGGCATTTGCAGAGCCAGCAATCCAGCCAGGAGACACATTAGAAAGCTTATCTAAAGCACGTATTACAACTAACGTAACTACTCAAACAGCAATACCTACAGCTCAAACTATAGCAACTGATGCTAACACTGACGTTAAAGTTGAAGATATTGACCCGATTATTAGAGAAACAACAGCAGAATAAAAATAATAAGATAGATCAGCGCAATAAAAAGGCGGATATTTTATCAATATCCGCCTTCTTTTTAATTTTTTGTCTAATCAAGCATTAATCGAACAAACGATCAAAGAATGATTTTTTCTTCGGTGAAGAAGCACTGTCTTCGCCATCAAAAGAAGCTTGTAACTCTTTAAGTAATTCACGTTGACGAGAATTTAGGTTGACTGGAGTCTCGACCACAATACGGCAGAGTAAATCACCCACCATGCTGCTACGTACTGGACGAACGCCTTTGCCACGTAAGCGGAATAATTTACCTGTTTGAGTTCCCTCAGGAATTTTCAGGCTAACACGGCCTTCCAGAGTTGGAATTTCAATTTCTTTACCAAGTGCAGCATCAGCAATGCTTACTGGTACGTCCATATAAAGATCTGCACCGTCACGTTGGAAAATTTCGTGTTCACGAACTACAACTTCAACGTACAAGTCACCTGATTGGCCATCACGAATTGCTTCGCCTTTACCACTCAAACGAACGCGGTCACCATTATCTACACCCGCTGGAATGGTAACTTCCAACGTTTGTTGACGGTCAGCCACACCTGAACCATGACATGCCTGACAAGGGTTTTTAATAATTTTACCTTGACCACGACAAGTACCACATGTTTGTTGTACAGAGAAGAAACCTTGCTGCATACGTACTTGTCCTGAACCATGACAAGTTTTACAGGTTTCAACATCTTTTGGATTTTTAGAACCTTTACCATCACACACATCACATGGTGCAGGAGCAGTAAAGGTAATGGTTTTTTTCACCCCTTTTACAGCTTCTTCAAGGGTAAGTTCCATGACATAGCGTAGATCTGATCCGCGACGTTGACGTTGTTGACGTCCGCCACCACCGAATGCACCACCGAAGATATCACCGAACTGGCTAAAAATATCTTCTGCACTAAATCCGCCGAAGCCGCCACCGCCGCCGCCAAAGCCGCCTTCGAACGCATTATGACCCATGCGATCGTACATGCTACGCTTTTCACTGTCCGATAAAATTTCATAAGCTTCAGCAGCTTCTTTAAATTTCTCTTCAGCTTCGGCATTGTCAGGGTTTCTATCAGGATGATATTTCATCGCCAATTTACGGTAGGCTTTTTTGATCTCATCATCACTTGCGGTTTTTGAAACGCCTAAAACCTCATAATAATCACGTTTAGCCATTTTTGGCGGTGCTCCTCACGGAATTTTATCAATACTCTATTGCCGACTAAATGGGGGACTTTAGCCGAATTTACAAGGGGAAAATGTTCAAAAAATAGATATATTAAAAAACTGCCTTATTTTTTAAATATTTAGACAAGCCTTTTAACCATGCATTTAATAAAAATAACCACGCGATAGCGCTAAAAACTACACCAGCAACTGTAGAGGCTGTGACCCAAAGATTGCTGTCCCATGCAAAGAAGAAGAGCGGAATAAACCAGACCACAGCAAAAATTGCCATACAAAGAAATAGAATCCCGTTGCGCATAATCCATAGTGCATGCGCATGTATCCAAACTTCAGCATTATCTACCACTGCTACTTTACGAGCGACCAAATAAGCAAAGGCCGCAAAAATAACCGTAAACAATGCAAGAAACATGAACGCATAAGAAATTACTATATAACGGCGATGCTGTTCGATATGGTCTTGCCCCATCTGTATTTCACCTCAATTCACTGCATTTTGCCTATTTTTTATGCAGTGAAATATTCCTGTATTTTTTGTGTAAAGACAGGTGCTACTATATTGGAGTTTTCAATATTTCGCACCTTTATTCACAAAAAATTTATGTATTTTATGCGGTTTTTTTCACCTTAAACCACGCTGCATACAGTGCAGGTAGGAAAAATAATGTCAGTAAGGTGGCAACAATCAAGCCGCCCATGATCGCAACTGCCATCGGACCAAAGAAAATACTCCGTGAAAGTGGAATCATGGCCAGAACAGCAGCTAAAGCAGTCAAAATAATTGGACGGAATCGACGCACTGTCGCTTCAATAATCGCTTCCCAAGTTGGATGTCCTGCTTGCCTATCTTGTTCAATTTGATCAATCAAAATAAGCGAGTTACGCATGATCATGCCAGAGAGTGCAATTGTGCCCAACATGGCCACAAAGCCAAATGGTTTGTTAAATAACAGTAAAAATAAAACTACACCAATTAAACCCAATGGAGCTGTTAACAACACGATGGTCGCGCGAGATAAGCTTTTGAGCTGAATCATAAGTAATGTCATGACCACAGCCAAGAAGAGCGGCATACCCGCATTAACCGAATTTTGCCCACGTGCAGACTCTTCTACGGTTCCACCCACTTCAATGAGATAGCCACTTGGCAATTCAGCGCGTAACTTATCCATTGATTCAGCTAACTCACCAACCACTGTAGCGGGCTGTAGTTGAGTTCGGATATCTGCGCGAACTGTAATAGTCGGTAAACGGTTACGATGCCAGATCAAACCATCTTCAAACTTATACTCAATTTTTGCAATTTGAGCTAAAGGTACTGTCGTTCCATTGTTCGTAGGTACAGCTAAGCTTGCCAATGAAGCCACTTCAACACGTTCTGCCTGGTCTCCGCGTAAACGGATTTCAATGAGTTCACGCTTTTCACGATATTGCTCAATCGCACTACCCGTAATTGATGCATTAATGAAGTTCGCTAAATCCAGACTCGATACGCCCATTTGTCGAGCACGGTCTTGGTCAATCTGAATGGAAATGATCTTACTTGGCTCACCCCAATCTAAGTGTACATTAGTGGTATTCGGGTTTTCACTCATCACCTTAGCGACCTGCTGCGCCTCTTTACGCACCAGATTCAAATCTTCCCCTGAAACACGATATTGCAATGGATAACCAACAGGTGGGCCATTTTCCAGTAATGACACGCGAGTACGAACTTGCGGAAGTAATTGCTTAATTTGTGTGTCTAACGAACGTCGAATTTCATCACGATCATCAAGCGATGAAGCAAGTACAACAAACTGTGCAAAGCTGGCTTGCGGTAATTGCTGGTCTAACGGTAAATAAAAACGTGGTGAACCTGTACCGACATACGCCACATAGTTATCAATCCCTTTTTGTTGAGACAGGAAGTTTTCAACTTTTTTTACAGCTTGTTCTGTTGCTGTTAAAGAAGCACCTTCTTCAAGTTTTAAATCGACCAGAATTTCGGCACGGTTCGAAGGTGGGAAAAACTGTTGCGGAACCAGTTTAAACATCAGCACAGATAGCACAAAAATACCCACCGTAGTCGCAATTACAGTTTTACGGTAGGTCACACAAAACTCGACCATCTTTCTAAAACGTAAATAGAAACTAGATTGATAAGGATCGTAGTGATGTTCCTGAGAAATGGCCACAGTTTGCGGTTGCGGCTTTTTAGTTAATCTTGCCCATAAGCGAACATACCAAGGTGCCTGATGGCCTGTTTTGGTAAAATC
Organism: Acinetobacter sp. P1(2023); assembly: GCF_028367635.1. NCBI lineage: Bacteria > Pseudomonadati > Pseudomonadota > Gammaproteobacteria > Moraxellales > Moraxellaceae > Acinetobacter > Acinetobacter sp. P1(2023). The sequence goes on from NZ_JAQNDD010000006.1 coordinate 224,436, forward strand.
AGGTAATAGCTTTTCACCTAAATAAGGTACAAATAAAACCGCTGCCACCCAAGAGACCAATAAGGCAATCGTTACTACCTGAAAGATAGAGCGAGTGTATTCACCTGTACCAGATTGAGCTGTCGCAATAGGTAAAAAACCCGCCGCAGTAATCAGTGTTCCGGTGAGCATTGGAAATGCTGTGGTTTTCCATGCAAATCCGGCAGCTTTTATTCGGCTATAGCCCTGCTCCATCTTAATAGCCATCATCTCGACAGCAATAATGGCATCATCGACTAATAGACCCAGCGCTAGAATTAAGGCACCCAGTGAAATCTTATGCAGTCCGACATCGAATAGATTCATACCCGCAAAGGTCATTGCTAAAACTAAAGGAATAGAAAAAGCGACAACCAGTCCCGTACGGAATCCTAAAGAGAAAAAACTCACTAATAAGACAATAATGACTGCTTCAGCGAGTACCTTCACAAACTCATGAATACTACGTTGTACTGCTACAGGTTGGTCGGAAACTTTTTGCAGTTTCATACCTAGAGGTAGGGTCTTTTGTAGTTGGGCAAACTCTGTTTCCAGATTTTTACCTAAGGCAATAATGTCACCGCCCTTACGCATGGATAGGGCAATACCAATACCATTTTCACCCATAAAACGCATACGTGGTTGAGCAGGTTGGCTAAAACCACGATAGACATCCGCAACGTCACCGAGTTGAATGGTTTTATCGCCAACCAATAAAGGTGTTTTTTTAATTTCCTCAATGTCTTGTAAATGACCGCTTACTCTAATTTGAATACGGTCTGTGCCCGTTTCAAAAAAGCCAGCACTTGCCATACTATTTTGCTTTTGTAAGGCTTCTTGAATTGCTGTAACCGGAATTCCAAGCTGTACCGCTTTAGTGTTAGAAATCTCAATCCAGATTTTTTGATCTTGTAGGCCAATCAATTCGACCTTACTCACATCCTTGACTCTTTGAAGCTGTAATTGCAAACGATCTGCGTATTCTTTTAAAAGCGCATAGTCAAAGTCTTTGCCTGTTAGAACATAAATATTACCGAAAGTGTCTCCAAATTCGTCATTGAAAAATGGACCTTGTACACCATTTGGTAATTCATGGCGAATGTCATTCACCTTCTTACGAACGTTGTACCAAACATCAGGAATCTTGTCAGAAGTCAGTGAATCCTTGGCAACGAATGTGACCATTGACTCACCCGGACGGGAGTAAGCCATAATCTTGTCATACTGCCCTGTTGTCATGAGTTCCTTTTCGATACGGTCAGTCACCAGCGTTGAAACTTCTTTCGCAGTTGCCCCCGGCCAGTAGGTTTGTACAACCATGACTTTAAAGGTAAATGGCGGGTCTTCACTTTGTGAGAGTTTTGAATAAGAGATCGCACCGATAATGCCAAGCAAGAGCATAAAATAAAGGACCAGACCTTTATTTTTTAATGCCCATTCCGAGAGATTGAATTTCATGGCTGTTTCACTCCCTGAATTTTCACCGCACGGTTTTCACGGTCAATCGGGTGAATCTTTTGTTTATCACGTAGCAAATGTACGCCGCCAATCACAACCCAATCATTTGGAGCTAAACCAGATATAACAGGTACGCTATCTTTGCCATATGCACCAATCGTTACAGGTACTTTACGTAAAGTTTGATTTGTATTAACCACCCACACATAAGGCTGGTTATCTGTTGCTGAAACACTCGAAAGTGGTACGCTCATCACGTTGGTTTGAGTCGAACTAAAAAATACGCGTGCACTTTGTCCAAGCTGAATAGCAGACTGGCCTTCTTTAAGTGCTACCTTCACTGTAAAAGTACGGGACTGGTCCGCTGCGGGAGAAACTTCGCGAACATATCCGGCAAATTTTTCATTCGGTTTAGACCACAAGGTAATCCAAGCAGATTGGCCAACTTTAATCTCGCTAACCGCTTGTTCTGGTACACCAATGACAACTTCACGTTCACCATCAATAGCAAGTTGATAAGCAGCTTGGCCTGCTGCCACCACTTGTCCAATTTCTATGTTTCGCGCCGTAATAACACCATTTTTGTTAGAAACGAGTTGGTTATAACCTGTCTGGTTGGCAGACACTTCGTAGTTAGAACGAGCTTGCTGTAAGGCTGCTTGTGCCGCGTCATATTGATTTTTTACAGTGTCATATTGCGAACGGCTTACAGCATTAATCGGGAGTAATTGCTGAAAGCGTTTAAGTTCATCTGCTGCCGTTTTTGCTGAAGCCTGTGCATTGTCTAGCTGAGCTTTAGCAGCATTTAATTGTAGCTGAGCATCTGCCACATCAAGCTTTGCTAATACTTGTCCTACTTTAACCCGGTCGCCTACATCCACATAACGAGCCGTGACTTGTCCACCTACCCGAAATGCCAAAGCCGTTTGTTGTCTCGCTTGAACATCCCCTGCATAGCTTTTTTGTTCATTAAGTGTGGTTAAGGGCTGTGCCACCATCACATAAGGTATTTCTTCTGTTTTTGGAGTTTCTTTACTACACCCCATTAATGTGACCATACAAACAATCACCATACTCATGATGAGAGGTTTTAACACATTCATATCTTATCGCTCTTATTCAAACTGATTTTTTAAGGCACAATATGCTTGCATCATAGTTCGTTTATTTTTTAATTAATATACCCATTGGTACATTAATTAAAAAAAACATGTAAGTGTTTATTTTTTAAATTATTATTTAGAGGATTTTGTGCAAACAGTTAATCAAAGTGGACGCCCGAAAGATCTAGAAAAACGTGCTCGTATCTTACAAGCCGCTAAAGCTATTTTTTTGAAATCTGGCTATCACGGTACCAGCATGAACCAGATTGCACAGGAAGCAGGTGTAACTAAACTGACGGTCTATAACCACTTTCAAGACAAAGCCAACTTGTTTATCTGTGCGATTACAGAAACCTGTGAAGAGACACTGTGTACTAAACAATTTGAATTAGATGCATCGGCAGATTTTTATCAAGCCCTCTTTATTGTGTGTTCACGCGCCTTGCAAATTATTTACTCACCTGAGGCACTTAAACTTGAACATGTTTTATTTGAACTTGCAGCAGAACAAAGTCCACTCGCCCTACAGTTTTTTGATGCATCTCATACTCGACTGCAAAATCAGTTAACTGAGTTTTTGCAAAAAGCAGCTCAATTAGGTTTTATTCAAACCGATGACCCAACCTATCAAACCGAGCTTCTTTTGTCTTTATTGCTTGGTGTACGTCACCAGAAGGTTTTACTGGGCATCATTGCTGTACCCAATGCGCACGAGCTTGAACAAATTATTCAAGATGCAATTCATTTATTCTTGCTCAAATACCAGAATTAAACCAAAGTCCGATTGTCAAAAGTTATGCTGAGTGCATGTCATCTTTTCAGCCTCAACATGCGAATTAAATGTTATTTTTTAAGCAAAAATTCACATTTTCTTACGCTCAAAGCTTGGAATGTTCGCTAATCGCGCTATATTCGATAAGAATAAGAACAGGAGAAAAATAGCATGGTTCAGCAAATCGATGCGCCACTGCGTGAGGATGTCCGCTTACTTGGCAACTTGTTAGGTGAAACCCTAAAACAACATGCAGGACAAGAACTGTTTAATCAGATCGAACAAATCCGTGCTCTTGCCAAAGGTGCACGTGATGGTCAAGCTGAAGCCGAAAAGCAACTAGAACAATTATTTTTAGAACTGCCCGATGAAGAATTACTTCCTCTTACCCGCGCGTTTTCTCATTTCCTAAATTTTGCCAATATTGCTGAGCAATATCATGTGGTGCGTAGCCGCAGACAGGCAGAATTTGATTCGGATGCAAACTCTCCGAATCCCCTTGTTCACTTATTTCAAAAATTTAAAGATAAAAGTATTTCGACAGAAAAACTGTTCCAGCAAATTTGTGATCTTAAGATTGAACTGGTACTTACGGCGCATCCAACAGAAGTGAGCCGTCGTACCCTGATCCAAAAATATGATGATATTAATGCTTGCCTATCGCAGCTTGATCAGCAAAAACTCACACCACGCGAACGTCAAAATGCACTTGCCAACTTAAAGCAACAAATTAGTTCGGCATGGCAAACGGATGAAATCAGACAGCATCGCCCTACACCAGTCGATGAAGCAAAATGGGGTTTTGCCACAATTGAGCAAACACTTTGGAATGCTGTACCTAAATTCATTCGCGAATTAAATGAGTTGGTTCAAGAAAATTGCCAACTCAATTTACCATTGAACATTGCACCAGTACGTTTTGCATCTTGGATGGGTGGAGACCGTGATGGTAATCCAAATGTTACGCATCAAATTACCCAAGAAGTGCTCTGGTTATCACGCTGGCAAGCTGCTGACCTCTACCTAAGAGATATCGAAAACTTACGTTGGGAACTTTCAATCCAGACATGTTCTGAAGAAATGATTCAGGCAATTGGTAGTCACCATGCCGAACCTTATCGTGAGTATTTACGTGCAACACGCGAGCGTTTAAAAGCAACTCGTCATTGGTTAGCTCAGCGCTTACAAGGCTTAGAAGCAGACGACAGCAATGTCATTAAAAGCAAAGATGAGCTTTTACAGCCACTATTGTTGTGCTACCGCTCTTTAATCGATAGTAATCTGCCTGAAATTGCGAATGGTCAACTCCTCGACTTTATTTACCGTGTGAACTGTTTTGGTATTGAACTACTTAAACTTGATATTCGCCAAGAATCAGGTCGTCATCGTCAAGCGATTTCAGCAATTACCGAATATCTAGGTTTGGGTAATTTTGAGTCATGGACCGAACAAGCGCGCCAAAACTTCCTCATTCAGGAATTACAAAGCAAACGTCCACTTCTACCGAAATACATTAATGAACCTGAAGGTAGTTTGATTGGACATCCAGATGTTCAAGAAGTATTTGCAACCATGCGTACTTTGGCAGACCAACCACCTGAGTCTTTAGGGGCTTATATTATTTCTATGGCTGAATATCCAAGCGATGTTTTGGCTGTATTGTTATTGCAAAAAGAAGCTGGCATTCAACATCCTTTACGTGTAGTTCCTCTGTTTGAAACTTTAAAAGATTTAGATGGCGCTGCAACGACCATGAATACGCTGTTCAATATGCATTGGTACAAACAGCACATTCAGGGTAAACACGAAGTCATGATCGGTTACTCCGACTCTGCAAAAGATGCGGGTTTCATGTCTGCCAACTGGGCGCAATATCGTGCTCAAGAAGAGCTAACTGCAATTGCTCAAACACACGGCGTACAGTTAACGCTGTTCCACGGCCGTGGTGGCTCAATTAGCCGTGGTGGTGCTCCAACCCAACAGGCGTTGTTCTCACAACCTCCTGGTTCAATTTCTGGTGCAATCCGTGTCACAGAGCAAGGGGAAATGATCCGCTTCAAATTTGGTCTAGAAGGCATTGCTATGCAAAACCTTGAGATCTATACCGCAGCAACACTTGAAGCGACCTTATTACCGCCACCGGAACCTAAAACCGAATGGCGTGAACTCATGAACCGCATGACTGATCATTCTGTTAAGGTTTACCGTCAAACAGTTCGTGAAAACCCACATTTTGTGAAGTATTTACGTACGGTTACACCTGAACTTGAATTACAAATGTTGCCTTTAGGCTCGCGTCCTGCAAAACGAAAAGTAAGTGGGGGCATCGAGTCTTTACGTGCGATTCCATGGGTATTTGCTTGGACACAAATCCGTTTGATGTTACCTGCATGGTTAGGTACTGGCGCAGCAATTAATGAAGTGATTGCCGATCAACAAAAAGCGACACTTGATGAAATGCTCCAGCAATGGCCTTATTTCCAAACACTCATTGATATGCTGGAAATGGTATTGTCTAAAGCCGATGCCAACATTGCACTCTATTACGAGTCTCATCTGACTGACGATGAAGATTTGAAAGTTCTTGGCAACCAATTACGCCAACGTCTAAAAGATGCTGTGGAAACCTTGCTTGCATTAAAAGATGAATCAAAGCTTCTTAGCAATAATGAAGTTCTCGATCAGTCTATGCAGGTTCGTAAACCATACTTATTGCCTTTACATCTTTTACAAGCTGAACTCATGAAACGTCGTCGTGATTATCTCGCTGAACGTCAGGCAGAGAATACCCCTGTTGACCATGCACTTATGGTGAGTATTGCAGGTATCGCGGCTGGTTTACGTAATACAGGCTAAACTGATTTTACCGATTGTTTTATAAAGCAGTGCATCATGATGTGCTGCTTTTTACTTGCAAAGTTCTCTATATTTCTTAAATTTTCCTCGATTTTCTATTTTTTATAATATTTTTTTTAAAATCAAAAAATTAATTTTTATGATAAAAAAATAACTAATTCCTTATATTTAGAAACCATCAAATTATACCGATCGTTAAAAAATAATTGCTTTTCACATACATACTTCTCTCTAGAGATTAAATGCATTCTCAAGAAAGAGTATCATTGCACCAATTAAAAAATAATGAGCTTATTTTATGTCCAACTGGTTTCCCAAATGGCAGCCTTACCAAGGTGACGTTGACCATCGGCCGGTCTCTACCAATGAATATCTCCCACCCGTTCAAAGTGCTATTTTAGGTATTCAACATGCATTTGCCATGTTTGGAGCAACTGTATTAGCACCATTACTCATGGGGTTTAATCCTAACCTTGCTATTTTAATGTCTGGAATCTGTACCATCCTGTTCTTTTTAATTACAGGTGGTCGTGTTCCGAGTTATTTAGGATCAAGTTTTGCCTTTATTGGTGTGGTTGCAGCTGCAACCGGGCATATTACAGGTTCGGGTGCCAATCCAAATCTATCGATAGCTTTAGGTGGAATCGTAGCATGTGGTGTTTTTTATGCCATCATCGGTTTTATTGTGATGCTTACGGGTACGCGCTGGATTGAAAAACTCATGCCGCCTGTAGTGACTGGCGCCATTGTGATGATTATTGGTCTCAACCTTGCACCTGTTACCATTAAAGGCGTTGCAGGCCAACCATTTGAAATGTGGATGGCTTTAATTACCGTACTTTGTATGGGCAGTATTGCAGTCTTTACGCGTGGCTTATTGCAGCGTCTACTTCTGTTGGTTGGTTTGATTTTGGCTTATGTCATTTATGCCATCACCACCAATGGACTAGGTTTAGGTAAACCAATCGATTTTAGCCAGATCTCACAAGCTGCATGGTTCGGAATTCCAAGCTTTTCACATCCTACTTTTGACACTAAGGCTATGCTAATTATTGCGCCTGTTGCGCTTATTTTAGTAGCAGAAAACCTAGGTCATATTAAAGCTGTTGGCGCAATGACTGGTGAAAATCTGACTCCACAATTAGGCAAAGCATTTGTCGCAGATGGTTTAGCAACAACGCTATCCGGTAGTGTCGGTGCTCCGGGCATGACCACTTACGGCGAAAACATTGGGGTGATGGCAGTCACTCGTGTGTACTCAACCATTGTTTTTGTAATTGCGGGTATCTTCGCAATTTTCTTAGGTTTATCTCCAAAATTTGGCGCGGTAATTAGTACCATTCCAAGTGCGGTCTTAACAGGCGCATCTATTGTTGTGTTTGGTTTAATTACCATTGCTGGTGCAAAAATCTGGATCGAAAACAAAGTTGATTTTTCTAACAATAAAAATCTAATTGTTGCTTCAGTCACGATTATTTTAGGTGCTGGTAACTTTGAATTATTGTTCGGTAATTTCAATTTAGGTGGTATTGGTACCGCAACTTTTGCAGCCATTATTTTAAATTGGCTGTTTAGTTTAAAAGATAAAACTTAAATTCAAAAAGGCAGCGCAAGCTGCCTTTTTTCATTACGATTTAGTATGATGACTTTTTACTCTTCAATACGTTTCCTGTCATGCGTTTTGATTTTTTTGATTTACAACTGGTTCTTCATATTGTCTCTACAGGTAGTCTAACCAAAGGTGCAGACCGCTCTGCAATTTCACTTCAAGCCGCCAGTGAACGTATAAAAAAACTCGAACAATATTTTGAAACGCCCTTATTTATTCGCCAAACTACTGGCGTAGAACTCACCACAGCAGGACACGCGTTTGTAGAACATGCTCGTCAGCTTTTAGCACAAAAAGATCAACTCGAACAAGAAATGCAGCGCTTTAGGCCACCTACATCAGAGTCATTAACACTTTGGTGTAACTCTTCCGCACAAAGCGAATATTTGCCTCCGTTATTACCTCAATATTTAGTGCTTCATCCTGAAATGAATATTGATTTACATGAAGCAGAAAGCTCGGAAATTGTAGATGCACTCACGCAAGGTATAGCAAGTCTTGGACTGGTCTCCAGTTTTTTTGATACCAGACATTTGCAAACGAAAGAATTTGCGAGTGATCCATTAGTCTTGATTTGTCCTACTACGCATGAGTTAGCTCAATATCAAGAGCTGAACTTGGTAGAGGCTCTAAGCTATGGTTTTATTGGTCTTAAGTCCCATCACTCTTTGCAACAGTCCATTGAAACTCAAGCTAAGTTATTAGGCTTTAACATACAGTACCGTTTGCGCTTACCTAACTTTGGGGCGATTGCTGAGGTCGTTGCCAAAGGCGTTGGAATTGCGATTATGCCAGCTCGTGCCGCACAGCGTTTGCAATCAAACTATGATTTTCATTCCATTCAACTGCAAGGTGCATGGGCAAATCGTAAACTGCTTTTGGCGACCCAAAATTTCAACCAGCTGCCTAGCAGTTACCAACAGTTTGCAGATTTTTTATTGCAGCATCGTCCTGAAAAATTGGCTTAATGCAAAACCATATAAAGACCTAATGACATCAAGCCTATAAAAAATATACGACGGAATTTTTGCTCATTTAAGCGGTAACGAATTTTTTTACCCACCCACATTCCAACGAGCGCTGCCAACAATGCAGCAAACGATAAACGATAGTCCAGTGTTATTCCCGACATAGGGTTATGGTGTAAAAACACTGCAAGACAAATGGTAGAGATAGTAAACGTTAAACCTAATGCCTGTACCAACTCATCACGTTTTAAATGCAAAGACTGCAAATAAGGAACGATTGGAATAATAATGACACCTGTTGCTACAGTTACTGCCCCGCCGATATATCCAATAATTGGTGATAGCCAACGTTCATGCTTTCCTAAGTGTGGAAGTCTCTTTACGCACAGCCCATAGAGTCCATATAAGGCCAACATACACCCTAATAAAATTTCACTACTATGCCCATGACTTTGACTTAAAGTAGGTAAAAAGCTCCATATTGAACCTACTATAATGCCGACAAGCAACGTCCAGAAACGGCGAATAAACGCCCAGACATGTCCTTCAGCAAAAAGTTGCCAGACATTGGTGACCATTGAGGGAACAATGAGCAGAGATGCTGCCTGAAAAGGGCTCATTGCGATAGTGAGTAAACCCATCGATACCGCGGGCAATCCTAAACCGATCATGCCTTTAATCATGCCCGCAAAGGCAAACACCACCATAATAATTGCTAAAAATGTCACTGTTTATCTCCGTTTCCTACAAGGTTATGCTACGGAAAAAACAGGTTTTGCCCTATTCTTGTTTTTAGAAGTGGGCCTCAATTAAAAGTTGAGGCTGTTTTATATTTCTCTTCTAATACATTGCTAAAAATACTTTCAATCATCCACACACGATACAAGCTATTAAATACATAAGTCTGACCATCAATACGCAATTCTAAAACAGGTAAATCAGGCTGATGTTTATCTTTACACAAGGCATCATTTTGCGCCAAAACAGATTGCACATCTTGGTCGGTTAGCTGCTCAATTCCCAACTGTTGCTGTAACTGTTGAAAATGCTTTAAGAAAGATAGATCTTTTCCTTTTGTCCAAACCGCTTGAAGGATCGTAAAAATCGTATCGATTTGCTGATTTTCTTGCACACTATAGAAAAGCTTTGCCATTTCCAGTGTACTTTCCTCGGTAGGACGACAAAACGGCGTAAAGGCCACACCTGTTCTTTTAGAAACACGTGTCGCCAAACTCCAGTCAAACCAATCTCGACCTTGATAACTTAAAGGGTAAACTTTTAGTTGAATATCATAATAATCGGCCAGTTCTTCCTTGATATAGGCAAGTAACAACCAACTCATTGGGTCTTCTAAAGCAATATAGACATCAAGCTCAGGGTGAAGCGTCTGAATCTCGGTAAGCGCCTCAGCATCGTTAATCAAATGTTCACGCCATTCGATATGATTAATTAAAAAAATCGGATTACCAGTCAGTAGCTTTTGCTGCTTCAAACGACGAGTCAAACGTAATAAATCATCTACTGCGTGATATTTACGTCCACCAAATTCAAAGTATGCCGCAGGTACAGGCTCATCCGTAAAAATACGTTCCGAGAAATGTTGAGGAAGCTGATGTTTAACTGCCATGGCATGTAAAGTACGTAACTTTCCATATTGTTGTTGCCAAAGCATGTGGAAAATATCTTCTAGTAAATGGAAGAAATTCTGACCTTGTAATGGGGTTCTTTTTAATATGACTGCCGCTTGTTTTAAAGATTCTGGGCTTGGGATTTCTGGAAATTCATCGAAACCGAAACGATGTTGTTTGGCTAATATCTTGGCATCATTTAAACAATAATTTTGCCACTCTTCATGCGACATGCTGTTTGGAGGTTCAGAAGCCGTATGCGAAATAATTATTTTTAAAGGCTTAAGTTCATCACTTAAAATTTCATCTAGCTGAGACAATTGCTGAACAGCCAAATAGCTATACACATCATCAAGTCGTAAATAAATACTTAAACCATTTTCCGTGGGTAACACCGCTTGACGAGAAGGCTTTTGGTAAAACCAGCTCGATCGAATAGGGTCAAACCAACGGCGTAGCAGTGACATGAGTTGTGCCTCTAAAAATTAAATCCTAAGCGAGATCAAAGATTATTTTGATCATAGTGCAAGGTAAAACAGTAGTCGAGATGAAATATAACTACCGTAGTTTACGCAGAAAATAAGTCATGTTTTTAGCAAGTTTCTACGTAGGTGAAGATTTTATCACCATTTTATGGCAAACCCATAGAATGATCTAAAAACACCTTTTTCTACAAGCTGATTTTTTTTACCAGACATGAAAAATGCACCCCTAACATGATAGCAATTCATCGTGTTAAAGGGTGCATGATTCCTACTCAATTATTAAAATTGAATATTTTATAGAACGCGTACAGCTCCTTTCGCTGCACTTGTTGTATGCATTGCATAAACTTTTAACGCTTTTGATACTTTACGTTTACGTTCTTCTTTCGGATGCCAGCCTTTCGCTTCTTGAACTGTACGGCGATGCGCTAAAGTCGCATCGTCAATATTCAAGTGAATGGTACGGTTTGGAATATCGATTTCAATAGTATCACCATCTTCAACCAAACCAATTGCACCGCCTTCAGCCGCTTCTGGTGAAACGTGCCCAATCGAAAGACCTGATGAACCACCAGAGAAACGACCATCTGTTACTAATGCACAGTCTTTACCTAAACCTTTCGATTTAAGATAGCTGGTTGGGTAAAGCATTTCTTGCATACCCGGACCACCACGTGGGCCTTCGTAACGAATTACAACCACATCGCCAGCTTTAATGTCATGGCCTAAAATTGCATCTACAGCTGCATCTTGGCTCTCAAATACACGCGCTGTACCCGTAAATTTCAAGATCGATTCATCAACACCCGCAGTTTTCACGATACAACCATCAAGCGCAATATTGCCGTATAGAACTGCTAAACCGCCATCTTTAGAGAAAGCATGTTCTGCATTACGGATCACGCCTTTTTCACGGTCGCCATCTAACGTTGAATAGTAACGATTTTGCGAGAACGCAACTTGAGTTGGAACACCACCCGGAGATGAACGATAGAATTCGTAAACGTCTGCATCTTCAGTACGAATAATGTCCCACTTATCTAATGCATCTTTTAAAGTTTTCTCATGTACAGTCGGCACCGATACATCAAGCAACTTCGCGCGATCAAGCTCACCCAAGATGGCCATAATACCGCCGGCACGGTGTACATCTTCCATATGAACGTCTTGTTTTGCAGGTGCTACTTTAGACAATACAGGAACTCGACGTGATAACTCGTCAATATCGTCCATTGTAAAATCCACTTCCGCTTCACTTGCCGCAGCCAATAAATGCAGAACGGTATTGGTTGAACCACCCATTGCAATATCGAGGGTCATTGCATTTTTAAATGCAGCCTTTGTTGCAATCGAACGAGGTAAAATACTTGCATCCTCTTGTTCGTAATAGCGCTTAGCCAATTCAACAATAAGCTGACCTGCTTTTAAGAATAATTTTTTACGGTTTGCATGCGTCGCAACAATCGAACCATTACCCGGTAAAGATAAACCTAAAGCTTCGGTTAAACAGTTCATTGAGTTTGCAGTGAACATACCTGAACATGAACCACATGTTGGACATGCCGAACGTTCAAATTCTTCAACTTCTTCGTCTGTATAACTTTCATCAGCTGCAACAACCATTGCATCTACAAGGTCAATCGCTTTTTCATTACCACGGAACTTGACCTTACCCGCTTCCATTGGTCCGCCAGACACAAAAACAACAGGAATGTTTAAGCGCATCGCAGCCATCAGCATTCCCGGAGTAATCTTGTCACAGTTTGAAATACACACCATGGCATCTGCACAGTGTGCATTCACCATATATTCAACTGAGTCAGCAATCAAATCACGTGATGGAAGTGAATAAAGCATGCCGTCATGCCCCATTGCAATCCCGTCATCAACTGCAATCGTATTGAACTCTTTAGCAACACCACCTGCTGCATGAATTTCTGCCGCGACAAGCTGCCCTAGATCTTTAAGATGTACATGGCCCGGCACAAATTGAGTAAATGAGTTGACCACCGCAATAATCGGTTTGCCGAAATCCTCATCTTTCATTCCTGTTGCACGCCATAAGCCACGTGCGCCAGCCATATTTCTTCCGTGTGTCGATGTTTTTGAACGATAGTCAGGCATTAGTGTTTCCAACAAGTTGTGCTTGAGCAGAATTTTTCCCGCTCTGGCGAATGATACTGATATAGCGTTAGATCAGTCGGAATATTGACTCATCATCTAATTTGATCATTCTCCATTCTATAGAAGCAAATAATATTCGGAAAGCCAAGAACAGTAATAGTCAGTCAATATTTAGCAAAACTTACATGAATAATTTTTTATTTTTTCATAACCTTTTTTTATCAATAAAAGTTTTTCAATAATTTTTTGTTCACTATTTAAAAACTAAAACGCTCAATCTCCATGAGTTTAGGGCTTCAATCGTTTTTCACGTATACTACGCGTAAACTCTTTTTGGATTGCATTTGTGAAAATTATTTTTGCTGGCACCCCCGAATTTGCTGCAACAGCATTGGCGGCTTTATTAAAAACTTCCCATGAAATTATCGCGGTTTATACTCAGCCAGATCGTAAATCGGGTCGTGGACAAAAACTAACGCCATCTTCTGTAAAACAGCTTGCACTTGAACATAATATTCCAGTCTATCAACCGCTTCATTTCAAAGCTTCAACTGAAGAAGGTTTAGCAGCTCAACAAGAACTGGCTGCTTTAGGTGCTGATGTCATGGTGGTTGCAGCCTATGGTTTGATCCTTCCACAAACTGTGCTCGATACACCGAAATATGGCTGTTTAAATATTCACGGTTCACTATTACCACGCTGGCGCGGTGCAGCACCAATTCAGCGTGCAATTGCAACGGGTGATGAAGAAACCGGAATCACTATCATGCAAATGGCAGCTGGTTTAGATACAGGCGATATGCTGTATAAAACCTATTGCCTAATCACTAACGAAGATACATCAGCGACTTTACACGACAAACTAGCCGCTCAAGGTGCAACGGCAATTTGTGCGGTACTCGAGTCGGAAGAAACACTACAAAAATATTTAGCAGAACGCGAAGTTCAAGACGAAAGCTTAACGGTCTATGCACATAAATTAGTGAAATCAGAAGCTCGTATTGACTGGTCAAATGAAGCTGTGCAAATTGACCGAAATATCCGTGCATTTAATCCTTGGCCCGTCGCGTTTGTTCAACTTGATGAAAATAATGCGATGCGTGTTTGGAATTCAACAATTTCTAGTCAAAGCAAAGCAAATGCTCAAGCTGGTGAAATTATTGCAATCGATAAACAAGGCGTACACGTTGCTTGTGGTCAAGATTCATTTATTTGTTTGACTAGCGTGCAATGGCCGGGTGGCAAAGCATTAAATGCTCAGCAAATTGCACAAACTCAAAAACTTCACGTAGGACAAATTCTGCCATGAGTCAGGTTACCTCAAATTCTTCACGTTTTAACCTGCGTGCTCAAGTCGTCCAAACGTTACTAAAAGTACAGCAAGGTCAATCGTTGGCTAGTATTTTAAATACACAGCTCAATCAAGTCGCAGAGCGCGATCGTGCTTTATTTCATGAGCTCGTTTTAGGTACATTGCGCCAATGGTTTGCACTTAAATCAATTAGCTTACCCTTGCTGAGCAAACCTTTAAACAATGAGACAGTAGAAACCTGCCTATACGTTGGTCTTTATCAAGTTTTATGCACGCGTATTGCAGCGCACGCTGCCATCTCGGAAACAGTAGATGCGACTAAACAACTTGGATTCCCTGCACTCAGTGGCATTGTAAATGCTATTTTGCGCCGAGCTACTCGTGAAACTGATGAATTCGAGCAAGGTTTACAACAAGCACATGGCTTACCAAGTTGGCTTTTTAAACGCTTAAAAAAGGATTGGGGCGAACAAACCGAAGTGCTCTGCCAATCTTTGAAGCAAGTTGCGCCTTTAACCTTACGAGTGAACCAACGACATATTGGCCGTGATGCTTATTTAGCAAAATTACAGAGTTTAGAAATTCAGGCACGTGCATGTACTTTGTCTGAAGCAGGTATTGTTCTTGAGCAATCTGTACAAATCACTCAGTTACCTGGTTTTGAACAGGGCTGGTTCTCGGTACAGGATGAACATGCACAGCTATGTGCCACCCTATTGCCTGATTTAAACAATAAAACAGTTATTGATGCATGTGCTGCCCCCGGGGGTAAAACAGCTCATTTACTCGAAAAGTTTAAACCTGCTCAGCTTATTGCCATTGATCAGGACCCGAGTCGTTTAGTCCGTGTGACTGAGAACTTAAACCGACTACAGCTAGACCAAAGCCATACAGAAATCTTGGCAGCCGATGCAACCCAATGGGTGCCTGCACAGCCAGTAGATTGTATTGTGCTTGACGCGCCTTGCTCTGCAACAGGTGTAATTCGTCGTCATCCTGACATACGCCTATTGCGCCAATCTAGCGATATAGCGCAAACCATTGAACTGCAAAAGCAAATCTTGAACCACATGTGGCAACAACTCAAAGTTGACGGCACATTGCTCTACATTACCTGTTCAATTTTAAAAGCTGAAAATGAACAGCAGATGATCGACTTCTTTGCAGAACATGCTGAGGCACAAGAAGTGAAAATCGAAGCAGCTTGGGGTATCGAGCAAACCCATGGCAGACAATTACTGCCACAAGCGCAGTCTGGTGATGGATTTTATTATTGTAAAATTCAGAAAATTACATAAAAAAAGCAGGCTTAGAGCCTGCTTTTTTTACTGGATCAGTATCAAAGTGTGTGCTGATCTTTTACTTCTTCTAGAACATCATCTAACTCTTCAGGATGCTTCGATAAATGTAGAATGGATAAAGCCAACCCACCCCATAAAAACACCATCGAAATTACCATCATCACGATTGCTGAAGTATTCATTATTCTATCCTCCTAGCGATCTTTCATTTTGCTTAAAACGATTGCAACGACTGCACAGAAAATCACACTGCCCCAGCCGAATATACCTTGTAAGCTCATACTATAAGTATCATAGCCATTTTTGATCAAATTAAATACAGTCATACTGAGTGTAGTTAACAAGATTAATGATGTAATGACTGTTAAAGTGAAATCCCAACCCTTACCTAATTGAATAGTTGAAATGCGATTCACGTGATCACGAAGTTCCATTAAAGCAGAACGCTTAAACCAAGCCACGGTAATAATAGAAAGTAAAGCACCGCCAATAATACCGATGTTATTGATAAAGTGGTCAACGATATCAACTAACTTAATTGCGTTTACACTTGAGAATAAAATAATTGATACAAGCGCACTACCACCACCAATAATGGTTACAGCTTTTTTACGACCCCATTTCAATTTATCCTGCATTGCTGCAATAGGTACTTCCAAAATACTTACCATCGAAGAAATACCTGCGACGAAAAGCGAAGAGAAGAATAAGAAACCAAATAAATCGGCACCTGTACCTAAACTTGAAATAATTTTAGGGAAGGCAATAAATGCTAATCCAATCCCGCCACTCACCACATCTTTAACTTCTGTACCTGCCGCATGTGCCATAAAGCCAAGCGCAGCAAAAATACCAATACCAGCTAGAATTTCTGTTGATGCATTTGCAAAACCAACGATTAAACCAGAACCCGTTAAATTCGTTTTTGGTTTCAAATAAGATGCATAAGTCACCATGATCCCGAAGCCAACAGATAGTGAGAAGAAGGTATGGCCATAAGCTGCTAACCAAACTTTATAATCCATCATTGCTGACCAGTTCGGCGTAAAGAAAGCGTTTAAGCCTTGAACTGCACCTGGTAAACGTAATGATTGAATCACTAAAATAGTGAAGAGAATGAATAATAATGGCATGAAAATCTTATTTGATAATTCCACACCTTTTTTCACGCCACCATAAAGAATGATGAGAGTAAGTGCCCAAATCCCAACAATCGGCCAGAATAAATGACCTACAAACTGTAAATCAAAACCGGTTGCTTTTGTGGTTTGCAAATAGGTATTAAAGAAGAAACCTTCCGGATCGCTTCCCCACATTTGACCAATAGAGAAGTAAACATAACTACCAGCCCAGGTGAGTACACTTGCATAATACAAACCAATGATGATACAGACACAAACCTGCCACCAACCTAATGTTTCTCCGCCTTTAAATAGGGCGCGATAAGCTTTAGGAGGGGAGTTAGTACTACGATGACCTACCGCATAATCTAAAAATAGTAACGGTAAACCAGCAGTAATGAGTGCCAATAGATAGGGAATAAGAAACGCTCCTCCACCATTTTCATAAGCAACGTATGGAAAGCGCCAGATATTACCTAAGCCTACAGCCGAACCAACGGCTGCAATAATAAAACCAGATCGTGACGTCCAGTTTTCACGAGAATCTGTCATAGAACACCTAATGTTAAAAGATTACTTATTTTTACTGCTATTGTTGATTGTTATTCCGCATGCAAAAAAAGAACCAAAAAATACTTTTGTGTTTGTAGAAAATAAAACGAACCTTTTGAGTATTTTTATTCCCTTAACAAACAAGCAAAAATAGAAAATTCTTCCTTAAAGATTTTTGTCCATTTTTTGCCCCTATATAGCTGAACAATACCTGTTTTTATTTCTTTTTACTGTAATTTCCG
This sequence comes from Acinetobacter sp. P1(2023), assembly GCF_028367635.1. NCBI lineage: Bacteria > Pseudomonadati > Pseudomonadota > Gammaproteobacteria > Moraxellales > Moraxellaceae > Acinetobacter > Acinetobacter sp. P1(2023). Next base: position 241,985 of record NZ_JAQNDD010000006.1, read on the forward strand.
TCAGAAATTTTACGAATTTTATTAGTTTTTTTCACAATTGGTTATTTTTCAGCTTATATTTACGTTCTACTACTTGTAGCTCAACTTTATTGTTCAATGACATTTTCTTCCAACCCTTAAAAACGCTTCCTTAATTACTTTACTTATCCACTAATTTATTCATAATTCTCTGATTTTCAAATTAGACTTAATACCCTCATATAACTAAATGACAAAATTTATACTAAAATTTTTAGCTAATCAGAATCTTCTAAATTAAACATCTAATAATAATTATTTGAAATAAATAAACTTTTTCTATTTATAAAAATTTATTCCTATTATACGTATCAGATCTTTATTTTTTATCAATGCATCTGTAGCAAGATGTCTATATCATGCGCACAAAGATTTCTTTTATTCGGATGTAAAAATGAAAATATTAAAAATATCTTTATTAACGCTCGGGATGGGCTTAAGTGGCTTTGCTCAAGCAGACTTTGTAGGAGTAAAAGGAGACGTAGGTTACTGGTTTTATGACGGTAAAGCGAATATGTCTTCTCAATCAGCTGAAGATCAAGATTTAGATCAAAAAGGCAGTGCTCAAATCTCATTAGCAGTAGAACACCCAATTCCATTTATTCCAAATGCAAAAATTCGCTACGTAAATTTAGATACGGAAACTAAATCGGAAACTTTAGGTCAAGCCAACTATAAAGTTGATTTAGATCATAGCGATTTTATTCTTTACTATGAATTACTAGATAATATCGTCAGTGTAGATGCTGGTCTTGGTGCAACAGTATTAAATGGTGATATTACTGCTTATACAGGTAAGCGCGTGAATATTGATAAAACTTATCCTATCGCTTATTTGTCGGGAGAAGTAAAACTTCCATTTACAGGCTTAAGTGCTAAAGGTGAAGCAACCTATACCAACTTTGATGATGCACGAATTACTGACGCATTAGCAGAAGTGAAGTATAAATTTGCAGATAACCTTCTCATTGATCTTGGTTTAACAGCAGGTTATCGCGTACTTAATATCGATTTAGATGACTACGATAATAATGATCTTAAATTTGAGTTCAAAGGTCCCTATATAGGCTTGGAAGCGCACTTCTAAATCAAACATTCAGATATAAAAAAGAACTCTATATGAGTTCTTTTTTATTTAAATCATATCTAAATAACCTGAATATTCTCGAATCCTTTGACACCATGCTTGAATATTTGAATATAACGTTAAATCAAAGCCACCTTCTTCAGCGATATGCGTATACGCATATAAGGCAATATCAGCAATGGTTAATTCATTTCCAACAAGATAGTCATGCTCTACTAAAGCATTATCCATAATTGATAATGCTTTATGGCCTTTGGGCTGTAAATTATGATATTCCTCTATTCTTTCTGCTGGTAAGCCTAAATATTTATTAATAAAACGAGCAACTGCTATAAATGGTTCATGGCTATACTGCTCAAAGAACATCCACTGATACATTTTTGCTTTAATAAAAGGATCTGTAGGAATAAATTTTGTTCCTTCAGCGACATAACCTAAAATAGCATTTGATTCACTCAGAACACGACCATCATCTAGCACTAATATAGGTATTTTTCCATTAGGATTTAAAGATAAAAAATCTGCTGTTTGAGTGTCTTTTTTTAAAATATCAACGTGAATCCATCTATGATTAATATTTAATAAGGAAAGTAATAGTTTAACCTTATAACAGTTACCCGAACCCAAATCACCATAAACTACCATAGGTGCTTTTCCTTATTATTTATATTCAAAAGATTAAATTTCTTAGTATTTATAACACAGCTCGTCCTTAGTATTTTTAAAATCTTTTCTGCATAAAAAAACACCCCCACTAATTGTGGGGGTGTTTAGAATAATGAGCTGGCGATGACTTACTCTCACATGGGTAACCCCACACTACCATCAGCGCTAAGAGGTTTCACTTCTGAGTTCGGGAAGGGATCAGGTGGTTCACTCTTGCTATGGTCGCCAGCACAACTGTTTATGGATACTTGCTTCGTTTTATTCACATGGTGATACGTTGCGTTTTCCAAATCTTTACAGACGGGCTGATTGAATCTGACTTTATCTGTTCATTTTAGCTAAGCGTTTAACTAAATCAAGTTGCTTTGCATGTTTATGAATCGATTGATGCTTCATATACAACTGCTTGGGTGTTG